>JAZQCA010000001.1:0-38796 GCA_045545975.1 Akkermansia sp.
AATTCGTAGTGGGGTATCAGACGCCTCACCATCGGCAGTAAGCTTTCATTTGTTTCTCTATCGGCGTAAGTCGCTAACTTTCAATTTGTCAATCGTAAATTGTCAATTGTAAATCCACGTGTCCCAAATCTTTGGGACACGTGTGCCTGACGGGAGGGATCAGCTCTCCCCACGGATGGCTGCTCCCATGAGCTCGGCGGCTTTGCGACCGCTCATGAGCATGCCTCCGAATATGGGACCCATGCGGAAGGAACCGCTGACCCCGTTGGCCGCCATGCCTGAGACGAAGAGCCCCGGGTAGATCTCCTTGGTGTTCTCGATGGTGGAGCGCTCGCCCTCAGCGGCATCCATGCTCATCTCGCCTACCACCCCGCCGGTGGGCGTGTTCAGACGCACGCCGTTCTTGCGGGCGACAGTTTTGGCGATTTCGCAGTCATGCCCCGTGCCATCGAGAACGGTTCGCGAGATGATGGTGAGGGGGTCAACGTGCAAACCTTCGCGCAGGACGGGGGTCCAGTTCACGACCACGCCGCCCACGCGTCCCTGCTTGTAAACAACGTCCTCAACGGAGTAGCAGTTGAAAACGATGGCACCGGCGCGCGTGGCCTGGTAGAGCAGACCGGCGGTGGCGTGTACGGAATCGATGATGTAGGTGCCGTCTTTCCAGGGCTTGTAACTGAGCTGCAGCTCGCGGACGATGGGCATGGCCTCCTCCTGAACCACGATGTCGTTGAACATCATGGCACCGCCCCACATCCCTCCACCCGGGGAGAGTTTGCGGTCGAAGAGTGCCACCTTGTGACCGGCTTTGGCCAGATAGTAGGCTGCGACTATCCCGGAGGGACCTCCACCGACGATGGCGGCGTCCAGTTCCAGACATCCCTGCAATTTGTTGAAGTACGACTCAATGATGCCGCGGGAGACGAGAGTTTCCATATACAAGTATCATACCCGGATGGATCGGTCTGTCAATGAAGGAGTTCGTCAGCCGGAGAGATTTCGCGTGGGAAGGGCGGTGAAGAAAAGTCCCACCCGGTCAGGACCGGGTGGGACGAGGTGAGTGACTTGTGGTGAGAGCCTTAGTTTTCTGAAAGGGCTGCCTGAGCTGCTGCCAGGCGTGCGGTGGGTACGCGGTAGGGGGAGCAGGAGACGTAGTTCAGATTGAGCTTGTGGCAGAATTTGACGGAGGCGGGGTCGCCGCCGTGCTCACCGCAGATGCCCATCTTCATGCCGGGGCGAGTGCTGCGGCCCAGGTCCACGCCGAGCTTCATCAGCTTGCCCACGCCATCCTGGTCTATGCTGGCGAAGACGTTGGCCTTCACAATCTCGAGGTTGCGGTAGGTGGGCAGGAAGGAGCCTGAGTCATCGCGGCTCATGCCGAGACCGGTCTGGGTGAGGTCATTTGTGCCGAAGGAGAAGAACTCTGCCGTCTGAGCAATCTCATCGGCAGTCACACAGGCACGGGGAATCTCGATCATCGTACCAACCTTGTAGGAGATGCGGCGCCCCTTCTCCTCGAACACCTTTTCCGCTGCGCGGTCGATCACCTCCTTCTGCAGATCAAGTTCGCGCTTGAAGGCGACGAGCGGCACCATGATCTCGGGACGTACCTCGCAGCCTTCCTCCTCCTGCACCTCGATGGCTGCCTCGATGATGGCGCGGGCCTGCATCTCGGTGATCTCGGGGTGGGCTATGCCGAGGCGGCAGCCGCGGTGTCCCAGCATGGGGTTGAACTCGTGCAGCTCGCTCACGCGGCGGATGATGACTTCCACGGGGATGTTGAATTTCTTGGCGAGGTCGAGCTGCTGCTCCTTGGTGGTGGGCAGGAATTCGTGGAGGGGCGGGTCGAGCAGGCGGATGGTACCGGGGCGACCGGCCAGCGCCTTGAAGATGCCCTTGAAGTCACTCTTCTGGAAGGGAAGGAGATTGGCTACGGCCTCGCGGCTGTCCTCCTCGTGGGTGGCCAGAATCATGCGGCGCATGAAGTCGATCCGGTTACCGCCGAAGAACATGTGCTCCGTGCGGCACAGACCGATTCCCTCTGCACCGAAGGCGATGGCGGCTGCCACCTGGTCGGGGGAGTCGGCATTGGTGCGTACTCCCAGCTTGGTGGCACGGCTGCACCACTCCATCACCCTGGCGAAGTCGCGGTAGGTGTGGCTCTCCTCGGGCTTGAGGTTCTTCTTTATGAGTACCTGGATGACCTCGGAGGGGGCCGTGGGCATCTTGCCTGCGTACACATAGCCGCCGGTGCCGTCCAGAGAGAGGTAATCACCCTCTTTGTAGACCTTGCCGGCTATGGTGACGGTGCGGTTGTGATAGTCGATCTCCATGTCGCTGGCACCGCACACACAGACCTTGCCCATCTGGCGGGCAACGAGAGCTGCATGGCTGGACAGACCGCCACGGGCGGTCAGGATGCCTTCTGCTGCGATCATGCCGCGCAGATCTTCGGGGGATGTCTCCAGACGAACCAGCAGCACCTTCTCGCCGCGCTTGTGAGCCTCCTCGCAGCGGGCTGCGTTCAGGCAGATGCGCCCGGAGGCCGCGCCCGGACCGGCGTTCAGACCGCGGGTGATGGGCTCTACCTTGCTGATGGCGGCGGAGTCGAACACCGGGGCCAGCACCTGATCGACCTGATCGGCGGGTATGCGCTTAACGGCTGTCTGCCAGTCGATGAGCCCATCCTTTTCCATATCGCAGGCTATGCGGAAAGCGGCTATTCCCGTGCGCTTGCCATTGCGGGTCTGGAGCATGTAAACCTTGCGATCCTGGATGGTGAACTCGAAGTCCTGCATGTCGCGGAAATGGTTCTCGAGCGTCTTGCGGATGTCGCAAAGCTCCTCATAGGCACTGGGCATGATCTCGGCCAAACGGGCCACGGGATCGGGGGTGCGCACACCGGCCACCACGTCCTCGCCCTGGGCATTCATGAGGAACTCGCCGTAGAACTCGTTTTTGCCATTGGCGGGGTTGCGGGTGAAGGCCACTCCGGAGCCGGACTCATCGCTCGTGTTGCCGAATACCATGCACTGTACGTTCACGGCGGTTCCCCACTCGCTGGGTATGCCGTACTTCTGGCGGTAAGTGATGGCGCGCTCGTTGTTCCACGAGCTGAACACCGCACCGATGGCACCCTGCAGCTGCTCCCAGGGATCGGACGGGAAGGTGCGACCGCTGCGCGTCAGCACCAAGGTCTTGAAACGGCGCACCAGCTCGCGGCTGTCATCGGCCGTCAGCTCAGAGTCCGCAATATCCTTGCTGTAGCGTTCCTCCTTAAGTTTGTGGATGATGCTCTCGAAGGGCTCGAGGTCCTCGCCCTCCTGCTTCTGTACGCCCATCACCACATCGCCGTACATCTGCACGAAACGGCGGTAGCAGTCCCAGGCAAAACGTGCATTGTTCGTGGCGGCGGCCATGGCCTCCACCGTCTCGTCATTCAGACCGAGGTTCAGGATCGTATCCATCATGCCGGGCATGGATTCGCGGGCGCCGGAACGCACGGAAACCAGCAGAGGCATGGCTGTCGTGTCGCCGAACTTGCGGCCGACCAGCGCCTCCATCTTGCCAATCCCTTCGTGTACCAAGCTGTTGAGCTCGGCCGGGTAAGTCAGCTCGTGCTCATAGTAATAGGTGCAGACTTCCGTGGTAATGGTGAATCCCGGAGGCACCGGCAGACCTATGCGAGCCATTTCTGCCAGGTTGGCTCCCTTGCCTCCCAGAAGAGCTTTCATGCCGCCGTTGCCATCTGCGGTACCACCGCCAAAATGATATACGATCTTATCCATATATTGTGTAGATGTGTATGTTATGAAATCTTTAGGGGAGCCATCATACTCCCCCGTCACGTCGGATGTCAAGCTCATGTTCTGTCAATGATAGAGGATTTTTGTTAAAACTCATGACGTGCTGAAAAGTACGATTTTATTTGATGTGCAATTTCCATTTCAGCATGAACCACCACCTTTTTGGCGGTCGGCTGATTGCCCTGGTATAGAGTTCGGCAATTAGGCAGACCTGCAATTTTGAAGATAGCCCCGCCATGCGGGCTCTGAAATTTGGCTCGCTTATAGTCGCAAACAGTCCCATTATTTGCCGAACGTTATACTGGAAATGAGGCACTCCGTACATCGCCGGTGGGATATATCAGAATTTGCTTGCATTGGACTGCTTGTTGTGTTGAAATGGGCGGTGATATGAAACTGACCCATTTTATACCCTCGCTTTGTCTGCTACTGGCTCCCTGCCTGACTGTTCATGCCTCCGCAGAGGCAGAGGATGATTTCGAAGACGAGGAGTTCGAGGATTACGAGGAACCTGCCGACCGCACATATACTACTGAGGAGCAGCAGGCCGCCTTCCGCGCCTTCCTCGAGCATGCTCAGCGGTACAATACCATCATCAGCGAGGTGACGGATGTCGCCTCGGCAGATCGTGCCGTCTCGGCACTCAAGGAGCTCCGCAGGGAGCTCGAAAACGAGGAGTTGACGGCACCCCTCTCCGGCTTCAATCCTCCGCCGGAGGAGGTGGAGCGCCTGCACGCCGTGTGGGAGTCCCGCGCGGAACTGATCAGCAAATTGGAAGAAGTTTTCTTCCACGGCTCGACCGAGCTGTCTGAGCTGCTGGGTGGATGGGATGGGGCGGCTTTCGCACCGCAGCCCGCCACCCCGGAGTTGCTGACTGTCCTTCGCGCTCTGTTCTCCACGGAGTATACCCATATCATCGTCAATGACGAGGATCTGGGGAAGAGCCTGAACGCTGGTCCGGGCTTCTCGCGCGAGACCGCCTGGATCTGCAGCTTGGATAAGCGGCGGAACCTTCGCCTGCTCTCCCATCTTATCTCCTCCTCCTTCTCTTGCCCCACGCACACCATCAACGAGGTGGACCGCACCATAGACAACAAGGTATACAGGGTCATCACCATCGACTTCTTCCTCCGACCGGAAGATGGCGTGGCGGAGCCCGTGCGCTGTCGTGCCGATTTGTGGGTGGACATTTCGCTCGCCGGTCAGGACTACACCCCCGAGCAGCGCGAAAAGGCCATGCAGCAGTACCGCGAGCACATGGGGCGCATGAAGGAGCTCCTGACTGCCGCGCACGATAAGGAATCTGCCGATGCCGCTGCGGACTACCTCGCAGAGCTGGAAAACTTCATGACCCCCGAGCTCCTCGATATCCTCGATAGCCTCGAAAATGAGCAGAAAGAGGAACTCCAAGAGTCCGTACGTCCGGACAGGGAGGTCATGATCCGCCTGTTTGAGAATAAATGCTACGGCTCGGAAAAACTCCGGGGATGCCTGTTTTGATCGCCGCCTTTCAGCGTTAAGAAAATACCCCACCGGCTGCAACTGGTGGGGTGTTTTTTTCGAAAATCGAACAGGCTTGCACGGAACATTTAAGCTGCTCTGCTGCACTCCGGCAGAGCCGGCAATACAGCATTGTGAATGCTGTAAATTACTATTTATTTGAAAATCAAACAAATAGCGCAATATCTGCATAGGATGCACAGATGTGAGAGCCTGCCTTCAAATTCGCTATATCTGATTTTTTTAAGCTTTTACGTTTTTGGGCTTGCAACAGCATTCACAATGCTGTATTGTAGGTTCGTTGGATTGTAGCAAGTCTGCTCTCTTCTCAATGCGTAAGAGATGGAACGACTTGTACAGTCTAATCTAAACATCTAATAATCAATTCTTACTAACATGAAGAAAACACTTATCACACTCCTCGCTCTCTGTGGTGTGGCTGCTGCTGCTGATATGCCGAAGGAGTATGTTGCCACATTCGCAAACAGTCGCACTGATACTCAGAGCTCTGCTCGCAGCCACATTCTTTTGGATGGCGGCACTCAGGCAATCACCTTGGATTCATGGATGATTGAGTTCCAGATTCAGAAACAAAGCGACATTGGAGCATTCTTCGCACTGGGTCGCAACGCTAATAGTCAGGAACGCGGTGGTCTTGGCCTTCGCACCAATACATCTTCTGGTGTTGGTATCTCCTGGAATGGCAACAACGGCTGGGCTTCTGACCCCACCAAACTGGATGTAACCGACTTCTCATCTATTTCTGCTGAATCTCCCATTACGCTTCGCTTTGCCTACGACGCAGAAAGTGATATTGCATATCTGTACAATGTTGATACCGATAAGTACATTACAGCCACTAACTTGACAACAAGATATGAAGGTGGCAACTTCAGTTTCTCATCGGTGGATTCGTCTGTTACTGGAAATGGTGATGTGGCAGGTAAAACCATGTTCTGGACAGATGGTGGCTCTGCTGCATATAAGCTCCTTGGGGTAACTGATATGTCGTCTCTTGCAGGTGATAATACTCAGTTTGTAAGCTACCTTACAACAGTCCCTGAGCCCACCACCGCCACGCTTTCCCTGCTGGCTCTCGCTGGTCTGGCTGCTCGTCGTCGCCGTAAGTAAGGAGCAACAAGTTCAAGTGGGGTAACCAAGCCCTGCATCGCGCGACCGCCCAAGGTTTCACAGCCAAGGGCGGTTTCTTTTATCTTCATCTCTTCACTCCTTACAAAAAAGTAAATACTTTATAATGAAAGAGTTGATTATAAAGAAGTGGAACTGGAACAATGGCACGGACTTTGCTAACTGGATGAGCAAGCAAGTGGCTTACAAGGTCTTATCGGAATTCTGGTGTTGGTATGGCGATGTGGTGAAGACTGTTAGCACTTTTACAGATGATGAGCATGAATTGGCTGCATTGGATGAGGTTGGTAATCATTCCTTTGATGGCCTGCCCTTACCATCTTTGGATACCAAGTTCTACATCTGTGGTAAGGAATTTGAGGTTAGGGACGCATTATCACTTGCTACACATGAGGTGTGGTATGTAGCCAGAGAGAAGAAGATCTTTCCTCAAAGCACTGGCAACCGAGACAGGGATTACTCTTCCGAAGAACTGCATCCGTCACACGGCTGCATCATTCATGGCAGAGCAACAGGGTTACACCGAGACTGCGAACCAACTCGGACATGACATCGGTATGCTGTTGAAACACTATCGCCGTGCTATCACCAAGACAGAAGCCGAGGATTATTACAACATCACTCCTGATAGCGTTTGTGGATGAGTTAGATAAGGAGACATCAGCATTGCGGATGCTGGTGCTTTATCTTTGCATTGAAACTCTGCTAGTTAGGTATGATTGAGTATCTCTCACACGCACTGCTTATCATTCTTTCTAATGTCCTAACTCATTCTAATCTTTTACGAATTTTATGCTTGCATCAGCATCGGCAATGCAGTATTGTAGATACGTTGGATGGTAGCAAGTCTGCTCCCTTCTCAATGCGCAAGAGATGGAACGACTTGAGCAGTCTAATCTAAACATCTAATAATCAATTCTTAATAACATAAAGAAAACGATTATCACACTCCTCGCCATCTGTGGTGTGGCTGGTGCTGCCCCGCTGACCTTGCCTGGCACTGATGACTTCACATGGATTGCAGGCAGCAATGCAAACGGCATTGGAACAGGCTCTTCTGCTGAAATTATTGAGAACTTAGCCGCTGCTATTACCGCTGATAACATCGGCAATACCGACCTGACGGGTTGGTTTGGTGGCACAGGTCAGGCCTATGCTCAAAGCTCTTACAATGAAATTAAGATTACTGCAACAAATTCATTCGAATTCGTGAGCCGTCCTTCCCTCTACGGTGAGTATGTAGCTCTTGGTGTATCGTTGGAAAAAGCAGCTTCCGCCATTACTTTGACTTTCTCAAATGACAAGAAAGCAGGCTATTCCCTCTGGAGCTATGATGCCACAGCCAAGACGGCAACTGAACTGATTCCAACAACAGGCCTTACTGAAGCTGGTACAGTAGAAGCAACTTACAACACCGCCGATGTGAACCCTTCCACGCTTTTTGTTGTCTGGACCGCAAACCCCTCAACAGGAGCTGAAAGCAATGGTAAGAAGGTAACCATTTCCGACATTGCCCTCAACTACACCGCAGTCCCCGAGCCTACCACCGCCACGCTTTCCCTGCTGGCTCTGGCAGGTCTGGCTGCACGCCGTCGCCGTCGCTAAAGCTATGGCGTGACAAGCCGCCGTCGGGCTTCTCGCTGATAAGGGGCTTCTCTACGATACGCCCACTCAGGCTGCCCAGACAGGCCGCAAGTAAATTGTCTTTTTCATTAGATTGAATACAAGGGTCGCTACTCGTCAAAGGGTAGCGGCTCTTTTTGTTTTTTCATACTGATAATCAAGTAAATACTAGTATGATACTCGTTGAATTATCCAAGTTATTGAAAGATGGTAAGATTGATAAGCACGCCTCACGCTCATCTCAATTCCTACAACTCGTAGATGCCGTGTTTGATGGTAAGTACTTACCAAGAATGATTAAGCACAAAACTATTGTAAAAATTTTTACGGAGTTCAGATGCCGTTTTCAGGCGTTTTTTGAGAATACCTCCAAAGAGAAGAGGGAGTTACTTTTTATCGTAACTCCCTCATTTTCAGTTATACGCACGAATGGACTCGAACCATCACGATGTTACTCACTAGAACCTGAAACTAGCGCGTCTACCAATTCCGCCACGTGCGCTTTGGAATGTGTGCGGGGAGATTTAACCATAATCTGAGGAATAATGCAAGCTAAATTTACAAAAAAAGCGAAAAAAGCGTAAAAAATCGGAAAGTGAGGGAGAAAGACAGAGAAGATAGTGAGGGGAGATGTGCAGCTTTGACGTAATATAGACTTGTCAAGTTGAGGGAATATGTTAAGATTGAGGTGGATGAAGTACTACATGTACCTGGTGGTTCTGATCGTGAGCCAGCTGACATGGGGGCAGATGTTTGACCTGCCGCCGATCGATCCGGACCCGGTAATCAGCAGCTCCCCCGGGAGGTCACCGCGCACCACTCCCGGGAGGGGACGTGGGGGCTCAGCATTTGTGAATGATGATACCGCCGAGGAGGTGAGCACCCCGGCGGCGAGGGGGAGTGCAGATCGGTTTCGCAAGCCGCTCGTGCCGCGGGAGAAGACCCGCGTGGCGGTGCTGGGCTACCATAATTTCAGCGAGACTCGCCCTGTGAGTGACATGCTCCTGCGTACCTCGGAGCTGCGGGAGCAGATGGAGTACATAAGGCGCAGTAATATCACGGTAATCAGCATGCAGGAGTTCCTGGAGTGGCGCTTCGGTACGCGCGAGCTGCCGGAGCACTGCGTGTTGATCACGCTGGACGACGGATGGCGTAGTGTATACACGGATGCTTACCCCATTTTTCGGGAGTACGGGTATCCCTTCCATCTTTTCCTGTACACGAGCTACCTGACGGGGCGTGGTGACAGTATGTCACCTGCAATGATCCGCGAGATGATGGCAAATGGTGCCTCAGTGGGCAGCCACTCCGGCTCGCACCCGTACCCGAGCGAATGGCGCAAGCACGAGAAGGCCGGGCAGGAGGAATATGTGAAGTTCATCGACAAGGAGATCGGTGCCTCCCGTACGCGGCTGGAGAAATTGTTCGGCCCGGTGGATACATACTGCTACCCCGGCGGATATAATGATGAGACGATGGTGGGGCGCATGAGCGGCTATGGTTACAGGGCGGCCTTTACTGTCATCCCGAATAAGGTAAGTTGCGAGGTGGATCCCATGCGTATAGATCGCTATATGGTGTTCGGGACGGATCCATCCATTTTCCGGAGAGCCATGGATTTCAGCCGGACAGGTGTGAGCGCGGGGAGCTCGGTGCGCTCGCTGCCGCCTCCTCCGTTCCCGGTCACTCCCCAGGCGGGGAGTGTTGTTGCGAGCCGCTTGCCGACGATTACCGCACAGCTTGGCGGGATCGGCGGGATTGATTTTTCCTCCGTTCGCATGTATGTGAGCGGATTTGGCAGGGTACCCGCGCAGGTGGATGCCACCCGGCGCAGCATACAGTGGACTTCTCCCTGCCGCATATACATGCCACAGATCTCCGTACACATATTCTGGAAGAATACAGATGGGACCCGCCAGCACGCGGAATGGTTCTACAGTATAGATCAGAAAGTGACGGCAGAACATTAATAAAGCATATTCTACCATCCGCATATCATGGACGCAGAAGATAATACCACCTCCGCCGCCTCTGCCGAGGCGAAGCCTGCCGCCAAGCCCCGGGCTACGCGCAAGCCTGCTGCCCGCAAGAGCGCAGCCAAGGCTGCTGCTGCCCCGGCTGTAACAGAGGGCGCTCCCGCCCCGGCAGCTGAAGAAAAAGCCGCCCGCAAGCCTCGTGCGCGCAAAACCGCAGCCTCTGCTGCCGAGCCTGCTGCTGCCGAGCCTGTAGAGGTAAGCAAGAAGAAGCCGGAGCGCAAGCCCCGCGCACGGAAAAATGCAGCCCCTGCAGCGGAGCCCGCGGCAGCTCCCCAGCCGGAGAGCAAGCCGGCTCCCGCCACGCCTCCCCGTCCCGAGAGCAAGCCTGCCGAAGAGCCTGCACCGGCCCCGACCGCAACACCGCAGCCGAAACCCGCCCCTGCACCTCAGGCGGAGCAGGGAGCCCGCCGGAACGATGGCAAGAAGTCCGACCGGCAGGGGGGCGCCAATCAGCCCCGGAACAACCAGCCCTCTGCTCAGGATAAGGACAACTGGGAGCGCGAGCCTGATCCGCGCGATGTGCCTGCTCCCGAGCCGGCTCCGGGTTTTGCCCTGCCTGAGACGGTGGGCGGTAACGAAGGATCCGGCGGCAGCAAGAATCGCCGCAAGCGCCGTCGCAATCGCCGCAACCGAGATGGGGAGAATGTCCAGCAGCAGGTTTCTGCCGCCAAGGTCGATCCCGATGAGCTCGTGCGACGTGCCTGGAAGATATATTTGGGCGAGGTGACGGAGGAGGGTCTGGCGCTGATGGATGACCGCACGGCCGCCGAGGCTTCCCGCCGCGCCTTCCGCGTGGCGGAGCTCTTCCTCCAGGAGGCTGCGCGCTACCGCCAACCTGTGCAGCGCCCTGCACAGGTATCCTCTGCGGGGATCGACCTCGATGTTGCGGAGGATGACGCCTCGGAGAGCTGAGCCGTTCGTCCTCGTCAGTTGCACTTCAGCCCCGGCTTGCTTGAGCAGGCCGGGGAATTTTCCACACGTGTCCCAAAGATTTGGGACACGTGGATTTACAATTGACAATTTACGATTGACAAATTGAAAGTTAGCGACTTACGCCGATAGAGAAACAAATGAAAGCTTACGGCCGATGGTGAGGCGTCTGATACCCCACTACGAATTTTCACACAGAATACTATGCCTTTATGTTGTTTATGACTATTTTTCCATAATCTTTGGGACACATGTGGGAATTTTCATGCCCGGTATCTCTCAGAATAAAGTAAAATATGCTTTACAAGTTTTTGTTTAGTTGCAAAAAAGCTGCCCCTCATTTGCGGATGAGGGGCAGCAGATTTCAGTGTAAGCTCAGAGAGATAAGAGAAGTTGTGAATATCGATCAGGCTTCGGCCTTGTCGGCGTTCTCCTTGCGGTTGGAGGGCATCTTGCCGGTGGTGAAGTACTGCTCGATTTCCTCGAGGGTGCGACCCTTGGTCTCGGGCATGAAGAAGGCAGCGGTGATGAAGTAGATCACCGTGAAGCCTGCCAGCCAGAAGAACACGGAGGAATAGCCGGAGGAGCCAACCCAGGGCAGGAAAGTACCTGCGATGGTGGTGGAAACGGCCTGGTTGATGAGAAGGGCAATGGCCATGCCGTTGGCGCGGATGCGGTTGGGCATGAGCTCAGAGAGAGCAAGCCATACGCACACGCCGGGACCGGCGGCATAGAAAGCGATGAAGACCACGAAGAAGCCGGCGACCATGTAGCCGGTGAAGGCACCGGGCTTCATGCCGATTTCAGCGCGGGTGATCTGTACCTCCTTCACAGCGCCTTCCTCGAGAGGAGTGCTCCAGAAGCAGATCTTGTCCATGAAGGTGGGGGCCAAAGCGGTGTCTTTCTTGACCTCGATGGCGGTACCTTCGGCCTTGGGATCGTTGTTCACCTCAGCGACGTCCTGCTTGCTGTCCAGACCGTGCTTGTAGGTCACGATGAGCTGCATGCCGGGTGCAACGGACTCTCCCTGCATGAACTCGGGGAAGTCACGGGCGATGGAGGGATCGGTTGCGGCTTTCTTTACTACATCCTCGGCGCTGATGGTGAGGGAGTTGTCGGTGACGGCGGTCTTCACGATGTCGGTGACGTCCACGCGCTTGTTCTCAACGGAGAGGAACATGGCACCCACGCCGACCAGACCAACGATGATGCCCAGCGTACCCATCTTGAGCAGGAAGGTGCGCCCCTTCTTGTCTACGAGGGAGACGGCAACGATGGTCATCACCATGTTCATGACCTTGATTCCCAAGTCAGCCCAGTTGGCGAATGCACCCTGCAGACCGGCCTGCTGGAAGATTTTGACGGAGTAGTTGAGAACGGAGTTGATGCCTGTTGCCTGTGTGCAGGCCAGTACCACAACGGCCAGGACGAAGGGGATAACGTACTTGCGTTGCAGCAGGCTGTCGCCCTTGGCGGCTTCGGCCATGGCGGCCTTTTCAGCGGCCTCGCGGGCATCGGCATCCTTCATTTCCTGCAGAATCTCGCGGGCGGCTTCATCGCCATTGTTGGCAGCGAGGGAAAGCAGCGCCTCGTTTTCGCGACCGTTGCGGTAGAGCCAGCGGGGGGATTCCTTGAGCTTGAAGGCACCGAGGAAGAGGATGACGCCGGGGATGGCGGAGCACCAGAAGATGACCTGCCAGGCGACGGCCTTGCTCTCGATGGAGACGGTGGGATCATCCGCAGCACCGACGATCTGGGTGGTTACCAGACCGATGACGGCGGCGAATACCAGACCGACCGTGAGCATGAACTGGAACATACCTGTTCCCTTACCGCGGGAGTTGGCATCCAGACATTCAGCCAAGTACATCGGTACAACCACACCCACCAGACCGGCAGATGCACCCTGGAGGATACGACCGCTCATCAGCATGACGAAGCTGCCGGCCGAGAAGCAGATGACCGGTATGCTCAGCGTGAAGAGCAGTGCGGAGATGATGATGACATTACGGCGCCCCAGCCACTCTGCCAGCATGCCTGCGAACAGGGAGGAGAGAACGGAACCTGCCAACACGGCCGCAACCACGATGGAGATTTCCTGCGGGGTGTAACTGGAGGTCTTTTCAATGTAGGGAAGAGCCGCGGCAATCACGCCAACGTCAATACCATACAAAAGACCGCCTAGACCTGCCATTACCATAAGGTAAAGGGCGTAGCGCTTGACCGAGGCTGAGAGCTCGGTTGTCGTTGCATCTGTACTCATAACGCAACCATTATAGCACTATGGTCGCTCAGTTCAATCCAAAAATTAGGTATGGAGCTTCTTTTTTGAGTCGGCAAGCACGCAGCTCCGTGTTACAGGGCGACGGGAAGGGGTGCAGATCAACTGATGGCGGGGAAATGCGAGGTGCGGGAGAGCTGCTCGGCGATGACGACGGCAGCGTTTTCCGTGCAGGGGATGGGAGTGGCCCATTTTTCGCGGCGCAGCCAGGTGCGCTGTCGCTTGGCGTACTGCCGGGTGGTAAGGGCGAGGGCGCTGAGGAGCTCCGGCTGACTGAGGGTGCCGGCGAGGTGCTGCCGGATGAGGGAAAGACCGAGTGTTTTCTCAACAGTGAGGGAGAGTTTGTCAGGGAGGGTTGCGACTTCATTGATGGCCCCATCGGCCAGCATGCGCGCGGCTCGGGCGGCTATGCGGCGGTCGAGCTCGTCTACCTCGCGGGTGAGGTGGAACCCCGGACCGAGCGGATCGTGTTCCCAGTTGCTGTGCCAGTAGGAGAGGGGCTTGCCGCTGAGTAGTACGATTTCCAGGTTGCGAATGACGTAGCGGGGGTTGAGCAGGTTGGTCGCGGCTGCACCTTCCGGGTCGAGCTCCCGCAGACGACGGATGGTCTCGGTCGGGGGGAGAGACTCCAACTCGGCGCGCAGAGCCGGATCGCTCGGCGGGGCCGGAGATATGCCATGGGAGATGAACTTGACATAGAGCCCGCTGCCGCCGGTGATGATGGGGGTGGCGCCGCGCGCTCGAATGTCGTCTATGCAGCGGAGAGCGCGGCGGGCGTGGGTGGCAGCGTCGTTATTCTCGGTGACGTCGAGTGTGCCGATAAGGTGGTGAGGTACGGCTGCCAGCTCCTGCGGGGAGGGGGCCGCTGTCAGGATAGGGATGTTGCGGTAGACCTGGTAGGCATCTGCACTGACGATCTCTGCCTTGCCCAGAAGCTGCGCAAGCCGGACGGCGATGGCGCTCTTGCCGCAGCCCGTGGGCCCCAGCAGGAAGATGGGGGGCTTACTTGGGAGCGGGGCCGTATTCATTCGGGCCGTAGGCGCGGTGCTGGGTGGAGAGGTAGAGGATGATGCTGCCGATGATGATGTCGGCACGCAGGGCTGCCCAGCCCCATTCGCTCAGGTCGCGGGTGAAGATCTCGGGGAGAACTTGCAGGTCGTAGAGGGCTATGCTGAAGCTGCCGATGAGTGCCAAAACGAGGAAGGTGATGAGCAGGCCCGGACCTTTGCCCAAGTCGTGCAGGCGGCGGATGGTCAGCGTGGCGAAGGGGCAGGCCAGCAGGATGGGCAGCAGCAGCCACAGCCAAGTGGGGAGCTCAGGCCAGTTTTCGTGTGTGTAGAAGGCGAGAAAGAGTGCGGCCTCGCCGGTGAGCAGAGCCAAAGCCGCCAGGGTGAAGGCCCAGAATTCGCGGCGAGAGGAGCGACCGCGGGCATCGCAGTAGAGTCGCAGGCTACGGCGGATGTTTTGCACGGGGCTGTCAGGGTTCAGGGAGCGCAGGGAGTGACCGCAGGTGGGGCAGCTGTGGGGCAGCTGGCGCTCGGGGGCCAGTATGCTCTGGCCGCAACCGGGGCAGTCCCCGGCGTAGCGATGTACGCCGGCAATGAGGTTGGGTCCGGTGGTGTCTACGTTGCTCATGGAAGTTGTAGTGGGGTTGAAAAATTATTCGAGAGGGTATTTGGTCGAGGGACCATATTTGTTCGTACCGCGATCGCTGTCCATCAGGAAGAACATGAGCAGAACCAAGCTCAGGATGGTTGCGAGGAGCCCCAGGGCACCGGCTCCTGCCAGGCTGTAGTGGCTAAGCATGTTCACAAGGTCGATTGCGGGACTTTGCGGGTTGAAGATCAGGGGGATGATGACCATGCCGGCACCGGTGCAGATGAGCAGCCCGATGGCGGCGCCCCAGCAGAGCAGGGGCAGCAGCAGCCACATCATGCTGCGACCTATGTCGTGCAGGCGGCGTATGCTGAGGCTCAGCAACGGCAGAGGGGCGGCTGCCAGCCACAGTAGCAGGGCGGCTCCCAGGGTGGCTCCTGCTATGTATTGCACCGGCTCGGGTGCGACAGGGAGGGGGACGATGTGCCGACTGATGAGCCGGGCTATTTCACCGGCGAACAGCAGATCGAGTGCCAGCGCTATCAGTACTCCCATACCGCCCATGATGGTCGCATAGCCCCAGAACTCGCGCCGGGTGGAGCGCCCACGCCACACGAATGCCTTGCGGAAGGCCAGTAGGAAGTTGTGGTTAAAGGCTTTCTGGCGCCGTGCGCGCAGTAGGAAGTTGCACCCGGGGCAGTTCTCCGGCAGCTTGCCTTCCGTGACGGGCAGCACTCCCTTGCAGCGGGGGCAGTGCAGATCGGTGGTGGCTGGTGTGGGCATGGCGAGGTCAGGCTATGGGATATTTGGGGGAGGGGCCGTATTTGTTCGGTCCTCGGTGGCTGTCGAGCAGGGTGAGGATGAAGATGTAGAGGGCTGTGAGCCCGGCCAGCCCCATGGGGAGAATGAAGGCAAACAGGAGGATTCGCTGGGACTTTGCGGATCCGAACCCTTCGGCTATCCAAGGGCCGATGATGGGCTCTTGCTCCGTTCGTTCGGCTGCGGAGGGATCCCGGTGCTGCCACCCATCATCGGTGATGATGTACTCCGCCTCGCGGATCCGCTCACTTTCGCTGTAGACGTTGTGGAAGAAGGCCACTATTCCGCCGGTGGCTACCAGAATGAGCAGTAGGTGCGCAAGCACCCACTTCCCGCTCCGACCGGTATCGTGTAGGCGGCGGACGGTTACAGTCGTTTGGGTGATGGTGATGAGCAGGTTCAAGATCGTGCATACCAGTCCCATGAGCAGCAGGGCGGTCAGTGCGCTGTTTGGCAGGGAGAATAAGGAGTTCTCCGAATTTTCCAGCTGCATAATCACCTCCGGTGGGAGGGCTGCTGTGGTGACGATCTGCATGATAGTCTGCACCGCAAAGGTGAGCAGGAAGCTGAAGAGGATGAAACTCCAGAACTCTATCCGCGGAGCTCGTCCGCGAAGTACGAAGGTTTTGCGAACCGCTACCAGGAAGTTCTGCAGCAGGTCGTGGATGTTGCGCGCGCGCAGAAGGTAGCGGCAGTTGGGGCAGCGCTCCGGTAGCTGGTCTTGCTCCGTGCTTAGCTCGGTGCCGCAGCGGGGGCAGAGCCCGACCGGCTCTCCGCTTGCTACCGGAGCGCTGCCGGCTGTCACGAGAGCTCCCAGGGTGGTCCAGCTCCTGCTGCCTTTGCAGGCGGCAGGGGTCTCGGCCGTGAGCTTGCCGGTGGCCAGCAGGGCCTGTATTTCATCGAAGGTGTGCGGGCCGCAGGGCTTTTTCTCTTCGTTCAGATAGTAATACTCGTTCATCGGGTGGGTCGGGGGTATTTGGGGGAGGGGCCGTATTTGTTCTTCATGGGGCTGCTGTCGCTCACGCTGAGGACAAAGATGATGAGCGAGATCCCCATCGTTACCAGGTACAGTATGCCGCCCGCCCCTTCGTAGGCTACTTGATTGATCTGAAGTTCCAGTTGGTTCAGGCTCTGATCAACTTCCTCCACATTCTCTCGGGTAAATAGTTCCGCCCAATCGAAGGCTTTGAGGATGAAGAAAATCCTGTAAAAATAGAGGGTATTCCACGCGCCCGTCAGGACGATTTGCACGATGACCAGCCACGCACTATGACCGGTGTCGTGCAGGCGGCGGATGGTGAGGGAGAGGAACATCAGCCAGAACCACAGGACATACACCACCAGTCCCCCTCCCGAGAGCCACACCGGCAACATGTCGGGCGCGTTGAGTACGGCGCTGAGGGTCAGCTCGTCCAGACTTATTTTTTCCAATCGGATACTCAGCAGGATAAGAACGCCGATGAGCCAGATGGTGATAATGGGTACGATGACGAGAAGGTAGAAGAGCCAGGTGCTCCAGTACTCTTTGCGCGTGGAGCGCCCGCGCCAGGTGAAAGGGCGCCGGAGAGCCAGGGATATGTTTTCCCACATGCTGCCTGTTCGGGTACTGAGTCGGAATCCGCAGTCGGGGCATTTCGTAGGGCAGCGCCCATCGATGGAGCTCAGTTCTGTGCCGCAGCCGGGGCAGGGACCTATGGGACCATCCCCGACCGGTTGATCTGCTCCGGGGACGAGCGGGAGATCTTCCGCTCCGGGTACAGGGGGCAGACCCTCGACCGGGGCGGCAGGAGAGGCGGCAGCCATGAGCAACCTGCCCAGGGGTTGCCAGCGCTTGTCCCCCTCGGCTGCCACCTCTGTGGCGGGGCTGAGCTCACCGCGCAGCAACATGGCACTCAACTCGGCGGTGGAGTGCGGCCCTCGCGGGGTACTGCGGTCGGAACCAAGGTAGAAATAGCGCTTATCCATTGTTCCTACCCATTCTGCCTTACCTTTCCCGCTATGTCAAGCGCAAATCTCATCGTGGATTTACATAGTAAATCAAAAAAACAGGGCAGAGGCACCTGTGCGCCTCTGCCCTGTGAAGTTTATCGGCTTGTCAGAGCGATCAGAAGTTGATACGGTAGCCCACGGTGCCGTTCACGTTGGTGTAGCCGCTACGCAGCTCAACGGAGGCATCAGCGAAGATGGAGCCGTCGTCATCACCCATGGGGATGGCGATACCTACACCGAGTTCCACACCGAAGGCGCCGAGCTCGGAGCTCTTCACAGCGGAGCTGATGGAGCTGCCGTTGACGAAGGCTACATCGGCCTCGCTCTGCGTGTCGCCCACATCGAGCTTGGCAAGAGCACGAGCCTCGAGGATGGAGGCGCGGTTGTAGATGTTCTGACCTACGACAGCCTGCAGACGAGCACCTGCACCGAAGGTGATGGTATCCATCGTCTGGTCACCTACCTCGAGGGCGGCGTCGCTGCCGCTTTCGGTGTAGCCGCTGACTTCCGTGTGGCGGAACATCACGTTGAAGATGGGCTGCAGGCAGGTGGTAGCCTCGTCATTGAGAGCAATGACGTAACCCACTTCGTACATGAGACCGAAGCTCGTGCCGTCCGTCTCGCCCTTGGTCTCGTAGCCGCGACCGACGTTGACCGTGCGATCGAGAGAGCCGTCCATCATGCCGATGGTGGCCACGAAGGTGTGGGTCCAGGCAGACTTGGCATAGCGGGCGAACAGGGAGACGTAGGTGGTATCCATATCGCCTTCGGCTGTATCGGGTCCATCAGCCTGCAAGTCACCATACATGGCGGTGATGGCCATACCGATGGTGAGGTTCTCGCTCATGTCGGCATCGAACCCGACTGTGCCACCCCAGCTGTCGAGGGTGTAACCGGCCATATCGCCGTCCTTGTCGAGCTCGGCGCTGTTACCTTCGGCGCTTACCCATGCGTTGAAGTAGGGCAGGGAGTCGTTGACAACGGCCTCGTTCACACCCATGCTGGTGGTGCGGTTGCGGATGGAGCGCAGCTGGCGTTCCACATCGCCGGAGAGAGCCATCCCCATGGAGGCGATGGAGGAGCCTGCTACGGCGGCCATTGCCTCTGCAGCACCTTCGGCGTTGCCGGCTGCCACCATGTCTGCAATGGCGACATAGGCGCTTTCGACATCACCATGGCTCGTGGGCTTGGCGTTCCAGAGCAGTTCGGCACCGGCCAGCGCGTTCTCGGTGGTGGCGGCGGGGAGCAGCGGGTTCCGGTCGTAACGCTCGGCGTGCAGCACCAGATTGCCGTTGCTATCCGTGAACAGGTAGGTGTTCTCCTTGTCCAAGCGGTAGAAGGCTTCTCCGCTCAGAGTGAGAGCCAGGTCGCTCAGGCTGCCCGTGGTGCTGCCGGTGATGGTGGCTACGGTGTAGTTGCCGGCATCGACGAGCGTGCTGTCCGTCACCTGCAGGGTCAGGGCGGTATCCGTCCCGATCGTCAGGGAGCCCAGAGAAAGGGGCGAGGCGATGGCGGAGGAGCCGAGGCGCAGGGTGGTGGTGGAGTTGTCAGCGAGGGTCAGGCTGTTGAGCGAGATGTCGCTGTTGTCGCTCAGGTCGATGAGCATCTTACCCTTGTTGATGAGGTTCCAACCGCTCGACTTGCTCATCGGACCGACTGTCAGGGTACCCAGCCCATGGCCGTAGGAGAGGGAGCCGGTGCCGTAGAGGGCACCGGTGACGGTGCTGTCCGTCTCGCCCTTCAGGGTGACGATGGCATCCTTACCGATGATGCTGCCCTTGGAGCTGAGAGCGGTGAGAGCCAGATCAGCGGAGCCGGCGTTCAGGCTGCCCTTCTCGGTGATGGTGAGTGCCAGGCCATCGATATCGCCGGAAGATCCGAGAGCTGTGGAGCCCTGGATAGTGAGACCGGAGGTTGCAGTACCGGTCACCTGACCATTGATGTTGGAACTGCCGGTGAGAACGAGGGCGCTGCCCTTGCCCAGCGAGAGGGTGGATCCGGCCGCAGAGGTCAGGTTGTCGATGGTGTTCTCAGCACCGGCAAGCACCAAGCTGCCGAGTTCGATGTTGAGGGCATCGGCGCTCAGGTTACCCTTCACGGTGAGGGAGCCGATCTGATCGCCATCCTCGCTCAGATCACCTCTCACGTTGAGGGTGGTTCCGGTTTCGGCTGTCAGGTCACTGAGAAGGACGTTATCTGCCCCCATGGGATCGTAACCTTCCACTCCGGTGGCGCGTACCTGATTGCTCAGGGTGACAGTACCGCTCTTGATGAGCAGTTTGCCGTCGGTCTGACCGTTGAGGTTGGTGATGGTGGTGGAGATTCCCTTGCCGATGTCAATGGTGAGGGTGTCGCCCTTGTTGATGACGGTGCCGGCGTAGAGTTCCAGTACGTTGTTGCTCACGTTCTCACCATGGATGTCGGTGAAGTAGACATCCGTCAGCTTGCCGCTCAGCGTGATGTAACCACCGGCCATGCCTTCCTCGGTCATCGTGGCGCGTACACCCAGACCGAACAGGGTGGGGGCTACGGCCAGGTTGTTCAGGTTCACGCCTTCGCCCACGCTCAGCGTGCCGCTGGTGAGCTGGAGGTAGGCCTCCTCGTCCACGTTGATGTCGCGGATGGCGGTCAGCAGGTCAGCATTGTTGATGCCGATGTTCACGTTTTCCGTACCGGTGATGGTCAGGCTGGCGGCATCGATCATGGCCTCGCGGTCGGAGCCGTCGATGGCGGTGCCGAGGTTGTCGGCGCCCAGTTCGAGGGTCAGACCGGTGCCGGTCTCACCACCCACGACGATGTCGCTGCCGGTGGCAATGAGCATGCTGTTGGCGGCCAGGTCGATGGTGTTGATGAGCGAGGTGTCCGATCCGGTGACGTCTACAACCTTGTCAGCAGCGCTGCGGATGACCAGCTGGGCGCGCTCGGACTTGGTCGTGAGGGCGCTCAGGGTGCCGTTCGTTACGATCAGAGTGCCGTCCCCCTGCAGCTCGGTGCCTGCCCAGCTTGCAGCCGTGGTGGCGGTGCCGAGGATGACTTCGCACTTGGGATCGATGATCATGGCGCCGGTGCTGGTGCTGGCTCCGGTGAGGGTCAGGGTACCCAGACCGCCGTGCTGCAGAGAGGCTGTGCCGGTGATCGGGGCGCTGATGGTGGAGGCCAGACCATACTGGGCGAGGTAGAGACCTTCACCCGTCAGCTCGCTCACGTTCAGATCAGCCACATCATCCTCGTTGGTGCCAAGCACCCAGGTGTTGTCCACGCCGGAGTCGATCTTACCTGTGTAGCCGGAGACATCTCCTGCGAGGTGTACGGTGAACTCGCCATCGCTGCCGTGCAGAGTGCTTTCCTCATCGCCGATGAGGGCGCCGTCGAAGCGGTAGGTTTGCCCCTGGTTGCCGATGATGCGGTTGCCCTCGGCAGAGCCGATGACTTCCAGGGTGGCAACGGCGGTGGCGTCTTCCGCGAAGGCGATACCGCGACCATTCATCTGTACGATGGTGTTCTCACCGCCGAAGGCTGTGGCGGACTTGAATTCCACGGCATTCTGGGCGGTGGCCTCACCATTACCCAGCAGCACGAGAGTACCGGCAAAGTCGGAGTTTGCTCCATCAATCAGGTAGTAACCGCCGGGGGTGGTGGCAGAGCCGATGGTGATGGTACCGGTGCCGGTCATCTGGCCGCTGATGGTGGCGATCGGGGCGCCGCCGGCAATAGTCGTTACGGCAGGCAGGGGCTCTTCGCCCTCCTCGCCTTCGCCCTCAATGGGGGGCTCGCCAAGGGTGGGCTCATCGATGACGGAGAGCGCTGTGGTGGTGAAGGTGAAGGCGGTGCCTTCCTCTACGTTGATCTGACCATTCAGGGCGATGGTGGCACCATCCTTGGCCGTGGCGTTGAGGTTCAGGGTACCTTCCTCCACGCTCATGGCGCCGGAGACGATGGAGGTATCGTACTCCCAATCGAGGTTGAAGGTGCCGGCGCCGCTCTTGACGAGTCCATTGCTCAGGATGGCACTCACGCCGCTGTTGGCGGTGGCAGCTGCGGGCTTGGCCCAGGTGACGGTGTTGTCTGCGGCATCAACGCTGATGCGAACCGGTCCGGTGTAGTCGTCGGCCAGAGAGGTCTGGGCACTGATGTCCGTGGTGATGGCGTCCGCATAGGCGAGGGTACCGCCATTCAGCAGAAGGGAACTGTTGCCCAGGGCGTTTTCGGAGCTCAGGGTGAGCTTGCCCATCAGATCGACCTTGCCACCGAGGTTCGGGTTGTCCAGAGCGAGGTTCAGGCTGGCCTGACGGCTGATTTGCAGGGTGGAGCCGGCCTGCAGCTGAATGCCGCCTGTCGTACCCTCCAGCTGGGTGAAGATGTGGTCACCCCCCTTGATGTTGATGCTGTTGGGAGATACAGTACCATCGATGGCGAGGGTGCCATCACTCTCCTGAGAGAAGAATACATCCTTGCCGGAGGGGCTGTCCTCCGTGGCGATCCAACCATCGGGCGTATCATTGCTCCAGGTGCCGTTGGGCTGGTTCCATACCCACTCGCTGGTGAAGTAGCTGCGCAGGATGAGCTGCTGAGTGCCGTCCTCCAGATCCTTGACGGCAAGCTCGTAGGCCATGCCTTCCTGGGCGGGGGCATCGGTGTTCAGGAACAGACCATCCATGTTGATGTTGCTGCTCGTCATGGTGGCCAGCACATACTCGCCATCGGAGAGACCGGCGAGGTTGGACAGGTTCACCACGGCACCGGCGGGGGAGGCCAGGGCTCCATCTACTGCGATGAAGCTCGTCTCCGGGGAGTCGTAGCGAGCGCTGCTCATGTCCAGCTCAATCTTGCGGATGGGCAGGCTGCCGGCGGTGATCAGGCGCGTATCTGCCCCCATGCTGAGGTTGAGCCCCGGGGAGCTGATGCCGTTGGACAGGGTGATGCTGCCACCGCTGATGGTCATGTTCTCCAGCTCAAGAGCCTTGCCGGTGGACATTTCAGCCGTGCCGAGCCCGGCCTTGTTCAGCGTGGTGCCGAGGGTGGAGAACTTGCTCAGGGCGATGGAGGCTCCCTCTGCAACCTCAATGGTGTTGAAGTCGATGAACTCCACGCCCTTGATGTTGTCGTAGGGGGAATTGTCGGTGAAGCACAGCGTGGCGCTGCCGGTCACGGTGCCGCCCTTGGAGACGTTCTCGAGCAGGAGACCGCCGGAGATGATGGAGCCGCTCTGGAACTTCACGCCACTGCCGATGACCACTCGTGTGTTGTTGGTGTTCACTACGCTCTTACCACCCTGTGCGCCGCCGGCGTAGATGTCGCCCTTCACGGTGCCGCCTTCCAGGTTGATGGTCACGCTATCGGTGAGCAGGTTCTGGTTGGACACCTTGGCGCGTACGGAGTAGTTGCCGCCAATGATGTTGTTGACTGTGGCATCATCCTTGATGGTGATGGTCACATTCTCGGCATTGGCTACGATGGCGGAGGCTCCGGTGCCTTCCACGAAGTTGCTGCCGTAGATGGTGCCGTTCACCTTGGTTTTGCCGCCGATGGTGATGTTGGTATCACCTGTGTTGAGCGTAGAGTTGCCCTCCGTGCGGGTACCGCCGAGGATGTTGCCCTCAAAGGTGCCGCCTTCGATGGTGATGTTGGTGGTGTTGATGCCGTGGGTACCGCCGTTGGTGGTGTTCCAGGTACCGCCGACCACCCAGGAGTTGTACTTACCGCTCAGGATGTTGATATTGGTGGAGTCGATGCGCGTGCTGCCATTGTCGGTCTTGTTACCGCCGATCACCATCACATCGGTCGCGAGTGCCACCTTACCCAGATCGAGAGTAATGTTGGTGCTGCCGGTGATGGTGTGCTGGGTGCCGCGGTTGCTGTAGCTGCCACCGATGATGTTCTTGTTGAAGGTTGAGAGCGAGCCCTTGTAGTCGCTGAGATCAACGGTGATGTTGGTGTTGCCGTTGATGGTGGTGGAACGGTTGTTGCCGGCGAACCATGCGAAGCCGCCCACGATCATGTTGTTCGGCTCGCTCTGGATGGAGATGGTGTTGGTGACGAGCGGTTTGTAGATGTAGATGTTCGTGTTGCCCGTCATCGAGGTGATGGCGTCGTGCGCGGTGGTGCCGGCACCCACGATGGTACCATTTACCTCACCGGAGGCGATGGTGATGTAGGTGTTGCCGAAGAATCCGGCACCGATGCGACTACCCTGGTTGGCGTAGCCGTCCTTGAAGTTGGCACCGATCACGGCGCCTACCGTGGCACCATCAACGAGGATGTGGGTGTCGCCATAGAAGTGAGCCAAGCTGCCGCTGCTCCAGTTGTTGGCATAGTTGCCGCCCACGATGGCGGCGTACTGTCCCTTGGTGGCCTTGATCCACACATCGCGGCGCACGGCGCCGGCGTGGGCATCTTCGTGGGCATCATTACCGCCTACGATTACGGCATCCTCTGCACCGCCCGTGAGGTTGATGCTGATGGTGCTGCCGTCATCGAACTTCTCGTTTTCGTAGAGCTCATAGAAGGTGATGCCGTCGATGCTGTCCGAAAGGTCATCGATGGTACCCTTGGCGATGGTGGTGGGAGATTCGCTCAGCTCCATTCCCCAGTTGATGTCCCAGTCGGAGGTAAGCTCGGCGTCGGAGTAGAGCCAGACCTGCCCCTTCTTCACGCGCAGCTCAAAGTCGCTCAGACCTTCCACGGTGATGAGCTCCTTGAGGGCTTCCAGATCTGTAGCACCATTGCCGAAGAAACCGGTGTTGATGCCGCTCTTGAGCTGATCCGCGGCTCCGTACACGCTCAGCATGATCGGATCGGTGATGGCGCCCAGGCTCATCACATCGCCCTCGCTGTACACGAGCTTGGTGCCCTCGCCTAGCTGGATGGAGTTGTAGTTGAGTATACCGGAGTGTCCGTTCATGTTCAGGGCGCCCTCCACGCGCAGCACGTCCATGTTCAGGGTGCCGCCGCCGGTCAGAAGGAACCCGCCCTTCACTGTCACGTCGCCATTTACATTGAGGGTCTGAGCTTCGGTCAGGTTGACTTTCTTCAGGGTCAGTGCTCCATACTTGGAGATGTCCAGAGTGGCAACATCGCCGGTGGTGCTGACGGAAAGATTACTAATGGTAGCGGTACCGATCTGTGTTACAGTAATGGTACCATCGCCCAGGTTGAGGGAGTCGAAGGAGGCATCGCCCTTGATCTCCATGGTGCCCGTGGTGAAGGTGGTGGTGCCGAAGGCGGCCGTGCCGTTCACAGCAATCTCCGTACCATTGATTTTGGTAGTGGTGAAGTTGGCTTTGCCGCCTACGGTGAGCTTGCCGGCCGTCAGGTTGCCGGTGCCGATGCTGGCGGTGCCGGCAACATCCAGATTGCCGGTCGTTATGGTGACGTTGGTGAGTGTGGCGGACCCGCTCACCTTCAGATCGCCGCCCTCAAGCACGGCATTGGTCAGGCTGGAGCCATTGCCTACCATTTCCGTCAGACCTTCTGCCAGCACGGAGTTGCCGGTATGGGAGAAGGTGCCGTTGATCTGCAGGGTGCCGCTGCCGGTTTTGCGGAGTACGCCGGCACCCATTGTGCTCGTGGCTTTCAGTACGCCGTCAGCTACCTCCAGAGTAGTCTGCTGACCGCCCGTGCGCAGGCACAGCGGACCTTCGATCGTACTGGTGCCGGTGGAGGTGATTTTGCCATTGGCTTGGAAGAAGTCCAGCATGCCGTTACCATCTCCGGTTCCGAACAGGCTGCCGTTATTCAGGTTGAGGGTGCAGAGAGCGCGCAGGCTCTGGCGGGTGTTGCCCAAGTTGAGGGTGCCGCCATCCACGGTGATGACCTGGGCGTCCGTCGCATTGTAATTGAAGGTGTCGTTACCTGTGAGAGTCAGGGTGCCGTAAACAGTAACGTTCTTGCTGAGGGCAAGCGCCCACACATTGCCGCCGGAAAGGGTCAGCTCACAGCCTGCGTTCACAGTCAGATCTTCGTTCGGCAGATCGGCCTTGTCGGTAAGTACGGTATCCTCATTGATGGCGACAGCCAGTGCCTGAGTGGGAGCAAAGGCAATCATCATGGCTCCGCCCGCAAGCACGCCCGTTGCTACTGTGGTCGACAGCCCGCCGGTCACTGCCAGACATGTCAGTACGGCAGTGCGGAGAGATTTTGGTAGGTGTAATTTCATAATTTATTGATGGTGTGAAGATTGGCTTGCAAATAGCGCTCTTCCCTGATCATCGGAAGGCACAGTTTGCCCTAGCTTGTTTTGCAGTATACAGATTTTTTTACGCCTTGTACAGCTTTTTTTCGCTCATGCCGCGCATTTTGCAAGCCTTGTCTTTACCTGCGCTTGTGCGCGCTCTTCCCTCTTTCTTCTGTTCTCCTTTCCGTATGCAAAAAAACTTCTCATTTTCTTTGCTTTTAGCTTGACTCCGTGAGCCTTTTTGCTAGTATTGAAGGGTAAAATATTGGAGGACTGTCGTCTGGTTCTCCGTATATCAGGTTTTATCCTTACACCTCAATATTATGAAACTACATCTCCCTAAGGGACTTAGAAGTGCCGTCCTCGCCTGCATGGCAGTCGTTGGCGGCTTAACAACCACCATGGGTACCGGCTTCATCGCTGGTGGCGCGCTGACTATCGCGTTCGCCGGGGCTCAGGTATCTGCCACGGAATATACCAACCCCGAAAACCTGGCGGATATAACCTTCGCTGCCGGTGACGTGCTGAATCTTGGTGATGGTCAGACGGTGTCTGCTCCGCTCACTCTGGATTCTGCCGATTCGAGCATTACCCTGAATGTTACAGGAGGGACTGTGACTTGGGCAGCGTCCCAGGGCGAGAATAAGGGTGTGTCTTCGCTTGTGGTCAAGACCGGAGCTACTCTTAATGTGACCTCGGATGAAAAACGTTATTGCGTGTTTGCCAGCAAGGAGGGGGGCGATGTGAACATCAGCCTGGAGACCGGTGCCACGATGAACTCCCTGAATCTTTTTGGTTGGGAGAATACCGCTCGTGGTAGTGCTACGCGCGTGGTTAATCTGGCAGCAGATTCCCTGTGGACAATCAAAGCCGGTTCTACCGAATCAACGGAGTTTTATCTCAACAACACTACGATTAAACTGAGCGGCGGCAAGATTACGCTCGAGGAGAATACGGTGATGTGGTTCGAACGTCGTACGAACTCTATTTGTACAACGGCCGAAGCCACGCAGATGTCCGTAATCGATGGCGCGGGTGTGATCAAGGCTGGTAATAATGGTACCGAAAGTGGCGGTTATATATTCGATGTGGTTCGCGGTAACTTTGAGATCAATGCTACCAATACTGCTGATCTGCGTCTCTCAGCCGCTCTTGCGAATGCCGGTGTTGCCCATGGTGTGCAGAAGACTGGTGATGGTGTGATGGAGCTTACCGCCAACAATACCTTCACTCATAGCTTCTTCGTTCGCGCGGGTGAAGTTAAGGTGACAGGGGATGGTAATCTTGCCAGCTCGAACACCACCGTGGAGAGTGGCGCTACTCTTACGCTCAACACTACGGCTACTTTTGCCGGTGTTATCAATCTTCAGGAAGGTGGTGTATTGAGTTTTGGTGCTGATCAGAAGCTCGGTGCCAATGCCAACCTGCTGGGTACAGTTGCCTTTAACAACGCTGTAACACTCTCTGCCGGTGCGGTTACCTTCGGAGAGAATACCATCATTGATCTGACCGGCTGGGATGGCGGTGACACATACAAGATCTTTAACGTGGAAGGTGGTTCTTTGACTACCACAAGTGTGAAGGTGGTGGGTGCCTCCGGGGCTACCGGTTCCATTTCTGCCGATGGTGTACTCACTCTTATAGAACAGCTCAACTGGAGCAGCGGAAATTCCCTCACATGGAAGGAGGGGGCTGAGTTTGACGATGGTTCTAAGTTCTCCAACAATGCCATGGTTCAGTTCGCCGCCGATTTGGGGGATGTGACGGCTACCATGGAGGGCTCGATCGTTACCTCCAACCTCGCGATTGGCACCGGCACGAACCTTGTCGTAACCGGAGAGGGGACGTTGACTTCTTATGTTACCAAGGTGGAGGGCGATCTGACAATAGGAAGCGCCGGACATAATCTTGGCACTCTCACTATGGGAAGTGAGAGCGTTCTGACTATTGCTACCGGCACTGAGAACACGCTGGCTGAGGTGATTGGCGGTGATGGTTCCATCACCGGAGGCAGTGTGCTCATCGACGGGGATACCACCTTGTCAATTAATGGTGAGCGCCTGAACGGACTGGGCATAACGATAGCAGAGGGCAGCACGCTGAATGCTGCTTCGTGCTCTCTTAGTGGAAATCTTACGATTCAGGGTACCCTTAATGTCGGTTCGGGTGATTTCATCAACTATGGTGCCACCAATCAGACGATCACCATTGATGGTGGCTCTTTGGAGCTTGGCGAAAACCGAGTATCTGTGGGTGGTGGCAATAAGCTGATTCTGAACAATGCTACTATAACCGGTACCGGTGATCAACATGGTGCAATAGACTTCTTCACGAATGGTGGCGTTGTAACATCGCGCGGTGACAGTAAAATTGATGCCCCCATTCGTCTGCGCGCGGACGGCAACATCACAACCATGAACGTTGTTGACGGCGTGCTGACGGTGACGTCTGTCGTTAATAAGGGGAGTGGTGCCTTTGGTGACATGAGCAAGACCGGTGCCGGTACGCTGTTGATCGACGGTTCGGTTGATACTGCCGGTGTTGTGTCCGTTATGGAAGGTGATGTTAAGCTGGCTGAAGGAGCAACTGTCAACTCGACACTCTCACTCCTTGGCGGCTCACTTTCTACCTCCGAAACTGCCACCGCTGCTAATGTAAGCGGCTCCGGTGATATCAAGGTGGATGCCTCCGGTTCCCTTACGCTGACCAACGCCTCCGGCCTTTTCAATAAGCTCGGCGCCGGCACTCTGACCATTGGTACCATGGGGGGCGATGCTCTCGGTATGAACTATGAGGGTACGCTGACGATTGAGACCCTGGCTCTGGCTGAGAATGCCGTTCTTAGCTATGGAAATATCGAGGGAGGTAAGCTTCTCAAGATCGATTCTCTCAGCAGCAAGGTGTCTCTGAATGTCTTTGCTCTGCAGAGCGAGCTGAGTAGTGGTATCAATCTTGGTATTGCCTCTTCTGTTTCGAAAGACCTGATTTCTGTGGTCGGTCTGGATGCCGATGAGTACCAGCTGAAGGCTGAAGGTGGATACTGGACGCTGACTTCCTCCGCTACTGAGTTCCACTCCGATTGGGATTTGAATTGGGGAGCGAACGAGATTGCCACCGCACCGGTTGTTCTTACGGAGGTGGCGATTACGGGAGGTGAGTCTGATACAAATACTGCACTCGTCGGGTCTGCTGCCGACCAGAATGGTAAAGTGGGTGCTCTGCTGACCGGTGGCGGCGCCAATACCTTCGTCTTTGCAGGTGCCAATGAGGATGCTCACACCGGCGACGTGTGGGTGGCTGCCAAGGAAGGTGAGTATAAACTCATCGTCGGTGGCAACAATGCCAATAATTGGGATCGCGGTAATCGTGCAGATTTTACCGGCGATACTCACATCCTGATCGATGGTGCAACCGTTGGTACGATTATTGGTGGTAGCTATAAGGATGGACAGAATCCGCTTTTTACCGGCAATACCTACATTTCTGTATATAGTGGTGATGTTACGGCTTCCATCATTGGCGGTACTACCAATGGTCACGGCATGGTCACCACATTTACCGGCAACACCAACGTATTCATATACACTCCGCTGACCACGGGAAATACGAATGGTCTTGGTGCTTCTACTCCGGTTGACTCAATCGTGGGTGGTTGTGCGAGTGTTGATGCGCAGACTGGTCGTGGCAGCACGAATACTCTCAATGGTACAGCCAATGTGACCATTGATTTGAGTGGTGTCACCCTTGCTGAGGATGCTGAGACCTCTGCCAAAACTTTTGTAAAGGGCATTATCGGTGGTTCCTGCAATGCTACCGGTGCTAACATGACGAGCTCTGTAACGGCCAGTAATGTGACTATTACAGGTTCTTCATCCTTTATCTTCAGTAAGTATGTAGTTGGTGGTTCTTATGCGACAGCCGGTACGCACACAGTCGGCACCTCGACTCTTACCATTGATAGTGGTCACTTCTCGGGAGTTGTGACCGGTGGTGTGTACTCCGCCGGTGGTACCATGACTGTGGAAGATGCTACGCTTGCAATTTCGGGGGGTACATTCGACACGACTGTGGCAGGTGGTTCTTACCAGAATTCTCGCGCTGTTACCACTGTGAGCGGTAGCAGCACATTGACTGCCACCGATGCAACCTTTGCCGGATGGGTAGTCGGCGGTGTCTTTGCCAATTCTAGCAGCTCTCAGGCAACTGTGGGAGATGTCGTGATGTCTCTGACGGATTCCACTTTCGCTAAGGAGGTTGTCGGCGGTGTGTTCCTTGGCGGTGGCGGGTCATCTGCTACAGTAGGTGATGTGAATATCACTTTGGATGGAGTAAGTCTTGATGGTGAGCTCTATGGTGGTGTATATCACTACGCTGGCGCCAGCTCCAGCACAGTTGGTGATGTGACCATTAACCTTACGGGAGATGGCACGATTTCTGGCAGTATTTGGGCTGCTGGTCGAGCCAAGGATCAGAATGCCGGAATCACTGTTGCTTCCACAACTGTTAATGTGGCTGACACTGTCACCTTTGCTGAGGGCGCATCCATCAATGGTGGTCTTAAGCTGGTGGACAATGCAACGAATGGAGTTGTGACGGGTGATCGTGCTCTTGTCTTCACCGGAGCTTCTCAGGATCGTAGTGATCTGTCGTTCTCCGGATTCAATGTTATAGGGGTGGAAAAATCCGGTACTACCGCTACAGTAGCCGGTCTGACAATGGATGAAGCCCTCACCATCACGGGCAAGGGCACACTGAAGCTGGGTGCTTCTTCCACCTTCACCTCCGGTGTGACAGTTGATGGAGCACTTGATATGGCCGGTCAGGAAGTTACCGGTGATGTGACTGTGAATGGTTCGCTGACCAGCGGTGGAACTGTGATCGCGGGGGATCTCACCCTTGGGACCGGTGCCAAGCTGACAGATGCTGCTGCCGCAAGCAACATCAATGTGGAGTCCTTCACGAATACGAAGGGCCTGACCGCTGCGGGCGACATCACCGTCACCGACTCTCTGACTTCCTCCTCTGCCATCACTGCCGACAAGATCACCGGTAGCGGCGATGTGACCATTACCGGCGGCACCGTGACGCTGACCGACACGACGGATGCCTTCGCCAACAGCGGCACCACCACCATCACCGGCGCTACGCTTGCCGGTACTTGGACGGCCGCAGGCGTGACCGTGGGTGGTGTTACCATTGGCACGGGAGCCGATATCACCATCGATGGCGGTACCATCAGCACTACTGTCACCAATGATGGAGCCCTGACCCTCACCGGTACCATCAATGTGGGTGTGACTGCCGTACCCGGCGATACCCTGTATACGCATGGTGCCACCACCGCTACGGATGGTAACGGCTATCGTTCCACCACCGGTTACTACACTATTGTGAACGGCACCGGCACGCTCGATGTGAGCGGCGCTGACTGGGCGGTCGAAGGTGTCGGCTCCGGTACAGGTAGCTTTGCAGACGGCGTGCTGACCTTCGTCTCCGATGCCGACACGTCCGCCTACTGGGTGAACACCGGTTCCGTTGAATATGGTGATAACTCCATAACATACGACGGTGAGAGCGTGACCCTGGCTGCCGGTACCACCATCAAGCTCAATGGTGGTGAGCTCATCCTGAGCGGCAACCTTGGCGATACCACGATCGACACCACGGACAACGTGGATTCCGATCAGCCCTCCAGCGTGAAGATCGGTGATGATGTCGTGCTTTCCAAGGATTCTCTCGTAACAGCCTTCGGCAATGGTGCGCAACTGAGCGGTACCGGTACCTACGAGATCGGTGACGATACCTCTCTTGGTGCCGGTGTGACACTTTCCGATGCCTGGGTAGGTACCGTGCAGATGGGTGACGTGGTTGCCGAAGGTGACCTGGATGTCAGTGCCCTTGGCAATGCCTCCTCCACGGTGAAGGCCGACAGCCTGTCTGTCGGTTCCATCAGCGGTGCCGACATCAACCTCGATGTGACCATGCCCGCCGGAGGCCTGATGGCTCCCATGGGTGGAGGTCTGGCCGAGGGTACGGTGGAGCTCACCGATGGTGCCAGCTCTCTGTCCTCTCTGAAGGTGAATACGCTCATCCTGGGTACGGACAGCACGGTTGCAACTCTCGATGTCACTAAGCTGGATATTAACGGATCTCTGACTGTCAATAACCTGGGGGATGCTGCTACCACTCTCATCACGACCGATAAGCTCATCGGCTCCTTCGATGTGAACCTTGATCTGGAGCTGCTCAGTTCCGTCAAGACCGGTACTACCATGACTCTGCTGACCTCCACGGACTTCGGTGCGGCAACGGTCGGCAAGTTCAACGGCTCTTCGGCTTGGGATGTCCTCAACGAGGCAGATATGCGTATGTACTCGCTTGGCTGGGACAACGGCGAGCTTACCATCTCCGTGAAGAATCCCGGTTCTCCCTGGAAGGGTGAGTTCTGGCTCAACAACGACCTGGCTGCCGGCTACGGCATGAACGCCGGCGATTACTGGGATAGTGGAGTGGCACCCGATGCCGCTAACCCCGGAATCAACGGGAAGGATGCTCTGTTTGACGGCGGTACACAAGATGTTATCATCGGCGGAATCGTCACTCCCCGTCACGTCATCGTTGAGCGCGAAGACAGGGGCAGCTCTGCCTACTACTTCCAGAATGTGGTGTACGAAGACGGCTCGATTGAGGATGGTATCATCGAGGCTGCGGGCGGTCTGTACCTCCGCGAGGGTACTGTGATGATGGACAACACATCCAGCAGCTTCGCCGACAATTCCTCCATCGGTGCTACCGGTAAGCTCGTTGTGGGCAGCGGCGGTGCTGCGGATTCTCTGGCCAGTGCCACCTTCAGCAATGGGCTGACCAGCGAAGGCTCGCTGACTGTGGGCTACAACGGCAACCTCACCGTGGAGAACGGCATGCTCAACCAAGGCGAGATGACGGTGAAGGGCGGTACGGCCACCCTCAGCGGCTCCGAAGGTGTGTATGGTCTTGAGAACGAGGGCAGCCTCAGCGTGGTTGACTCCGGCACTCTGAACGTGAACGACACCCTTCTGAACGAGGGTTCGATCACGGTGAACGAGGGTACCATCAACGTGGACTCCGGTGACCTGCTCAACTATGGTGATCTGACCGTGACCGATGGTACTGTGAACGTGGCTCAGGGTGATCTCTCCAACAGCCACTCCATCAGCCTGACGGACAGCACACTCAATGTGGAGGTCGGAATACTCTACAACAACGAGCTCAGCGCAACCGACAGTACCATTACTGTGGGTGACAGCGTGGTCAACAGCGGCTCTATCTCCCTGGAGGGTGGCTCGATCTCGGTGACAAACAGCATCGAATCCATCGATTCCAACACCATCGATCTGAATGCCGCAAGCCTGCAGGCCGGCTCCGTGACCATGGCGGATGGCGACCTTACCGCCACCGACAGCATGCTGAGTGTGGACGGCGAAATCAGCTCCACCGGTACTGGCTCCGTCATCCTGGAGAACTCTACTACTGAGGTAGGCTCTGCCTCCACCGCAGGTTCCGTGGTGATCAATGACAGTACGCTGCTGGTCGATACCGATATGACTGCTACCGGCGGTCTGGCCCTGAATGGCGGTACGCTTTCTGTAAACGGCGATCTTGCCGCCGGGAGCAGTGATATGACCGTGGACGCTAACTCCACCGTGAGCGTGGGTGGTGAGATGATCACCTCTGATCTGGCTCTGAGCGTGGAAGGTGGCGTGGTGGATGTAACCGGCGGTATGACTGCTACGGATGGCTCCATCGACCTGAGCAGCGGTTCCCTCACCGTAGGCGGCGATCTCGCCGTGTACGATGGTACTCTGTCTGTGAATGGTGGCGACCTTGTGGTAGAGGGCGACCTCATCAATCCGAGCGATACCCTTGACATCACCGGCGGTTCCGTGATGGTGACTGGCACTCTGCAGAGCAACCTCGACACTCTGGTTGCCGGCGCCTTGCTCTCCGTGGGTACCTATGAGGATACCGACTCCCTCAATGTGGCAGGTAATCTCATCATTACCGACAAGGGCAGCTCCATCGCTACCCTTACTACCTCCGGCGCAGGCGCGATTGGTCTGACCGAAGGTGCCAAGCTCACCCTGACCGATGATTCCAACATCTACATCGGTGACAACGCCGGTGAGATCGATGCCATGGGTACTACCCTCAAGCTGACTTCTGCCACCACCGGTGCCGGTAATCTGAAGGCTACTGCTCTCGACATCACAACGGCTGCCGGTACTGTTGCCGGTGACATCAAGGTGTCCGAGATCATCTTCGGTTCCCTGGAGGCAGGTGACACAGCTCCCGCACTCACGATCGACTCCTACAGCGCAGCCGGCAGCGAGCCCATCCTGGTGGTTCTGGGTGGTAATCCCGCCGAGAGCATAGCCAAGGGTAACTACCTGCTGATGAGCTCCGGTTCCGCTCTGGTTGCCGGCGACTTCAGCCTGAGCGACGAGTACGAGCAGACTGTTCTGAAGCGTGGCGATATCATCGAGCTGACCAACACCCCCTCCGCCTACCAGCGCGGCATGGAGAGCTCCCTGTACGCCGTTGTGCGCGGCCAGACTGATGCAGAGCTGACCTGGAACACCTCCTCCGCAGATTCCGTGGGCGGTCTCCACATTACCGATGCTGTGGTCGACTCCTCCCTGATGGACGGCTACGCCACCCTCGACACCATCCGCAACATCAACGTTGATGAAGATCAGACCATCAGCCTGGTCGGCGTTGATCGCGATGATGAGACCGACAGTCTCATGCTCCGCAACGTCAACGGCGCAGCCGCTCTCTCCCTGGTGGGTGATAGTGCTGCCGATGACCACGCCACCATCACCTCCGGTGATCTTGCCGAGCTGAACCTGGAGAACATCACCGCCCTCATGGGAACGGATGGCACCTTCATCGTGGACAAGCTCAGTGGCAACAAGGGCTCCGTCATCTCCGGTTCCGTCACTGTGACCGACAGTGCCGTATACTCCGGTGGTTATGACTCCGCCGTCATCGTGGGTCAGGACGCAGCCATGGAGCTTGCAAGCGCCAAGGGCCTCACGGTGCAGGCTACAGGTGGTACAGTTAAGCTCAACGGTGCCTCCGGCGCTACGATCGATGGTCTGCAGACCAGCGGCACAGCCGTCACCCTCATCGGCAGCGACAAGGGTATGACTGCTCCGCTTACCTTGCTCAATCCCTCCTCCATGAAGGGAGGCAAGCTGAGCTTCACCATCGATCCCGTCGCCAACCTTGGCGGTAAGGTTATCTCCGGTAAGCTCAACCTGAACGGCACTAACGTTGCCGTCACCCAGGCCAACAAGAACAAGGTGCTTAACATCACTCCCGGTGTTGGTGCCACCATCATCGCTGACCTTGGCAACACGACCGCCACCGCTACCACAGTCACCCTCAATGGTGTGGCATTCGACAAGTACTTCGTCAATGCTCGCGTGGAGGATGGTTGCGTGGTGGCTGACCGCAACATGACTTATGCCGAGGGGCTCATTCAGCCCGAGAGCGTCAATGGTGCCGCCGGTGCAGTCATCCTGAGCGATGCCCTGGTCAACATCAACCCGCAGGCTGATCGTGAGCAGTACCCCGACCTCGCGGCTCTTCTCGATGCCGTGGACGAGGGGCGCATGACGGATGCCGACGCCGCAGCCGTGGCGGGCTCCTCCATCGCCTCCCTGGGTATGGCTCTCTCCGGTGACGTGGAACGCCAGCTGCGCGCCATCCGCAACCGCACCACCGCCATGGGCGTGAACGAGTGCGTGGTCAACGAGGGTATGCCCTACTTCAACGCTTGGGTGAACGCCGAGGGTAACCGCGCTGAACTCGACAAGGATGGTACCATGGCCGGCTACACCCTCGACAGCTGGGGTGGCACCGTCGGTTTCGATGCCGATATCAATCCGCACTTCACGGCAGGTCTCGCCATTACCGCCATGTATGGTGATCTCAAGGTTGATGGCCCCGACAGCGCCGAGGGTGATATGGACACCTACTATGTGTCCCTCTTCGCCCGCTACGCTAAGTCTGCCTGGACCCACACCTTCGTGGCAACCCTGGGTCTGATGGACGGCTCGCTGGCTCGCACGGTGAATGCCGCCGGTGTGAACTACGAGACGGACGGCAGCACCGATGGTATGACCTTCGGCCTTATGTACGAGGTTGGCTATGTCATGCCGCTGGATGAGGACGCCACCGCCTGCCTGCAGCCCGTGTTCAACGTCATGCTCCGTCACACGAGCGTGGGTAGTTACACGGAGTCCGGCAGCGATGCCGCTCTCGATGCCGGCAGCCAGAGCCTGACCACCGTCACCTTCGGTATCGGTGCTCGTCTGCAGGCCGTGGTGGGTGAGAGCCTCTACAACCGCGCCTCCATCTTCGAGGCCCGCGCTCTTGCCAAACTCGATGCCGGTGACCGCCAGAGCGATGTCGATGTAGCCCTTCCGGGTGGTCGCGCCACCGCTAACGTGGAGAGCGCTGAGCTCGGCGCCTTCGGCGTGGAACTCGGTGCCGGCTTGACCATCCCCGTGGGTGATGACGACGGCTCCGTCTTCATCGATGCCTCGCTCGAGCTGCGCAGCGGCTACAGCAACGTGAACGGCACGGTGGGCTATCGCATCAACTTCTGATCGAACTGATAGCCGGAAAAATCACAGGGCAGGGGCGCGAAAGTGCCTCTGCCCTTTTTTGGGAGGTTTTCAATTCAGTAAGATTGGCTCAGCTTCTGCGCTACAAAGTTGCAGGAAGCAATATGGGGTACATCAAATACCTTATTTCTTGAGGAAATATCCCCTCTGCTTGTCGTTGATGGGCAGCCCGCACATCTCCATGGCGCGCAGCATCTCCTCCCACAAGCGGCGGCGCTCCGCCAGATCATTCGTCCGCAGCAGGTAGCTTGGGTGGTGAGTAACCAGCACCGGTATGCCACAGAACTGCCCCCTCATCTGCTGGTAGGCCGCGAGCGGCAGCTCTCCGGCCTGCAACAGTCCGCGAGCTGCTATCACTCCAAGTGCCACGATCACCCGTGGCTGCACCAGGCGCGCCTCCAGCTCCACAATGGAACGGGAGAACTGGATCTCCTTCTCCGAGGGAGCCCGATTATTCGTTGTCTGCCGTGCCATGGCAGGGCGGAACTTCACCAAGTGAGTCAGGTAAACCTCATCGCGTGACAGCCCCATGGCCTTCAGCATGCCATCCAGCTTTTCTCCCGCCGCCCCGGCAAAAGTCCGGCGCTCTCGCTCATCCGGGTATGTGGGGGCATCGCCCACGAACATCATCGCGGCTTTCCGATTGCCCGAGGGTGGTACATAGGTGCTGCGCAGAGTACCCAGCTCGCGCAAAGGTCGCCAGTTTGGCAGCAACCTCTCGAAATTGCTCCACACCTCTTCGGTATTGTTGCCACCGGGGCGGAAAAAGGGGATGTGCTCCTCCTCCCCGGGGTCGTCATCGGGCGGTGTCTCCTCGTGAACGGCTGAACGCAGAAAGTTGGCAACCGCAGCGGCATCCTGTGGAATTTCCTCTGCCGCTTGTGGTACCTGAGCCGGGTGGGCTGATGGTGTACTTGCCTGCGGTGCAGTCTGAACCCGCTGCGGAACAGCTGCCGGTCGGCTTGCCCCCCGCCGCGCGGCCAGCATCCACTCCCGTAGTATGGAGCGTGCTCCCTCGTCGATGGGTAGGCGCCGCTCTCCCCGCTCTTGCAGAGATCGCAGATATGTCACCACCAGTTCAGCCGTTGTCATAGTACGCTACCATCCTACCATATCGCGCCCATTTGTCAATCTTGGATTGCGGGATCGCTTCCACTCGCCTTTCTCGCTTTTTCGGGTATTTTATATCACTTTTCTTAGATAATTTTTCTCTTTCCTCCGAAATTGAATCAAATTGTCAATTTTTTAAATACTGATTTTTCAATGTTTTGAAAATTTCTATGCAAAAATATGCAATTTTTTCAAAAATAAGCTTGACGTGATTTGGTAGTTCATGTATACTCTGCGGCACCCCGACACGGGGCAGCCCGAAAGAGCTGAGCGAGACGCTGAAACAAGCGCCGCCAAGCAACGGCCGGGCAAGGCAATTTTCATTTACGGACTTTCTGAGGCACCAAGGCTGAGCAGAGATGCTTGCCACCGGATACAACCTTCCGGGAGGGGTGCCGGAGAGGATAAAGAGAGGGAAGGAAAAGGTCGTGACGCGTGCCGTGGCCTACGCCGAGATGAAGTTCCAAGGGACTTCGGAGCGGGGTTACACGGTACTGACGAATCGAAGGATTCGTTGGTCCAGCAATTTCTTAATTAAAATATTATGGAGAGTTTGATTCTGGCTCAGAACGAACGCTGGCGGCGTGGATAAGACATGCAAGTCGAACGAAGTGGCTTCGGTCACTTAGTGGCGCACGGGTGAGTAACACGTGAGCAACCTGCCCCTGAGACAGGGATAGCCCCGGGAAACTGGGATTAATACCTGATGGTCTCGCAAGAGTAAAGTAGCAATACGCTCAGGGAGGGGCTCGCGGCCTATTAGTTAGTTGGCGGGGTAACGGCCCACCAAGGCGATGACGGGTAGCCGGTCTGAGAGGATGTCCGGCCACACTGGAACTGAGACACGGTCCAGACACCTACGGGTGGCAGCAGTCGAGAATCATTCACAATGGGGGAAACCCTGATGGTGCGACGCCGCGTGGGGGAGGAAGGTCTTCGGATTGTAAACCCCTGTCATGTGGGAGCAAGGCGCAAGCTTGATAGTACCACAAGAGGAAGAGACGGCAAACTCTGTGCCAGCAGCCGCGGTAATACAGAGGTCTCAAGCGTTGTTCGGAATCACTGGGCGTAAAGGGTACGTAGGCGGCTTGATAAGTCGTGCGTGAAAGGC
>JAZQCA010000002.1:0-4325 GCA_045545975.1 Akkermansia sp.
TTTTATTTCATCGCTTCCACAAGGGGGAAGGACTCATTGTCGTCCTTCCCCCTATCCCCCCATCCTGCTAGGGCAGTTTGGGCTCCTATGGAGACTTTTTGGGCGGGCTTTCGGTGTCGCATTTGATTTTACAACTTGCAGTTAGAAGTGGAAAATTAGTCTTGACTGTAAATGAATGAATGATAGAATACGACTCGCCTCATAGAATCTTTTCTTCCGGAAACACTCCCGATATGAAATTACATCTTCCCTTTTCTCTGCTGAATGCCATTATATCGGCCATGGTGGCCGGAGTGACGATATGCTCCGGCACGTTATCTGCCGAGACTGCGGTACTAGCCGACTTCACGGAAAGTTGGCCGACAGGCAGCAGCGTCAATCTCGGTACTACAAGCGGGACTGTGTTTATTGATACATCAACGGACGAGGTTTCCGGAGCAAATGAGATCAATGTCAGCCAGGATGCCAACTATACCATTTCCGTTGATGAGGGAGAAAATGTCGGATATGGAGTACTGGGCAATGGTGAGACGGTGATTAACGTGGAGGGATCCGGAACAGAGATTTCGGATACATCGCTGAATATCCAGGGTTTCCTGAACGTAGCCGAGCTGAATATCGATGGTAATGCTGTGGTAACACTTGCTCCCGGTATGTTCATGAACGGCGATATGACCCACGATATCGCAGGTAAGGAAGGGTTGGAAAAGAGCTTGGGTGTGCGGATTGGGGAGATCAATCTCATCAGCGGTTCTCTCATTCTGAATAACGGTAGCGGCTACCTCTATGATAACGGCTATTATGACCCGTACTCGAATAGTGTGAAGGGGGATGTGGGCTACACGCTCAACATCGGCAGCGACAATGCCTATCTTCAGGTCGGATCCAACATGCGTACCAAGTGGGCGCTCATCAACGGAGAAGTGGATGGACAGTTTCACAATTTGGATATCGGTGGCAATGCTCGTGTTTTTGACGTTGCCAAGATCTCCGGCATTAAGGATCTCACCATTGAAGGTGGCCAGATCTCCATCGCTGATTGTCAGGATGCCGTGCATGGAAATCTAACCATTGGCGCGGCAGCAACTGTTACCCTCAGCGGTGACAATATCATGGCAGAGGGTTCCGGCTCCATTACCATTGCGGGTGGTCTTTCCATCGGTTCCACTACTCAGATTCTCACCGGCTCGAATACCATTTATCTTGATAATGGCGGTATTTTTGGCCACAGCACAGGGGACGACACGACGGATGGTCTGCAGCTGCGTACTCAGAGCGTTTCTCTCGATGGTGGGGCTGTTGACAATACTGTCAAACTGGTGTACAAGGGAATGTCAAACCAGATTACAGCTGATATCGATGTGGCTCAGAGCATGAACTTCGAGAATGTCAGCGTGCATGATAATGCTGAAGTACACGATGCTCTGCATATTTCCGGCTGCCTGAGCGGATCCGGCAATATGAATATCAGCGGTTCCGGTATGGTGATTCTCTCCGGCGACAATCTCCACTATACGGGTGATGTTACGGTGGGGAATGGCAGTACTCTCTCCCTCAATCATACAAAAGCTCTCGCCAATGCTGAACATCTTGTACTGGGCGATGGTGCTAATCTCTACTTGAATACCGATGGTGCCTTCCCTGTTACCCTCAAGAATCTCTACATGGGGACCGGTTCCACCCTCGGGATCAGTAAACTTTCTTCCTCTCTGACAGCTAGTGCAGGACAAGCTGCTATCTCTGTTGACCATTTCTCGGTGACGTCAGGCGGGTCGCTCAATGTCGTCTTCGGCGAGGAACTTCGTACCATGGGTGTGTACAGCATCTTCCACACTCAGGATGACTTGTCCTCGCTGTCTTCTTCTGCCATTCACTTCTTCATGAGAGATTCTGAGGGCAATACCACCGCCTTCGAGGATGGGCATTATTTCTGCGGTATTACCCAGACTGCCGATGGCGGATCGCTCTTATATGTGGAGACCCGTTTCGGCAATATCTGGAATGGTGGCGCGGAGAACTCATGGACTTCATCTTCAGAAGTTTGGAACAAGGGGGAGCAATACGATGCTTCCGATTATGACTACGCGCTCTTCTTCAATCAGGAAGGAGTAGAAAAGGCTGTAGTCAAACTCGATGAGCCTGTCAGCGTGAAGGGTATCTACGTCCAGAATGTCGGTACGGATGTTTCCGGGGCAGACAGCACGACGTATATCTTTGAAGGTGATGGAAATGCCGATACTGTGGAAATCGTTGGAGGTACGGAATTTCACATGCGTGATTCCGCTGCGGGCACCCCTGCCGGCAACAAGGGAAATGGTGCTCAGGTGGAGTTCAGTGGCGTGCAGGCAGGATCGAAGGAAAATCCGATGGGCTGGTTCTCCATTTCTGTCGGCTCTCTCAAGCTGACCAATTCCTCCAACATCCATTACAATGGCGATCGGATGATTCAGGTTGGTGCGGACAATACCGCCGAGCTGCTTGTAGAAGCCGGTTCGCAGATTATTTCGGCCACAGGTGCGATTTTCGAGGCTTTTGTAGCCGAGGTCCTCGGACTGGAGACGGAGAAGCCTATTGCCTCCATTTCCGGTGTCAAGATGACGAACAATGCCATTCTCGGTGGCAATACCGACAGCAACTCCGGCATCAGCGCCATTACCAACGCCCGGATGACCGGGTATGACATCGAGGCTATTGAGCTGCGCGGTACTGGTGCAATCATCGATGGCGGTATAGGGGCGGATACCGGGCTGAGTACAGACTATAACGGGCGTACCAATGTACACAAGGACGCCCACTATACCCTTGGCGGCAGTATTGTGAGATTCAAGGCCCAACTTGCCAATGAGGGTATCGTCACTCTGGCACCCGAAACCAGGGTTGATTTTACCTATTTGAATCCGACTTCTGTCAACAGCAATACATACAGCTACACCTTCATCAATGGAGGAACTGTCAATGGCTGGACCGGAATCGGACTGGATCGTTTCGTCTACGGCGATGTGTTGCTCTCACAGATTTCTGAAGGGATGGTCAGTATAGATACTTCATCACCCGGCAAGGCAGAAATCTCCTTCAATGGCATTCAGCCTATCTCCTGGGATTCCGGCTGGGGATTGACGAAGACACCGATGTTCGGTAAGACTTTCACCGGGGGGACGAGCACGAATGCAAACATGTTCTCTTCCGAGGCTCCTTATCCTTATGCGTATGATAAAATTGTGAGTACAGCCACAGGGGATGATACCGTGGTCGTGGTGAAGGGCGGTGGTAGTACGACCTCTCTCCGTTACCTTGCCGGTGGCATCTCCTGGGGCCGGAACAATGCTACCGCCTCTTACTGGTTGTTGGATGAAGGATCTGATTATCAGTACAAAATCGGTGGTATGATGAGTGCCACTTCCAGTAGCAATATTGACACATCTCTCGGTGCTCATCTAACGGGTGATACGCACCTTATGATTACCGGAGCGGGAAATCGCGATGACTATGAAGTATATGGCGGTAGCTATGGTGTGTACCAGACCGGGGATGCCTATCTGAGCATCAATGCCGGAGGTTACAATAATATCTATGGTGGTTCAAGAGACGTTGATCTCAATGGTAATGTCCACATCCGGCTGAACGGTGGTAAACTCAACACCTATTTCTCGGGGGCGTCATACACCACTCCTCAGGGAGCGAATGAGGAGTTCATCTTCGACTCTGCCTGGGAAGCAGAATCGAAGATGGGGATTATTTATGATGCTCCTGCGGATTCCGTCTCACATTGGGGCGGCATATATGCTACCGGTACGAACTGGGGAACGGCATCCGGCGCTGCCACAAAGGTACTGGGAGATGCTGATATCTACTTGGGTAGCGCTTTTGACTTCTCTTCCAACTTGGCCATCATCGATGGCGGGGCTGCTCATGTGCAGGGAACCAGTACTCTCCATTTCATGGATGGAGCTGAGTACTCCAATCTGAATAAGGGAACACTCTATGCTTGGATCCATGCGGCAGATGAACGCTATGCTTTCTTTGATCAGTATTCCTCAGATGATCAACGTGGCAAGCAGCCTCTTGTCGGTAAGTTCACCAGTGTGGAGATTCGCGGTTTCGACCGCATTGAGCTGGCAGATGGCGCGAAAGTGACCCTGCAATCCAGCCGGTTCAATACGGATACGGACGTGACCATCTCCGGTAGCGGTGTCATTGAGCTGCTGCGTCCTGAAATCTTCCAGCTGAACTATTACGGTATTCAGCAGGCGCCCTTCTGTGAGAAGGACTCGGAGCAGGGGCGTACAGTAGAGATTCCCCGTCGCAATATCACGCTGGAGAACGGC
>JAZQCA010000003.1:0-156783 GCA_045545975.1 Akkermansia sp.
GGATGAACCGTTACCCTCGACGAATCTTTAAAGGCAAATCAGCACGACACATGGTACGCGCAGAAAAGCTCCATTTTATCAAATTTGCAGCCTGAATAGAAGAAAAATCACTTACTGTCGCATTTGGTCTTGCAATTCAGCCTTTTCTGGCAGGAAAAGCGGTTTTTTTGATGAGATATAACGGGATAATATAGAGAATGCGAGGAGGGCGGTCAATTCAGGGAACTTGCGAGGCGATCCAGAAGGTTGCGAAGTCCGGGGTCATTTTCCATTTTTTCCTCGATGGTTCTGGCCGCGTGAATGACGGTGCCGTGATCACGACCTCCGAAGGCAGCTCCGATGTCCTGAAGCGAGCTCTGAGTATGGCGGCGAGCCAAGAACATAGCGATTTGTCGCGGATGTGCTATATTAGCCGTGCGGCGACGACCATTGATATCAGCCACGCGAATGTTGAATTCCTCTGCCACGCGTTTCTGTATGTCGGCTATGGTGACATCTCCACCTGTTTTCTCTTCCTTGAGGAGATCATTGAGCTGCACGCGGGCATCCTGGATGGACGGGCTCTTCTGAGAGAATGAGGCGAAAGTGGCCAGACGGACGAGTGCTCCCTCCAAGCGGCGAACGGAACGAGTGATGTTCTTGGCGAGGTAATTGATGACCTCATCGCTGATGAGAGTGCTTTTCCACATGCGACGCTTTTTGCGGAGAATTGCGATGCGGGTTTCAAGATCCGGTACGTTCAGGGCAACGGTCAATCCCTGTTCGAAGCGGGAGGTGAGTCGGTCGTCCAGTTTGGTGATATCCCCGGCAGGGCAGTCGGCAGAGAGGATGATTTGCTTGCCGCTTGCGAAAAGGGCGTTGAAGGTGTGGAAGAATTCCTCCTGGGTTTTGCCTTTCTGGGAGAGGAACTGTACGTCATCAATGATGAGGACGTCTGCCTTGCGGTACTTACGGCGGAAGTTGCTCAAGGAGTCCCCCTGTCGGGAAATGGCATCGATGTAGGTGTTGGTAAAGTCTTCGCTTGTGACGTAAAGGACCTGGGTATCACTATCCTTTTCACGAATGGCGTTGCCGATGGCTTGCAGCAGGTGGGTTTTGCCCAGACCGGAGGCACCGTGTACAAAGAGGGGGTTGTACATGCGGCTGGGGGCATTCACAACTGCTTTGGCAGCGGCGACGGCAAACTCGCTGTTGGAGCCTACCACGAAGCTGTCGAAGGTGTAATCGGCATTCAGTCCGCTGTTGATTGAGCTGCGGTTGTTGCGGCGGCGACGCTTGGCGGTTGTTTCCGGAGCCGGGGGAATGGCCGGAGTAGCAGGGAAAAGTGCGGCGGTCTGCTGGACTTCTTCCTCTTCATGTGTGGTTTCGGTTTGCCCGGCGATGACTGCCGGTACATATTCCAGTTCGCGGGCGGCATCCAGTACTCGTGCCGCAGAGTTTCTGATGTCGTTTGAGTAGTACGTCTCCACCCACTCGATGAACATGTCGCAGGGATATTCGAGCACCAGCTTGGTACCGGTGTCGCTCCTGAGCGTCAGCTGAGAGATATAAGACTCGAACCCATACTCACCCACGTTGCCCTGGCGGCGCAGATCCTCCTTGATCGCGGCCCAGAGCTTACTCTCCTTATCCGTTTGGTTCATTTGCTTGTATCCTCGTTAAATCTTTCTCCTGCATCCCGTCTCTTATTGTTTTGTGGCGGGGCTGCGTTGCGAAGGAGAATATGCCACGACACTCCTGACTCGAAAAGAAAAAAGTCACTTGGTCGCGGTGTGTCGCAAGCGTTAGCTGTTGTTCCATGGGCGTTCCACGACTTTTGATTTTTTTGGCATACCTCTAATGGATAGTTAAGGAAACTTGATATTTTTGTCCCGTTTTTGAAAAATTAGTACATCCTTGTGGAACAGTTTGTGAAGATGACGTAAACGACAGAGCGTAAACATACTGAACTAATTTTAGCGTTTTTGGAAATGTCGGTATATGTTAGATTGATAAATGGTTAAGCGCTGAATGTTAGTTATTACAGGTTCAGCACGCCGGGATGGGTGCCATAGGGGTGTTAAGCCGGGAAAAAGCGACTGAAAGAGGTTCTCAGCTGCGGAAATGCTGCCAGCCCTCCACGGGTGTAGTGGTGGCGCTGTCGGTCAGGGCTCCGATGGGGTAGATGGAATAAGGGCAGGAGCCAGTGAGGCGTGCAAGATTCTCGGGGGAAATGGTGAAGAGCAACTCGTAATCTTCGCCATCTGTCAAGCCCTGTTGTGGGCTGCATGCCGGGTTGAGGGGTAGTTTGTCCAAGTTGAGCTGAAAGCCACAATCCGAGGCACGAGCGAGCCGGGGTAAGTCAGTTCCCAGCCCATCGGAGAGATCCATCATGGCTGTTGGACGAGGTCCCTCCTGCATGAAAAAACGGGCGAGGTTCAGTCTGGGCTCAAAGTCGAGATGATGGCCACTCGGGAAAGATCCCCCCAGCGGCCCGCTTACACAAATGATGTCGCCGGGATTTCCGCCGGAGCGCAGGATGGCCTGTCCTCGTTCGATTCGTCCTGTGAGAGCGACATTGATGACCAGACCATCTGTCGGCAGCGATGATGTCTCTCCTCCGGCTACAGAGATGCCGAAACGTGCCGCAGTACGGCTGATCCCCCGATAGATGCCCTCTGCGCTTTCCAATGAGCGGGAGGGGTGCATGAGCAGGGTTATAAGGGCATACTCGGGTAAACCGCCCATAGCGGCGATGTCAGAAATGGCTCGGGCAATGGCTTTGTGCCCGATTCTTTCCGGGGCGGTGTCGGGAGTAAAGTGGATATTTTCAACCACTACATCGGTCTTGAGCAGGATGTCCCATTCCTCGTCCCCCGGGATGACTGCACAATCATCTCCCGGTCCCGTGATCAGGGGAGCATGAGGGGAGAGGTGGCTGAGCAGGCGTTCCAGGACGGCGTTCTCTCCCAGCTTGCTGAGAGGGGTGGGCATGAGAAGAGGGAAAATCAGCGGTTGAAGACGAAGATGGCTAAGGTTGCGATGAGGTTGAAAGCGAAATGCAACAGAATCGGGTACTTAATTGTGCCGGTTTTCTCGTATAGATAGCACTGCGCACAGGCAAAGAGGAAGAGTGTGGGGGCCTGTGGCAGGGACATGTGTACTACGCTGAAGAAAAGCGAGGAGGTCAGGGTTGCGGCGATTATGCCGGCTCTCTGGCGCAGGACGTTGTAAACAAAGCCACGGAAAACGAACTCTTCCATGACCGGCGCTACAATGACTGAGCTGATGCAACAGGCAGCGATGGCGGACGGATCCTGCAAGGCTGTAAGTTCCTCCACAATGGCTTGATTTTGTGGGGCGTGGCTGACTTCGATCAGCCAAGGGATGAACCCGCTTATGTTAAGGGCTATGGTGGCAAAGTAGATGCTCAGCAGCAGGATGATGGTGAGCTTAATGGCTCGCGCTGTCCTGCAATGTTGTTGTGATGGGGGGAGAGCCATATAGCGCAACGCCATAGGCAGAAAGATGCAGACGTTGAACAGTGTATTCATCCAAGCCGTGGAGGCATCGATCGGCTCATCAGATTCGACGGAGAAGATACCCATCAGGCTCAGCGAGGCAAAGAAGCAGATGAAACACAGCGTGTAGAAATCGTCCGCAGGGTGGGGAAAGACGGAACCGGAAAATCTGGTGATCCGAGGTAAGTCGCTTTGCTCGATACGCTGAGCCGCGAAGCCACAGACCCAGAGCACAAGGCATAATATGGTGGCTACCAGCAAGAGCCCTGAGTTGATAATGTGGTAGGGCGGCAGTGTACTAAGCTTTTCGATCATAAATCAGACCCGGTTATTGTAACAGCTAGATCATCCGTTGGCAAGGGCAAAGTGGTATAGGCGACCGCTCCCTGAAAGCCTGCTTGAGGGGTGAAAAGCCTTATGGTGGGAGCTGTGCTGAAAAGAGCCTCGATTTCCTCGGTTGGGTGGTACAAAAAGGGGAAATCGAGAGCTTGCCAGATGGTGGCTCCTGCGTGTTTGACCAGAGCCTCGGCGGTACACCAGCAGCAAAAGAACTCTGCAACGGATTCCCCTCGTTTTTGCCATGCTGCCAGCTGGCGGTCGCACATGATTTTTCCGGCCAGACGTCTGTTGGCTGACGTGGGGCGAAGTTGCTGGATGTCGATCCCTACGGGTGCGTTGTGGAAGGCAAGGCAAAGCAGGTCTGCCGTATGAGATAGGTTGAAGTGAAGTCCGCTACCCGGCAATTCGGGTTTACCATGTTCTGTGATTGTAAACCTGATCTCCCGAATGGGCAAGTGGAGCCTGCGAGCCAATTCTCTCTTAAGAAGGCAGCGGGTCTTGAGGTAGGGCTCCCCTCTTTGAGCATAGCTTGCTCGTTCGGCGGCATCCAGCAGCTCCGGATTTGTAATTTCCGAAGGTAGATTATTTAATCTGTAACAGAGGTAGTCCATCAGACCGGCAGGAAATAATGTTCGCCAGTGCTAGTGTCGTAGATGGCGATGGTTGGAGCGGAGCGCACACCGGCAATTTCACCGGGATTGAGGATAAGGGTGCTGCCGATGGTTTCGGACTGAGCCTTGTGAGTGTGTCCGTAAATGATGAGGTCGTAGATCTTTGCTCGTAGAGCAGAGGGAACATTCTGCGGATAATGGCTCATGTAGATTCGTCGCCCATACAGGGTGATATCCGCGATGTCGCCATGATGAGTGAGGTCGTGGAGTTGTTCAGAGAGTTTGAGGTGGGATGAATGATCCCATTCATTATTGCCGAATACCAGATCGATACTGCCGCTCCATTCCTCCCGGAGAGTACGGAGTGTGGTGAGGGTAGTGAGATCACCTGCAAGCAGCAGGTGTTTGCATCCTGCTGCTTCTGCGAGGCTGAGGGCGGTGAGCAGGTTGTCAACCTCATCGTGTACGTCTGAGAAAATGGCCACCAACATATAATTATATGGATTCGGTCTTATCGGGTTGTGAATACAGGGGAGAAAACATCAGCATCTTCCGGGGGTGTGCCGGCCGGGGAGGTGGTGAAGGCTCCTTTGCTCATGTACCATATTGCTTTGTCTTCCTTTAAGCTGCGGAACAGAATCGTCCGGCCTTGTTCATCTATGAATCCACAGTAGAGAATGCCCGTTTTCATGAGAGGCGCGATATTCTGACGGATTTCGGCAGAATAGTCTGTTCCCTTGTGCTCGTTGAACCATTTGCGGAAATCGCGTTCTGCGGCTTGTTGCGCCGGAGTGTTTCCCAGCCAGCAGCCGGCTCGAAGGGGGAGCTCGTGGCGGAGGGCAACCTGCTTGAATGAGGCCGCGTGCTGGCGCATGGTCGGGCTGTAGCGTACGCCGGACATGAGTGGGTAAGAGTGTACATCCAGCAGCCGCAGGAGACGATAATAAACAAATGCTTGAGCCAGAGCCGGGCAGTTCTTGTGAGAGAAATTGAGGACTTGCCCCAGAAGTTCCGGGACGTTTTTCTCGCGGAAGAAATCTGACCTGTCGATTCCGAGATGCTCCATGAGGTATCTTGGCGAGAGCAGGCGCATGCTGACGCATGTGGGGTCGTCCCAGCATATCTGTCGGTTGTGCAGGGTTGCCCGGGGGTCAAGAGAGGAGCGCCGGAAGTGCAAACGGCGTTGCTCATCCATCTGCGGCTTGTTTTCACTGTAGCATATTTCTCCATTCTCATGGATAAGCTCGAAAAGTGGAGTGTAAAGGGTTGGCGCACTAAAGAGGTCCTCCATGAGATGAAGTTGTTCCGTGGTTGCCGGATATTGAGCGGTGAAGGTGGCAGCCCCTTGCAGATGAGTGTGGAGAGCAGCCTCTGATTGCTCCGGGTCGGTGATCCTCTCCTCTGTATGATTCAGGAAGACCTTTACCTGCTCCTCGACCGGGAGTTGCCCGGCAAGTCTGCATAGTGCGGCAGCGGGTTCGTACTTGGCGGCTCGGAAGTTGTGCAGGTTCTTGAAGTGTTGCTCATAGGTGCGACAGTGCGCCAGGCTTTCCCGGAGAGAGATAAGACTGTTGACTTCTATCAATAACTCACGCAGAGTGTTTATTCGATTGTCGAGCGGGTGCAGAAGATCTAGCGGGAGATCATAGCTCTCAATTGCATAATAGAAAGTGCGGCGCCGTTCCTGCATGACTGAGAGTTGTTTGCTCAGTATCGTTTTGTCTGCCTCCAACTCGTTCCGAAGTTCCGGGAAGGGGGGTAAAGGCGCTTGAAGTTCGCTCAGTAGCGTTTGTTGCTGTTGATCGAGAGCCTGTTTTTCCTTGTTGATGAGTTGCAGCCATCGCGATTTGTAGCGTGGACTCAGCTCCGGGGGGAGCGCACGAAGATCTCTCTCGATCTGTGCTCGGTGGGATAATTGCATGGCTGAAATGGCAATAGATCCATCCTCTACATGTTTGATGTACCGGTCGAGACGTGTGCAAATGTTATTAATGGAGGTTATCCATTGATTGGCCGAGAATATGGTATTCTCAAGACGTGGGTAGAGCAGACGATTGAAGGGCGTGTTGACGACCTGAACCACGGCTTTGGTGCGTTCCCATCGCTGCTCCTCCAGGGCTGCACTGAGCTCTTGTTCCAGTTGTTCTGCTCTATCCCGGCACAGATAGGTAGTGCCGCTCAGTAGCCCCAGCACAAGTAATGAGAGTGTGATTTTCGGGAGCGTTTTCTTCAAGCGGGCACTTTTCCTTCGGCGAATTTCTCTGAGCAGCGCGTTTCGATATCCTGCCAGAGCCGGTGCTTGTGACAAGGATTTGTCTTTGAATGATGAACAGAGTGTCTCCACACGTTTCCGGTGGCTGACGAGCTGCTCTCCGGAAAGTTGGGAGAATTGGAGTTCGGGAGTCTGCAGAATGAGTGAACTCAGTTCGCTGCAGATCTCACTGTCAGAGCTGAATGGAGCTTTCTGCGCTGCCCCCTGCTCAGAAGTGCTCCTTCGAGAGAGAGAAGTACTCCCGTGTACGTCATTGTTGGGCATTTCTTGTCGTGGAGGGGGGCTCTGCCTCGGTTTCCGAAGCCGGAGGGGTAGTGATGATGCCGGCTGCCCGAAAATAGGCGTCAGCAGGGGGGGTGCAAAGCAGGCGATAGAGAGCCGGGGCTGAGTGCTCCAGCGACTTCCATTGCTCAATTTCTTCCGGACTGTACGAAGGAGCGCGGTCCCCCGTGTTGATCCCATGAATATACTCGTTGAGGTAGAGTCGGCACATGTCGTCCGTCCGCAGGTGAAGAGAGGCTGCACAATCCCGGAGCCGTATCAGTTGTGCGGGATGATTCGTTTGCTCTATGGAGGCACCCCTGAGCAGACGGACACATTCCAACAGCAGATCTCTATCTTTATTTTCACCTGTGGGGGGAAGGCTGCGCAATCTGGCTTCGAATTTTTCGAGGTGGCGGGAGGTGCTTTCCGGAGAATAGGCGCTGGCTGCCAACTGTGAGAGCAGGAGCAGATCTTCCCCCGTACTCACCTGAGTGATGATGTTGCCGGTGAGCTCCCCGGCATCATCCATCATGAAGGTGGCAATCAGCGAGGTGCTGCTCCATAGCAGCCAGACTCCGGCGAGGTAGCAGCTCCAGCGTATCCACTTATGCGGGCGGGCTGTAACTTTGAATACATCTACATCGGGCGTTTCTGTGTATTTGTACGGCAGATAGCTGGTACGGCGAGTTGAGGACTCCGCTCCTGTCGCAGCTCTCGCTATTCTCTCATTGCTGTTTTCCGACTGTTGACTGCCGTGAGGATGCTCCAGAAGTTGCAATTTTTCTGAGATGACGAGCTTGGGCATGGAGCTGAGCACACTCTCTGCCGCGGGAACGGACGATGTAAAGATGCGAAGGTATGGCTGGGGGGCGATATCCGGGACGGGGTAGGTACAGAAGGGTTTGTTCCAGCCGCGCGAGGCAGACAGGCAGTCACTCTCATGCAGTAGACGTAGAATCTCTCGTTCGGTGGTGTGCTCCGGGACGATGACAACACATTCCCGATCGTAGGGAGGTGTGAAAAAGGAGCGGGCGTTGTCCTTGTTGCCGGATAGCTTCTCCCAAGTTAGCTGGTGAACGGAATCCGGTAGTGCTGCAGCTGTAAGACGGGGTTCGTTATCGATGTAGGGAAAGCGCTGGTGTGCATTTTCCGTACACCAGACACCGATATCGCACAGTGCCAGGATGATTCCGGCCGGAGTGGGGCGCGAGGCGTTGCGGCGCAGCTTCTGTTCCTCCTCCGGGGTGAGAATGAGGTGGTGGGCTATGTAGGTGTGGGAGGCTTCGGCTGCGCTAAGGGTCAGGCTGCTGAGCACATGGTAGTTGACCGATTCGCAGAGAAGGGTGCTATAGCAGAACCTTCGACCGGGTCCGACCAACGCTCCCGGACACAGCTTGCGGCTGAGAGATTCCGTCATTGCTTGCAGGCTGTCCGGCAGCGTGCGACTTCGGGCGCAGACGCAGCCTTCCGCTCCGGAAGACAGCGGCGATATAACTGCATGGTAAACTATTTGGAAGGACATCGTGCCGGGGATGTGGAAGGTTAGAAACGACGTGACAGAAGGCCGGGTTCCAGACAGTTGAGTGCCCAGATGAAGGCATCCTCGACATGGAAAGGCCGAGGATCATCATCTGCCGGACCGAGATGATATTCCTCAGTTGTCTTGTCTTGGAAAACAGTCGGGGCTTTTCCGAGGGTGGAAGTGGCAAAGTAGCAGACGTTGTCGCTGATGGATTCTGCTGTGGTGCAGATATTCGGACATATTCTGAAGAGCAACTCCCGTAATCTGGCTGAGTTGGCAGCAATGTTGCCGAGGGCTAGTTCCCCCTCGCGTATGATTTGGCGTAGCGGCTCCGGTCCCAGCAAGTGAAGCCAAGCATCGCTCTTGCCTATGATAATGGCGAGGGGAATGGAAAGGTGGGATCCGGGGGGGATGTTGAGAGAGGAGCGTAGTTGAAGCTCCATTCCTGCCAGTAGACGGGTCTGCCGCCCTGCCACGCCGGTGGGGTGTGACAGCTGCGGGTCGTTCACATCACGGAGCAATGCTCGAAAATCAGAGTCGCTCAGAGGATCGAAGAGGAAGAAGATGGCATTCGCCCCCGTGAGATATTTACCTCCGAGATCTTGTTCTTCGCCCTCTGCCGGATTATGAGGAGATTCTGCATGGTTATACAGGACAATGGAATGCACTTGTTCCCCTTTGCTGATCGTGTACAGGAATGGGGCCGGCATGTCAGTGAACTCACCCCGACTGAAAATGGAACGATAAAGTTTGTTCCGAAGTTTCCGGCGGCTTATGTAGGCATCTTGTGGAGAGGTCGGGGTGAAGATACCGGAACGGAGATGGTTGATGGCTATATTGGTGGAAGCATCGGAATCGCGGAAGGAAAGACCGAACTTCCGGGGAAGAGATCGTTCCAGCTCGTGTACGAGTGATGCTTGATAGTATGATTTGCCGGCAGATGTTGCGCCTGTCAGCGCGATGAAATGCTGGGGCATGAGGTCCCAGAAGAGGGGTAGCCGCTGGTGGCAGTAGGGACAGGCCTGTTCAATGCAGCGCATACCCTTGCTATCTACTATGCCACCAACTGCCCCTTCCCCTTGGGGTAGGAAACGCTGCATCTCATCAGGTCCCAGAATGGAATCTCCCCGCAATTCGGGATGAGTGGCAATGCTCAATGCCTGTTCTCGTGCGTAGACCTCTCGGCAGAAAGGGCAGCGGTAAAGCCCCCGTGGAGTGCTGCTGATGTCGTGAGTAGCTCGCAGAGGCGAGTCCAACTGTGCAACGTAAGAAGCTACTCGAATGATGTCGTCCAGCCGGAAGGCATAGTGCCCCATTCCCTCGAAGCTTGCCAGTGCTCCTTCTACGCCTGTTTGTGGGCTGAGGGGAAGCTCCAGCAGAGCTCTGGGACCGGACCAGCTCCCGGAATCCGGGTCGTAGATGTACCAGTTGCGCGGGTTATAATGGCGGAAATCCGGCTGCTGTTCCTTGGTGCCGTACCAGACGATGAAGCAGGCGTTTTCCAGAACGAATTGATACTGAAGTTCGGGATGTATGAGAATGCTGCCTTGCTGCTGCATGCCGTTGATGGAATAGCTGTTCACATCGTCCCGCGGGAAGAAGCGACATATCCCGTTACGTTGAGCAAAGGCTCCGGCATTTTCTGTGGGCATGGGCAACCGGAAGGTGTTCCTGGGTCCACCTCCGATTGTCATGAATGCTCCGTCCGATGCCCGTAATTTACCTGTCAGACAGTCGTAGATGTAGAGCTGGTTATTCATCGTCCCGCAGCTGTTCTCTTCATCTTCGTCCTTATAACACATCCCGGACGAAAGGTCAAGAAAATGTTGCTTCAGAAGAAAGGGCAGATTTTGCGTATTGCAAAATCTTCCCTGTATCAATCAGAAGTTAGTGTTGCTTACTTCTCGCTCAGTGAGCCGATGCCGGGAAGCACCTTGCCCTCAAGCAGCTCAAGAGAGGCACCGCCACCGGTGGAGCAGAAGGAGAGCTTGTCAGCCACCTTGAACTTCTTGGCGGCTGTTACGGAGTCGCCACCACCCACGATGGAGATGCAGTCGCTCTCTGCCAGGCACTCAGCCACAGCCTTGGTACCCTTTGCAAAGGAGTCCAGCTCGAACACGCCCATGGGACCATTCCAGAGCACAGTCTTGGCGCTCTTGATGATGGAGCACATCTCCTCGATGGCTTTATCACCGATATCGATGCCCATGCCACCTTCCGGAACTTCGCCATTCTCAGCCCAGGGAGCTGTGCAGAAGGTTTCGGCTCCCTCTTCGAACTTGAAGGTGTAGCGGGTATCGGCCGGCAGGATGAACTTCACACCCTTGGCAGCAGCTGTTGCGAGAATTTCGTTGGCAAGGTCAAGCTTGTCGGCTTCGATCTTGGAAGCACCTACGTTCTTGCCCTGAGCTGCCAGGAAAGTGTTGGCCATGGCTCCACCGATGATGAAGGTCTGGCTCTTCTCCATGAGCTTGGAGAGCACCTGGATCTTGTCCGAAACCTTGGCACCACCCATGATGACGATGAAGGGTTGCTCGGGGGTCTCAAGTTTGCCCTCGAGGTACTCGAGCTCGTGCTCGATGAGGAAGCCCATGGCAGACTTCTCGGCAAAGTGAGTTACGCCTTCGGTGGAGGCGTGAGCGCGGTGGGCAGAGCCGAAGGCATCGTTGACGTAGAGAGTAGCGTTGCCCAGGAGAGCCTTGGCGAACTCGGGATCATTCTTCTTCTCCTTCTTGTCGAAGCGGACGTTGTCCAGCAGCATCACGTCACCATCCTGAAGGGCAGCGCGAGCGGCGGTAGCAGCCTCACCGATGGTCTCGGGAACGAAGGATACGGGCTTACCCAAGTGAGCAGACAGGCACTCAGCAGCTGCCTTCAGGGAGAACTCTGCCTGATAGCCGGTACCCTCGGGGCGACCCAGGTGGGAACAGAGCACCAGACGGGCTCCCTTCTCAAGAAGGTACTTGATGGTCGGCAGAGCAGCCACGATGCGGGCATCATTGGTGATTACACCGTCCTTCATGGGAACGTTGAAGTCCACGCGCATGAGAACTTCCTTACCGGCGACGTCGAGGTCACGAACTGTGAGTTTAGCCATATTCGTTTGTGTTTTTGGTTAGATAAATCGATAAAATGTTCAGGGGCTTAGGCTCCCGTAGGGCGATTATACTCCTTCCGACGTCAAGGTGCAAGGCTAAAAACAGCAAATGACGAAAAATCCTTGGCTCGGGATGAATGGAAATATCGGTGAGCAGAAATCAGTCGTCCAGCAGTGCTCGGAGAGAGGCTATGGCATCCTCACACTGATCGTCGGTAAGGGGTGTTTTCATGAGCTTGTCGTAATCGACAAACTCGTAGAGTCGGTTCGGGATTTCGCCGATGAAGCATGAGGGCTGGCAGCGTTCCTGCTGACCATAGCGTGTGCGGCGGGCACAGTAGGTCATGGTGAGGCGCTCTCGGGCACGGGTAATTCCAACATAGAACAAGCGGCGTTCTTCGTCGAGGTTGCCCTCGTCAACGGAGCGGGTATGGGGCAGGAGACCTTCCTCCACACCAACGATGTAGACTTGGGGGAACTCAAGTCCCTTGGCTGCGTGCATGGTGATGAGACAAACGCCGCTCTTGGACTCAATATCGTCATCGTCACGATCGTTGTCGAGATTGATTTTCGCCAGGAAGTCTGTTAACTTTGCACCGGGAAGCCAGAATTGGCGGAGGGCTGATTTGATATCATCGATGGCGGCTTGTCGACGTTGTTTTTCTTCTTCAGTCTTGCAGTTGCGGGAAATATATTCTTCATACTGAGTTTCCTTGAGGAAATCGGAGAGAATATCTACGAAGGGGCGCTCGCTCTGGGCAAATTCCGTACCATAGCGAGTCACCAGATCGGTGAAGGTCGCTATGCTGTTCTGAGAACGGGTGGAGCACTCGGAGAGAAAGGAAAGGTCGAGCAGGGTGGCCCACATGCTCTTCTTGTTGTCGCGGCTCCAGTCGATGGCGAAGGAGGCGGTGTTTGCACTAATGCCCCGTGGGGGTGTGTTGAGAACACGCAGCAGGTGCAGGTCGGCATCCGGGTTGTCCATCATCTGCAAATAGCTGATGAGATCCTTCACCTCACGGCGATCGAAGAAGCTCTTGGTTCCGACCATGCGGTAGGGGATGTGGCGTTCACGAAGTGCCATTTCGAGTGCTCGGCTCTGTGCGTTTGCCCGGAAGAGAACCGCAAAAGACTCCCAAGGAAGGTGATCTCGCAAGTGGATCTGTTCGATCTCATCTGCCATGAACTCGGATTCTTCTTCCGGTCCCGGCATGGCAAGAAGGCGGACGGGGTATTTGCCCTCCTTGTTGGTTCGGAGCGTTTTTTCACGGCGACCCGCATTGTTGCGGATGAGAATGTTAGCGCAGTCGAGGACTTGCCGGGTACAGCGGTAGTTTTCTTCGAGCTTGATGATGGTGGGGTTTGGGAAGAAACTTTCGAAGTCGAGGATGTTGGAGATCTGGGCTCCTCGCCAGCCGTAGATGGATTGGTCATCATCCCCCACTACGCATACATTGTGTTCCGGACCGACAAGCTGGCGCAACAGGCTCATCTGGAGTGAGTTAGTGTCCTGGAATTCATCCACGGTGATGTAAGAGAAGCGTCTGTTCCACTTCTCATGAATGTCCGGGTAACAGCGCAGCAGACGCTCTGTGAGGATGAGTAGGTCATCGAAGTCAACGGCGTTCTGAGCCTTGAGCTCTCGCTGGTAAGCGCCGGCTACAGCAGAGATGAGAGAGTCTTCGATGGCTTTGTAGTCCAACCCCAGATTGCGTACACGGGAGTACTCAGTAATGACTTGGGCGGGCTCAAGTTTTTCGCGGCGGGCACCATATTCCATGATGAGCCGCTTGAGTAGCCCGTTCTGATCGCTACCGGTGTAGATGGAGAAGTTTTCCTTGTAACCGAGCCTGCCGATATCCTGTCGGAGAATGCGGACACAGAGTGAGTGGAACGTGCAGACTGTCATCTTGCGTGCGGCTTTGCGATCGACAAGTCCTGCCACGCGATCGGCCATTTCGTTGGCTGCTTTGTTGGTGAAGGTGAGAGCGAGGATTCCGGCTGGGTTTATCCCTTTGTCAATCATATTGGCGATGCGGCAGGTGACAGTCCGGGTTTTGCCGGTACCGGCTCCTGCCAAGATGAGAACCGGACCATTGAGGGTTTGTACAGCTTGTCTTTGCGCGGGATTCAGGCTGTTGATGTCGAATTTCTCTGCCATGGTTAGTGCATCGCTGTTAGCTTTATGCGGCGGGGTATGCTAGCATATTTCCGCAGGTGCGGCAAGTATAATCTGTCCGATGGTGAGCCCCGGTGAATCAGGGGGCTTCTCTGTCATGTACGGGGAGCATGAGCAGCCGCAGCAGGGCAAGTACCGGTAACTGAGCCCACAGGTAGTACCAGGGGGCTTCTCCCAGAAAATCCAGCAGGGTGCCGTCTATGGGCGGTCCTTGCGTGTAACCATAATTGGTACCGAGCCAGAGATTGATGGGGTGAATGAGAAGAACGTAGAGATCCATGATCAGCAGGGTGCGGAGGTCATCCCACCCGCGCGCCCGCCAGCCCAGCAGTAGGGGAATGGCCAGGGCTACGATCAGCAGCAGACTGTGAGCGATGAAGAATACGAAGAATGCCGGGCTGGGGTAGCCGTCGGCCATGGCGGGGGTGATGAGTCCCTGTATGCTGCCGGCCAGTACGCCGAAATAGACGATGGCACAGGCCCATCGCGTGCGCCACCAGAGAGCAATGAAGGCGAATATGCTCATGAATGAGCAGAAATGTAGTGGTAGGTTTTGTTCCCAACTACCATAGGCATCCGAGAAAGATCTCCAGATGAACTCGCTCAGGAGTTGAAAGAGAACAAGTCCGCCGAGTGCGCGGCAGAAGCGCAGCTTGTTTTTTTCCGAAAGGCGGGAACCGAGATGAAGAATGAGTAATGCAGCCAGAACGGTCAGCACTAGTGCGATGATATGGGGGGCGGACCAGCGGATGAAGGGATGTTCCATGGCAGACCGGGATATCAGGTTGGAAGTTTAGATTTGAGGGCTCGGACCGGGATGTACATCAGACCGAACAGAAGAAGCGCCGGAAGTTCCAGCCAGAGGTAGTACCAGGGTGCAGGTCCCAGCTGAGCCAGAATGGTTCCTTCGGGACCATGGGTGGTGAATCCGTAGTTTGTCCCCATTTGAACATTAAGCGGATGAATGGCTATGATGTATAGATTCATCAGCAGAACTGCCAGAAAGGGATCGCGCCGCCGGGAGCGCCATCCCAACACCAGAATCTGCACGAGGGCTGTGATGAGCAGCAGACTGTGTGAGATAAAGAAGTTCATGAAGCTGATGCTCGGAAAGTCGGCTGTCAGCACCGGGGTAAAGATGGCCTGTATGCTGGCGCTGAGCACGCCGTAGTACACAAGCGCGCAGGCCCAAGGGGGCTGCCACCAGAGAGCGATGATGCAGATAAGGCTCATGAAGGCACAGAAGTGCAGAGGGAGCATTTCCTGTTCCACGCAGCTGATGAAACCGTAGGTGAGGAATCGCCAGCTGTACTCGAAGATGAAGAACAGGGCAACCACCAGCCCCAGACGCCGTCCGAAATAGACGCGATCGTCCGGCGGCAGACTTCTGCCCCTGAGGATGACGCTGATTGTCAGGACTGTAATGGTTGCTATGGTCAGCAGATGGGTGGCAGACCACATCTCAAAGTTTGTTTCATTCATGGCTCAGATTCCGGTTTTGGTGTGCCACATTCGGGCAAGTTGAGCACATGCCATCAACTGAACTTGGTGGAATACCATGAGAGGCAGCAGCAGGTTGTTGTCCAGTTCTCCGAAAATCGCCATCAGCATGGGGGCTCCCACTGCCAGGCTCTTCTTGGAACCACAGAATACGATGGTGATGCGATCTTCCCGCCGGAATCCCATCCAGCGACTGCTGTAATAGGACGCAGCGAAGGTGATGCACAGGAATATACTGCACACCAGAATGAGTCCGGCGAGGTGGTGGAACTCCATCAACTGCCAGTAGCCGTTGGCTGTTGCTCCGGAGAAGGAGCTGTAGATGACCAGCCAGATGGTTCCCTGGTCATTCCAGCGAATAAGAGCTTTGTGATCATTGACCCAGTTACGCAGCCATCTCTGACTGAGCTGCCCCAGTACGAAAGGTAGGAGGATCTGGAAACAGATCTTCAGGATAGTATCCAACCCGACATCTGCACTTGCTGTTTTGCTTTGCGAGAAGAGAACACCCACGAGGAAGGGGGTGAGAAAGACTCCCAGCAGACTGGAGACTGAGGCAGAACAGACTGCCGCCGGCACGTTACCGCCTGCAACGGCAGTGAATGCTATGCTACTTTGAACGGTAGAAGGCAGACAGGCTACATAGATCAGCCCCATGAAGAGAGCTCTGCCAACCAGCGGTTCAAAGATGGGCTTGAGCAGGGGAAGGACAACCGGGAAGAATACAAAGGTGAAAAGGAAGACCATTAATTGTAGCCTCCAGTTGAGCATGCCCGCTATCACGCTCTCCCTCGACAGCTTGACTCCGTACAGGTAGAAGAGCAGGACTATGGCTGCATTCGTCAGCCATTCGAAGAAATCTGCCACACCGCCTTCACAGGGAAGAACCAGCCCGAGAATGACGCTTATGATGATACCCGTTGTGAAGCGATCTGCTCGTGACAATATGTTTTTCAAAACATCCATGTGCGCTGTATTGTAGCAGAAAGATGATGGCGGGCAAGTCTAAACCTGTTTCCTTTCGGTGGGAGCCGGTGCAAAATCAACGAAGCGGGAGACCCTATCGACATGGGTGGGGATGACATCCAGCCTACTGCCGGGCAGCAGGTATTGTCCCTCTGTGTTGCTCCAGCGGGATGCGTGGTTTTCGTAGAACCAACGGCAATCTGAAATAGCGGTCAGTTCATCGCCGGAGATGAAGCCGCGTATCTGAAGATCAGGAATTTCAACAGCAAGTCCCTGTGGGTAGGAATCCGTCACAATGGCACACCAGCGCTTGGGGTGCTCACTACTGCACTCGTTTTCCAGATAGAGCGCGAGCTTAGTTTGCCGGGCTTCCTTTTCTGCCGCGGCAGAGTTACGCTCAGTTTCCGAGATGTGATCGGCAATTTCCTGGAGCCGGGCAGGGGGTGGGAGCTTGGTGCGGGCCTGTCGTCCCTTTGTGAGTTTATCGAACCCACGATGGACGATGAGATCAGCATAGCGACGGATGGGGCTGGTAAAGTGGCAATAGTCGCCCTTTGCCAGTCCGAAATGACCGAGGGGAGATGGGGAGTAGCGAGCTCTCATCATAGCTCGCAGCAGATGGAGGGTGAGGGTTTGCTCATCACTATGTCCCTTAATGGCAGTAACAACCCGACTGAGCTCTTCCCGCGTGTTCAAAGAGCCGGCCGATATGCCATAAGCTCGTGCGAGGAGGGCGAAGGCATGCAGTTTGGCCGGATCCGGTTCCTCGTGGATGCGGTAGATAGTAGGCGTGAGTGCTTGCCTGAGCCCGCGGGCAACCGCCTCATTGGCAGCGAGCATGAATTCCTCAATCATCTGGTGGGCGATGTCGTGGCTCTCGGTTTCAACTCCGATGGGGTACCCGTGCGGGTCGAGGACAACGCGAAGTTCGGGGATATCGAGATCAAGAGCGCCCTGTTCCATGCGGCGGCGGCGCAGTCTTGCAGCTGTCTGATGGCCAAGCCGGAGCATGGAATCCACGTTTGATATGCCGCTGGATGATCTTTCTTCGATTACGGCAAGTGCTTGTTCGTAGCTCAGACGTGACCGGGATCGGATGACGGCATCGGCGAAGCGGGTGGAGGTAACCTCTCCCTGCATATTGATCTGCAATACACACAGTCGAGTAGCACGATCAACTCCCGATTTCAGCGAGCAGAGTTCATCGCAAAGTCTCGGTGGTAACATGGGCAGCACCCGGTCAGGCAGGTAGGTGGAATTTCCTCGCTGTTCAGCCTCTCTGTCAAGCGCACTACCCGGGCGCACATAGTAACTTACATCCGCGATATGTACGGCGAGTTCAACATCTCCACCGGGAAGTTCGCGGAGCGAGATGGCATCATCATAATCGCGTGCGGTAGCGGGATCTATGGTGATGACACAGCGCTCGCGCCAATCCTCACGTCGCTCCATTTCCTCGGGTGGGAGCTCATCGGGTATGTGAGAGACCTCTTCCAGTACCTCGGGCGGGAACTCCGAGCGAAGGGTGTAGCGGTGCATGATGGCGGTGATGTCCGCTCCATTTTCATCTGGCCAGCCAAGTACTTCCGCAATGGTGCCGGTGGCAGGCATTCTGCCTCGGGGATATTCCTGAACATCAACGGTGACGAGCATGCCGACCAAGAGCTCGGGGGGAGGAGGTGTAGTGAGCATGACTTGCTCCGGGGCAGTCTTACCATCTCCTTCCATGGTTCCATGGCGACCTCCGGGGCGATAGATGCCCACCCAGGTTCCCCGTCGCCGTTTCATTATGTCGTCTACACGAACTTCGAGTCGTAGAGCGGAGACCTCCGGGCGCTGCTTACGGTCGCGTCTGCGGTGATAGCCGGTAGGTGCGTGGCGGCGCAGAGTGACCCTGACGGTATCTCCGTCCATGGCACCGCCATCCCGATGCGAAATGACGGGCAGCTCGATTTCACCGCTATCAGCCTGAGGCATGAGCCGCCGAATGATTTGCTGTCCCCTGCTGTCAGCAACAAAAAGCAGCTTGCCTGACTTACCCTTGCGCACGAGTCCGGTCAGGGTATCTTCGGAGGGGAGTTTCAAAACATAGCGCGCACCTCTGACGCGCAGCAACTTCCCGCTTTTTTCCCAATCGCGGATGATGGCTCTCAGAGTGGGGCGTTCGTGAACATCCGTGCAAAGAGCTCGGGAAAGAGCAGACACATCCCCGGGCTCATATTCAGGGCTTTGCAAGTGTGACAGGAGGCGTTCCTCCATCGAGTTCTTGTCAGGAGAAGATGTCATCGCTGAGCTTATTGGCGCGCATCCCTGCGGCATCGAGAAGGTCTGTTTCTTCCAGTCGTTGGCGGAGTGTCTTACCGCCACTTCGGTCGTTGGCGGCCTCGCGGATGATCCGGGCGAGCTTATGGGACCAAGCCCGGAGATTGGCCGTGGCATTACCGCTGCTGCTGTAGGCATCGGCTCGATAATAGCGGGCTTTTGCACTGTTTTCGTCCTTGAGCGCCATGAGCAGCTCACCGGTGCGAGCATCGCGGATGGTCATCTCCAGGCATATATCGCCGCTCGTAATGGGCGCCGCCAGCGTGCTGGTCATCGGAACAGGTGACCAGAAGGAGAGCAGATCGATAAGCCCTCGCAGAAAGGGGCGTTGCGGCTTGAAGTCAACCACTGCCATATCCACGCGAATATCTGCAGCAGCGGGATTCAATGTCTGGCACCAGAACACATTGTTTGACTGATTGAGATCTCGCAGGGAAACATCAAGTGCAGCCGCTACAAAAGATTCCATCTCCTTTTTCATGGTTACAGATTCATCCGGATATTCTGCAACGATAGCCTGCACGTTCAGCGGGGCGATGAAGATGGCACCTGTCTTCTGACCTGCGTATTTACTACCGGTTCCACTGAACCAAGCTCCGCTTACGGGAATCTTGTACGTTTTTTCCAGCTCGACATTGTACAAGCCGCTTTCTGATTTCAGGGTTCTGTCGTGTGCGCAGGATGGCAACAGAAAAGAAAAGAGAAAAATGACGAGAAGGAGCGGTAAATGGATACTTTTTGCGGGCATACCTGCCGTCATTTTATCTATATCTCTGAAAAAATCAACGATATTTTCCCATCAATACTAAATTTCTCTTGACTTTTCAGTTATTCGGTGGCATCCTTCCGGTCCGCTCATTCCTTGTGGAACGGGCGAGACAAGCCCGGCGGGTGACAAGTATACGCGCACCGACGTCGGAAGAACGACAAACAAAACTCAATTTCAACGATTCGATACAAAAATGACAGATCTTACTCTCAAGGTCAGCAAGCGCGAGGTTCGCGGTACCGGTAAGCTCAATGCCCTGCGCGCTCAGGGTTACATGCCCGGTGTGGTTTATGGTCCTGCCGTAAAGGAGAACATCAACATCCAAGTGAAGGTTGCTGATGTGCGTACCCTTCTCAACAGCGTGGACAGCGACAGCTTCCTCGTGAACCTTGATCTGGATGGTACCACCATCTTGGCCATGGTGAAGGATGTGCAGCGCAATTTCCTGACAGACAATACCACTCACATGGACTTCGAGGCCGTGACCCCTGATACTGTGGTTAAGACCAAGGTTGAGGTGAAGCTCACCGGCACTCCCGTTGGTGTGGGCATGGGTGGCGTGGTACACCAGATCGTACACGAAGTTCCCGTGAAGTGCGCAGTAAAGAACATCCCCTGCTGCATCACCGGTGACATTTCTGCCGTGAAGCTCGGTGAGTCCTTCCGTCTGGGTCAGGTGGAGCTGCCCGCCGATGTGGCTACTCCCTTCAACGGCACGGTCGTGCTTGCTTCTGTAGTGAAGCCCTGATCTCCCCGCGAAGAAACGATTATTCAAAAGGCTCCCATCCTTCACAGGTTGGGGGCCTTCTTTGCGTTCTGCATGCAGAACCTGTCATATTCGAGGGGGGATGCGCTTTGAGGACTCTCGGTATTCGAGCAGGGAACCTTTGCCAAGCCATTAGAAAAGAGGACAGGCTGCACATGGGCTAAATCTGTCCTCGAGTCGGTGATCTGAGTAATTATCCTCTATACTTAGCTCTGGCGTGCTGCCAGAAGGCGTAGGCTGCGCAGAGAACATTGGGAATCCACAGAACAATGTAGGGAGTGATGCCTCCGGACTTGCGCGAAAGTTCACAGAATACGAGGGCTACGAAGTATACAGCAGCTACGATGATACCGAGAGCAAAGCCGGTAGAGGTGTCTTTGCGGCGAGCGGTGATGGCCAAAGGCACGCCAATGAGCGAGAACACGATGCAGGCACAGGCAAATGAGGCACGTTGCACGCCTTCGGTTCGGAATGCTCGCTCATTCTTGGGTTTCATGGAACTGCGGTAGAAGCCGATGTCGCTCTGAGCCGTATGCCAGAGGTTGGCTGCGCAGGGGAATGCCGGAGTCTTGCTCTTCTCCGCGACTTTAGCATAGCGAGCAAAGGCCGCGGGATCAACAGCACGCACAATTTCCCAGTGGTCGAGTTCTTGTGCGATTTCGCTGTTGGTGAAGCGGTTGGGCTTCATTTTACGACGAGTGCGGATAGGTATGTGAACCTGAAGGGGCATCTCCTCGATCATGGGCATGTTGACCACGCTGTCGTCCTGGTGCTCGATGGTCGCATTGTAGAGTACAAGACTGAGCATGCGCGTATCGATGTCGAACTTGCCGATCGCGGCGGTTTGCGCGTGCATGGCTGCAAATCCTTTCATGCCGTTCTTGGCGGCGCCCTCATCGTTAAGGGGGTAGATGTGTACGCCCTTCATGAGATCACCGCTGCGCCCTTCGATATAAAGACGCACGCCATCCAACTTAGTCTCTCCTCCACTGGCATTGAGAAGATTGCGAGGATTGTCCATAGCGGCGTTCATGACAAGTTCACTCATGGCATTCTTGCCTTTGGGTGCTACTTCGATGTTAATGTAATAGCAAAGCAGGGAGAGGACTACACCCATGCCAATAGCCGGTACACTCAGACGCCAGAGACTCAGTCCGGCCATGCGCATGGAAGTCAGTTCATTGTCCGCAGCCAAACGACCATAGACCAGCAGTACTGCCGTCAGGAACCCCCAGGGAACGGAAAATGTAAGGGAGAAGGGGATGACCTGAAGGATGAAATCAATGACAATGGACGGAGGGGCTCCACTCTCCACCAGAAGGGTATGGAGCTCTTTGAAGAGCTGGCCGAGCAGCATGAGCAATGTCAGCGACAGCACTCCCAGGAAGGTGACGGCTATGAGCTGGCGCAGAATGTAGCGATCGATGGTTTTCACGGTAATAAATCAGAGTGTGAGAAAGTTTTTCAGAAGTCGCAAGCCCAGTAGCTGGCTTTTCTCCGGGTGGAACTGCGTGGCAATAAGGTGATCTTTGCGAATGGCCGCGGCGTAGGTTGTGCCGTAGCTGCTGTCTGCTGCAATCAGGTTCTCATCCACGGGTTCAGGATAATAGGAGTGTACATAATAGAAATAGGGAGCTTCTCCCATGCCCGACCAGATGGGATCCTCCGGATGGCGGGGATACACCCTATTCCAGCCCATGTGAGGTATCTTCAAGTCGGTTTTCGGAAAGCGGCGGACATGCCCTGAGAATATCCCCAACCCCGGGGCTCCCGGTGTCTCTTCGCTACTGTCAAAGAGAATCTGATAACCAATGCAGATACCCAGGAAAGGCTTTTCTGCTGCGACCCATTCCCGAATGGCTGTTGACAAGCCTTGTTCATGCAGGGCTCGCGAGCAATCTCCGAAGGCTCCCACTCCGGGCAGCACGAGGTGGGTCAGACCATCGAGATCAGCGGCAGTATGCACCAGTCTGCCTTCTGCTCCGATGGCGCGGAAGCTGTTGCAGACGCTGGAGAGATTACCCGCTCCGTAGTCGATGATGCCGAGGATCGTCATATTGCGTAGAGGAAGAATCAGAGGGCGCCCTTGGTGGAAGGAAGCATGCCGATGGTGCGGGAATCGATCTCAACAGCCTGCCGGAGTGCATGCGCCAGGCTCTTGAATATCGCCTCCGCAATATGGTGTCCATCCATGCCATATAGCACTTCCACATGGAGATTGCAGCGCAGGTTGTTGCTGAAGGCACGCAGGTATTCCACCGTGAGGGAGAGCGGCATGTTGGGGGCATCTGCTGTGCCGACCGGAGCACGGAACTCCAGATAGGGGCGATTGGACAGATCTATCACACAGCGGCAGAGCGTCTCATCCATGGGAATATAGGCACAGCCATAGCGGCGTATGCCTTTCTTGTCGCCTAGCGCTTTCAGAATAGTGTCGCCGATGACGATTCCTGTGTCCTCAATGGTGTGGTGAGCATCCACTTCAAGATCACCATCGACCCTGAGCTCCATATCGATGAGACTGTGCTTGGCCAGCAAGGTGAGCATATGGTCAAAAAAAGCGTGACCCGTACGGATGTCGGCACGACCGATGCCGTCCAAGTTGAGTTCAAGTGCGATATCGGTTTCTGCGGTGGTGCGTTTGCTGCTGGCTGTTCTCATGCGACATTATTCTAGCACATTTCTTTAACCTTTGCCAACAGAAAATGCAGTTTTGATCCGCTTTGTGCAGAAAATTGTGAGCAAAGCGGAGTCAGAGACAACAACATGGGATCTCCTATTCCTGATTATGTGAATATCGATGGTGCGTGTAGTGGAGATTGTGGAGGTTGAAGCCGCGCCGAATAGCTTCCTGTCGCATGATTTCGAAATCATCGGGATTGCAAACGGGGTGACGACTCATGAACCAGAGGCAGGAAGCCTCATCGTTGCTAACGATGGCGTGCTCGTAGAGTTCATCGACGAAGAGGATGTTATAGGGAAGAGTCAGGCAGCGCAGGAATGGAATGAAAGAGACTTTCATCCGCCCGTTCCCATCGGGGTAGCCCAAGGCGTGTGCTTCGATTCGGCGGTGTTTACCATTTACCCCTGAGTTTGTGATGTTTATATTTCCATCGGGGCGTATTTTGTATTCAGCGAAAACCTCCTCGAGGTCGTGCTCGAAAGGGGTGTCGAATCGCGCCTGTTCGTACCAGCGTCCCAGATAACGATTGAGGTCTATTCCCTCAGCAGGGCGGACATCTGCTTTCTGAGGGTGCGAATGGTGAAAAATGAAGTAGAGCAGAGCTTTGAGGATCATGACGGAATTGAGACGCAAATGGGTAGTCCCGCGTTTGATAACAATTACTGTATCACAGAAAGTGTGGCTTACATGACAGCAAAATGGATATTGAGCTTGTCAAAACTGTCCGAAAGGCGTAAACTCTTCGCCCATGAAAGCGCTCGTTAAGACCAGAGCCGATAAAGGGCTCGAACTGGTGGATGTGCCGATGCCAGAAGTCGGTCCCAATGATGTTCTGATTAAGGTTTACAAGACTGCCATTTGCGGAACAGATCTACACATCTGGAACTGGGATCCTTGGGCTCAGCAGACCATTCCGGTCGGCATGCATGTCGGTCATGAGTTCTGCGGTGTAGTGGAGCGTGTTGGTGAGGCGGTTAAGGAGTTTAAGCCCGGTGAAGTAGTGAGCGGTGAGGGGCATATAGTTTGCGGTCATTGCCGCAACTGCCGCAGGGGAGCATTCCATCTCTGCCCGAATACCAAGGGTGTGGGGGTGAACCGTCCCGGTTGTTTTGCCGAGTATCTTTCCATTCCTCAGAGCAACGTTATCCGCATTCACAAGGACATGCCCATGGAGATCGCCTCGATTCTGGATCCCCTCGGCAATGCCACACACACGGCGCTTTCCTGGGATTTGGTTGGAGAGGATGTTCTGATTACCGGCGCCGGACTGATTGGCTCCATGGCTGCTGCTGTCTGTAAGAAGGCCGGAGCCCGTAGCGTGACCATCACGGATGTGAGCGATTATAAGCTGGGGCTGGCCCGCACGCTCGGTGCTGATCGTACCGTCAATGTCATTGGCGGCGACAGTATAGCTGCTGCCCGAGAGGATCTGGGGATTGAAGAGGGCTATGGAGTATGTCTGGAGATGAGTGGAGCACCTGCATGCCTGAAGGACATCATTGCCCATTCTGCCTATGGTGCCAATATTTCCCTGTTGGGAATTCAGCCCGGAGGTTCCGGCATTGATTGGAATACATTTGTATGGAAGGGGCTGAAGATGAAGGGGATTTATGGGCGCGAAATGTTTGCCACTTGGCAGAAGATGGATGCCATGCTCCGCAGCGGGCTGGACGTTTCGGCCATTATTACGCACCGCATGCACTATACAGACTTTGCCGAAGGCTTCAATGTGATGAACTCCGGCAAGTCCGGCAAGGTGGTACTCACTTGGGCTGAGTAAGTTCCTCTTCTTACAGGAAAATTAATGAGAATCCCCGCAGTACGTTCGGTACTGCGGGGATTTCTTGAAGCGGAGTCGGAATGGAGTGCTGAATTAATCTTCCTTCTGTACCAGCTTGATGGTGATGGGACGGCCGAGAATCTGCTCAGCTGCGTGAACATCCTCCAGCATGGATAAGTTGAAGGTGAGCCAGGATCCTTCTGTCGCTTTGCGCTCGACTGACTCGGCCGCTTGATGGAGACTTTGCTTGAAATGTTCGGTTGAGTAAACTTCGGATGGCGTTGTGTGCTGGTAGACGTAGTACGCGAAGTTGAGGTTTTCGTGTACGTTGAAACGGCCTATATTGAAATCGCTCAGTGAGAAATTCCAGTGCGGGTGAGAGCTGATGTAGCGCATGTTGAGGTGGCCAGCTAAATGAGCCGGGCTGTAGGAGATAAAGGTGATCACCATGAGAATGACTGTACCAAGGCAGATCTTTGTATATTTCCAGAAAGCGCCGTTGGTAGCCATGTAAATCACGAGAATGATCAGCCCTTCCAGTCCGAGCATCATGGCCTCTGCTGCCTGAATGCGGCGTACGGTGAAGCCGTAATCCTCGATCTGATAGTACAGGCGCATGTATACGCTTACAGCCAGAAGAGCGGTCTGAATAACGAGAAGATAGCCGAAAAAGCGACTTGCCACCGAACGGCGGGCTATCCCCTTGCGGCGGAAAAGCAATAGCAAAATGCCCGCTGCCAGAACAGATGCCCAGGTAATGGAAGCGGCTCCGTCATGAAGGTAGGTCGTTTGGGAAATTCCCTCGGGTACATTGCCGAACCAGAGGTAGGCGATGTCCGTGGAGGTCGCAACGAGAAAGGCGGCATTGATGCCGATGAGAAGGCAAAGCGGCAGGTAGGGCAGAAGAGTTGTCCCTGATGGTGCGGGCGCCGGTTCTGATGTGGCTGCGGTATGGGCTTTCGGGCGGGAAAAACAATAGATGCCGAACCACAGGAAACCGACAAACCAGTAAAAGACGTGTACCCAGAAATCCCAGCTGATGTGGAACAATTCCACGAGTTTGTTCCACCAGGTGACAATAGTGTCCCAGACGAGTTCCACCACAGGGTTGCCGCTGGCAAAAATGCAGAGGAAGGCAACGAAGCTGATGATGCCGATGAGGATGCAAATGAAAAGAGGCAGAAGGGTACGCAGAGCCGAGAACTTGCCTTTCTTCTCTTTATCTGTGGGTCTGTTGGCAAACCAGAAACTCCACCAGTTGCGATAGCGTTTCTGTGGCTCAGTTGGACTCTCCTTGGTCGGAATGCAATTCTTGCAGGTGGGGAGGAGCACCAAAAGGAAAGGGATAACCAGGCTGGTGAACCAGTTGACCATGCTTCCGAAGATGGTAAGCATAAGCATGTTCAGACATGCCAGACCTTGCAGGAACCAGTACTCGCCTCGACTGAAATCTCGGCGCAGGAGGAGAAGGGCATTGATGGCAATGAAGCAGCCTATCCCGGCACCTATACCGAAGCCACCATCGCGGGGCCAGGCCAGATCCGCTGCCGCAGCCACAAGCAACAATACCAGAAAGGGTACGCTGCCCAGTCGCCACCAGGAAGGATCTTCTGCGGTAACCGCCTGAGCCGGAGGAATGGTTGGTAGTTTGCCGGGTTGCGGGATTTTACCAACTGTTTTAAGAGGAGCAGATGTTGGAGTTGTCATGACAAGTGTTAGACGTTAGATCTGAGATTCACGTTCAAAATAGTTACAATAATTTACCATCAAGGTAGTCTGCCGCCATCAGACCGGCACCAATGAGTCCGGCATCAGCCCCGAAATGGGCAGGAAGAACCCTGAGCGCTGCGTAGTGAACAGGGAAAAGCTGCGATTTCAGGCTGCTTAGCAGAGGTCTCATGAGAAGTTCCCCGGCGTTCGCTACACCTCCGCCGATGATGAAAGCCTCCGGCACAATGGTGTACATCAGATTCATGATCAATGTAGCAAGGCGGTGCGCGTAATCTTCGTAAAGTTTCGTTGCAACGGGGCATCCCCGGGAGGCTGCCAGAGTGAGTTGGTAGGGGGTACACTCCTCCTTGTTGCGTGCTATGCCGGCCGCAGCATACGCAGCGGCAGCCTCGGCTGACAATTCCTGATTGCCTATGTATTCTTCTATGGCTCCCTTATTACCGAAGGGACCGGGAACTCCCTGCCAGTCAATGCTGGTTTGTCCGACTTCTGCTGCGGAAACGGTTTTTCCCCTCAGCATGCGGTTGTGGATGATGATACCCCCTCCTATACCGGTGCCCAGGGTAAGGCAGACCAGGCTTTCCAGACCTTGTCCGGCGCCAAGTTGCCATTCTGCATAGGCCATGCAGTTCGCATCGTTATCCAGTACAACCGGCAACCCGATCTTGGCTTGCATGAGATCGCGTACAGCAACTTCATGGCTCCATACCGGTACATTGGTGAGTTGATAGAGAACACCACGGTTGAAATCAGTCCATCCGGGCATGCCCAGCCCTATGGCCCCGGCTTCCGGATGGTACTGCAGCAGTGTGCGTATGGTGGCGCACATGGCATCGATGATAGCCTCCGGGCTATCGTAGGCAAGCCGTTGGCAAAGGTGTGGCTTTCGCCAGAATATCAGCCCCACGCGTGATGCCGATTTTGATGCCGGTTCCACCGAAGTCTACTGCTACAGTACTTTTCATCGTCGGACAGGAATTAATAGCCGCGCCAGAGTACGGGATCTCCCATCTCAATGGAGGTATCCGCCGGAACCTTACTCAGATCAAAAGGAACTCGCCAGCGGAAGCGGCTGCCATCGGAGGTTTGAATGAGGAGGTCGAGAGCCATTTCTCCGCCCGGGAGGTTTTTGAGTGCTGACAGTTCGCTGAGAGGGATGGTGACGTTGGCCGTTGTGTTGCCTGCGGCATTGGTTCCCATGTTGCAGGCAAAGGCGATGGCATCGTAGTCTCGGTTTACCTGGAAGGGTGGATCCTGGACATAGCTATTCACATTCACAACATCGGCCTCGGTCTCCAGATAAAGTTCGAGCGTATCTCCCGTGCGTTTGAAAGCGGCCTCTTTGATTACCGGAAGTTCGGTGCGAGAGTAGAATGCCGTAGCACAGCCGGATGGTGCACACATTTCAGAGTTCACCAATATACGGCAACTGGCGAGGGTCATGTAGGTGGGCTTTATGCCGAAGGTGTAGTTACCTGCACCCATCAAGGTAGTGCCCAAGGCGGTGTTTTGGCTGGCAGTACCATCATTGTGAGGGAGATTCAGGCCATGCCCCAGCTCGTGCGCGAGGCCGCCGAACCACTTAGTGAGGAGGCGACCCTCCGGGGTGGGCTGTCCGAGGTGCTTAATGTCGAAATGAGCGTAATCCAGAGCAAAGCAGTTCGTCCCCAGTCCATAGAAGGGGACGCCGCCCGGGTTGAGATCGTTGTACTCATCGTTGTGGAATGTCGGCATGATGACGAGAGTGTGCTGACTACGCTTCTTTTCCGGATGGGCGGCAAAATAGGCTTCGATTTCCTGCATACAGCTGTTGTGACCGCCGCCGTAGGAGTAATCGGTGTGAGGCGCTTTACCGCGCACAAGCAGGATGTCTACTTCTCCGTTCTCTTTGAGAGCGAGCCCGAATGAGCGATTCCCGAGTCCGTTTCTTGCAATTTCCTTTCCGTAGAACTGTTGTGTATAGAGCATCAGCTCACTTATTCGGCGCTGATAATTATCGATGGGTTCGTAGCCTTGTCCCACAAAGTAAACCACATTTACCTGATGTTCACAAGCGGGGAGGTCGATGCTGTCTGCGAGAAGTTCCTTTGCTCGCTGCTGGAAATGTTCGGGGACTGCACCATAAGTGAGACCTCCCAAAACCAAGGCGCTCATCGTTGCTGTGATTGCTCGTTTGTACATAGACACTTATTCTGCCAGATTTTAAGGGAATGTCAAGAGTTCTCTCGTGCGAAGAGCGTGCTATTCAGTAGCAGAATTGAGCACAGTGGTTGATAAGCATTCTTCGCAGTTTGGCTTCGGAGAAGGGCAGAAACTTCAGTTCCGGGAGCGCACCTCCTAATTTGGTGGAGACATTGTAGCGTATGCGCTCTGTCAGCCGTAGGCTCAGGGGAGGGGTGTGCAGAACAATACTTCGGGGAGTGAGTGTACAAGTGAGCATGACGATCAGACGAGCCGTCATTTCTTCCACCATGGTTCTGTCTTCATAGTTCAGTTCCGTCCATTTTCCCGGCAGGGGCAGTAGCTGCATGGGACCGCATTCGTGTATATTCCCATCCCGTCGGATGGCCGCGCTCGGAACTTCTCCTTCTTTCAGAGTTATAACGATCGTCCCGTTAGCCTCCCCCTGTACCAGTAAACCCGCTGCGGATGGTTGTGACACACGGCATGAATATCGGGCTCGAAGATGTTTTCTCATTCCCGGGGAAGTAAGACCTGCGGGTAGTTGAAGGGTCAGGCTGTTGAGTTGGCTCCCACTCAGCAAGCCATCAATCAATCCGTCCAGGCTTTCTTCTTCCAGTCCGGCAAATGTCGCACTATCGGCACTCAGTATGCTGCCATGAAGATCCATCAACTGCAATTCGCAGTAGAGAAGCGATCCTCGCATCTCTCCCTTGATCAGTAGATGGCGACCCTGTCCTGCGTGGTAGCGGTACAACTGTACAGGGCGTCCCCCGCCCGAGGGAACCTCGCCGATCGGCAAAAGAGCCCCTTGTCTGCACAATCTTTCCACTGCTTTTCCCACCGTCACCAAGCTCAACCCGCTTGCTGCTGCCAGCTGTGGTCGGGTCGCTTCTCCGCGCTCGTGCATGATCTTCAGCACAACCTGTTCTCTTTTGGTCATGAGTTTTGCTTTATAAATGAGGTTAAGAAAGCATAGCATCGATTGGAGAACTTTTCAAGACTTATTTTGAGTGATTGATAATGAAAAGAGAAGCATGACTTTCGGGAGGTGCGGAGGCGTACATGAAGGGCTGAGCTGAAGGCAAAGACTCGACAGCAGGGGACATATCTGTTACTATCAGAGCAACGAGAACAACACAGAACTGCACACCATGAAATATATCTTTGTAACAGGCGGCGTGGTATCCTCTCTGGGTAAGGGACTTGCAGCAGCGTCCATCGGTACTTTGCTTGAGCACTGCGGACTGGACGTGACCATGCAGAAGTTTGATCCCTACCTGAATATTGATCCTGGTACCATGAGCCCGTACCAGCATGGTGAAGTTTACGTTCTGAATGATGGTGCAGAGACAGACTTGGACCTTGGTCACTATGAGCGCTTCATTCATTGCCAGCTTTCCCGCCTGAACAACCTGACGAGTGGTAAGGTGTTCGAGCATGTTCTGGAAAAGGAGCGTCGCGGTGATTACCTTGGCAAGACCGTGCAGTACATTCCGCATGTGACGGATGAGATTAAGCAGCGTCTTTATGATCTGACCGAGGCTAATAAGGAGTGTGATGTCATCATCACGGAAATTGGCGGAACGGTGGGTGATATAGAAGGTTATCTTTTCCTGGAAGCCCTGCGACAGTTTGCTCTCGAGGTGGGTCGCAACAACTGCTGCTTCATTCATGTGACACTTCTTCCCTACATCAAAGCAGCAGGGGAGACGAAGACCAAGCCGACTCAGCAGAGCGTGGCCAAGCTGCGTGAAATTGGTATTCAGCCCGACATTATCGTTTGCCGCACGGAAATGGACAATCTCACCGAGGAGGAGAAGCGCAAGATCGGTATGTTCTGCAATGTTCCTCCGCGCAATGTGGTGGCGTTCTGCGATGTGAAGCACAGTATCTACGAGTGCCCGCTTGATCTGGGGCGTGATCGTGTGGATCGCATTGTTACCGAGGTGCTTGGGATCACTGTACCCAAGCCCAAGATGGATGAGTGGCAGAAGTTCGTTGGTCGCGTGATCCACCCCTCCCACAGCGTGAAGATTGCTGTAGTGGGTAAGTACATTTCCCTGCAAGACGCCTACAAATCCATTTATGAGAGTTTCACGCATGCCGGTGCTGCCAATGACTGCCGTGTGGAGATCGTCCGAGTGGATGCCGAGGCTCTTGAGAGCGGCAGCTGCGATCAGATGATCGGAGAAGTGGATGGCATTCTGGTACCCGGTGGATTTGGAGAGCGTGGTGTGGAAGGTAAGATCAAGGCTGTGCAGTATGCCCGAGAAAAGGGGATTCCCTTCTTCGGCATCTGCCTTGGCATGCAGGTTGCAGTAATTGAGTTTGCCCGCAACGTACTCGGACTGACCGATGCAAACTCCACGGAGTTCGACAAGTTCACGGCAAATCCCGTCATCTGCCTGCAGGAGGAACAGAAGACCATTACCAATATGGGGGCTACCATGCGCCTGGGGGCATACCCCGCCCATATTCAGACCGGTAGCCTCTGCAGCAAACTGTATGGTGGGGCCCAGATTATTTCCGAGCGTCATCGTCATCGTTATGAGTTCAATGCAGACTTCCGCGAAACCTGCGAGAAGGCCGGCATGGTGATATCTGCCGTCAACGATGAGCATGGGCTGGTGGAAGTAGTGGAGCTTCCCTCGCACCCCTATTTCATTGCCTGTCAGTACCATCCCGAGTTCCAGAGCCGTCCCACGGCTCCCCATCCTCTTTTCAACGGACTGGTGGCAGCTGCGCTTGAAAAGAAGCAGGCCTGATCTCAATATCTTTTTCCACGGCGGTCAGACTCGGAACGGGCTGACCGCCGGGCTTTTTGCTCACAGTCATGATTGATATACTGGTAGTACTGGCTTATTTCTGTGCCATATTCGGGGTTGGTCTTTACGTAGGGCGTAAGCAAGAGAGTCTGGAGAGCTATGCGCTCGGCAACCGGAATCTTCCTTGGTGGGCCATTCTGGCTTCCATTCTTGCTGCGGAAATCAGCGCTGCCACTTTTCTGGGCGCCCCCGGCGAGGGCTTCGCGCTGCGTAATTTCACTTATGCCCAGCTGGCAATCGGTACGATTCTCGGAAGAATCATCGTTGGTCGTCTTTTCCTGAAACCCTATTACCAGTACAACGTAGTTTCGATCTATGAGTACTTGGAAAAGCGTTTCGGACTGAGAACACGGCGCTGGGCAAGCATCACTTTCCTCATCAGTCGCGTGCTGGCAAGCGGTACTCGCCTGTTCTTCGCCGGCATATTGCTGGTGATAGCCTACATGATGGTCACCGGGCAGGAGAGTGCCGGACAGCTGGAGACTGTGGTCATATACATTGCGGCGCTTACCTTCATTACCATCGCAACGGCTGTGTATACTACACTGGGTGGATTGAAAGCCGTGGTGTGGACTGATGTGTTGCAGGCATCCATTCTGGCTATCTCGCTCATCACTACCATTGGTGTACTGCTTTTCAGCATAAAGGCAGGCGGTAGCTGGGGCGAGGCTTGGGGGAGTATTTGCCATCACCTTGGCAGCAAGGATTACAACCCCTGCGCCATAGATAATCTGAAACCCTGGGCTTTCTTCGATACCGGTATAACCGGTCAGGGTCTGATAGCCGATATCAAGAATATACTCGGCAGCGAATACACTCTGTGGAGTGCCGTACTGGGTTCCACTTTCATCACCATGGCTACCCATGGTACTGACCAGGATATGGTGCAGCGCATGCTCGCTGCACCGGACAGCAAGAAGGGCGCTCGTGCGGTGATTCTCTCCGGGCTGATGGATATGCCCATTGTGCTCGTATTCATCTCCTGCGGCATGCTCCTCTTTGTGTATTTTGCACAGCAGGGAATCACTCCTCCTGAGAAACAGATTGAAATTTTCCCATGGTTCATCATCCATTGTCTGCCGGTGGGAGTGCGAGGGCTACTTGTAGCAGCTTTGCTCGCTACTGCCATGGGCTCTCTCTCCACCGCGCTGAATGCTCTCGCCACAACTGCAACTCGCGATTGGTATGTGGATGTATTCCGCCCGCAGGCTGAGCCACAGGAGCAGCTGCGCGCCGTGCGGTGGCTTACTGTATTCTTTGCCGTTCTGTTGATATTGGTCGGAGCCGGTACGGCCTGGCTGACAGTAATGGATCCGACTGTACGCATATTGCCAATTGCCTTGGGAATTTTCGGTTATACTTATGGTTCTCTGCTTGGTGTGTTTTTGCTGGGAATGTTGACCCGCAGACGGGGTAATGATCTCGGAAACATCCTTGCTATGCTGGCCGGATTTGCTACAGTCATCTCGCTTGAAATTCTTACACGTTGCGACCTCATCACTCCGATCGCTTTTCCGTGGCGCGTGACAATCGGCACCCTCGCCACCTTTGCCGTCGGTTGCTGCTTCCGTACTCCTCTGCATTGCCTTGATAGGCGGAGTCGCTGAAGTTCACACAACAGATATTCCTTCGCCGGGAATGGCTCCCATGTGGAGTCATTTTCGGCGATTTTTTCTGTTTTGGGCTTGTCTTGGCTTGCAATAGAATGTAGAATGTCTCCATGAAGCGCTCATATCTCATCCCCTTGTTATTCGGAGTATTCGGAACATATTTGCAAGCCGGCGATATAACGGAAATTGTTAAATCCGGCAGTATGTGGCAGATGGATCGCAATACGCTGTTGGATAACGGATTTCAAGGAGTGCGTTACGCAAGAGTGGATGATGTGACTATCCGTGTGCCTCGACGTGGTGGTCTGCAACTGGCAGACCTTGATTTCGGAGAGACCCTGGTGACATGGAATGAGGAGGGGACGCTGGCGAGTCTCGTCATCATGATATATAACAAGGGCGATGATGGATCAATTGATAGGGAATCCTACCAACGCATGCTTTCCGAGACCATCTCGGCTCTTGATGTCATGACGGGGGTAAAAGGGAAGTCCCGCAAGGGGTCACAGCGCGAATCCGGGGTAGCACTCAGGACTTGGACATGGGAATGGGATGGGGGAGTCATGCGCCTGGATGCCTCATTTACCGGCAAAAAAAAGGATTTTGAGGCTGAGTTCATCCGTCTGAAGCTTGGGGTAGACAAGAAAAGCGTCAGCGGAGGCGGTGCAGCAGATGCCACAACCCGGCGAGACTTGAAAGTGAATGTCAAAAGCGACGAAGAAAGCGGCGACGTATGGATAGAAGGCGTGAATATGGTCGATCAGGGGGGGAAGGGGTATTGTGTGCCTGCTACTGTAGCGAGGATCTTTGCATATTACGGTATGGATGGTGTGGACCAGCACGCTCTGGCTCAACTTTGCAACAGTTCCGGGGCTTCCGGAACGTCCCCGCAAGTCATGCAGACAGCTCTGGAAGATATCAGTCGCAAGTTCCATATCCGCGTGATTCCCTTGGACGGCAAATCTGCCACGGAGGCAATTACTACTCTCATTGAGGATTATAACAAGGCAGCGAAGAAACTCCGTAAACAGCAGGCCTCCCCCTCAAACTGGGTTGGCGTGATGACTGATGTGGATGTGCTGCGTGAAGCCCGGGGTAACAAGCGCTATCTGAAGAAGTGGCTTGCCCCCATCAAGAAGAGCGTGGATGCCGGCATACCTGTGATATGGAGTGTAAGATTGGGGATTTTCCCTGAACGGGGGATTCCGCAGAATGCCGGCGGTCACATGCGGCTTATCATTGGCTACAACGATAAGGAAGGAACCATCATCTACAGCGATTCCTGGGGAGCCGGTCATGAAAAGAAGACCATGCCGGCCGCTCATGCTGCGGGCATGACCATGAGCCGATATATCCTGCGACCCTCCCGATGAGGGGCTGTGATTTGTTTTCGATAGAGAAAATCAGAAAAACAGCGGCAGCTCGCCATTCAAGGTGAGCTGCCGCAGATGTTTTGCGATGGGGTTATCTGCGACCTCTGAAGGTCCGGGCTGTCCAGTCACGCATGCGGGCAAAAACGGAATAGAGCCCCGGTACCATGAAGATGCCGAATACTGTGGCAAGCAGCATACCACAGAACGTGGTGATGCCGATTTCCTGACGACTTGCTGCACCGGACCCCGTGGCAACGACCATGGGGAATACACCGAAGATAAAGGAAATTGCCGTCATGAGAACCGCGCGAAAACGCATGGAGGCGCCATTGATGGCTGCTGTCTGCACACTATTCCCTGCCTCATGATCTTCCTTACTGAATTCCACCATCAGAATGGCATTCTTGGCGGCAAGACCGATGAGCATGAGAATGCCCAGCTGAACATAGATGGAAAGAGAAAGTCCGCAGAGCTGTGCTCCCATGAACGCCCCCAGAGTGGCTACACTCACGGAGAGCATGACCGGCACCGGAGTTGTCCAGCTTTCGTACTGAGCCACCAAGAAGAGGTAGGCAAACAGCATGGCCAGTGCAACGAGAAGACCGATCTTGCCATCATTCTGGCGCTCTTGGTAGGAGAGATCCTTCCACTCTACTGCCCACTGGCGGTCCAGCCCCTTGGCGCGTTCTTCCTTGTTGATCTGGGCAATAGTGTCCTCAATAAGTTTCATGACCTGACCGGAGCCTACACCTGCCTGGGGGATGACCGTCACATCGGCGCTCATGTACTGGTTGAATCGCCCGTAATTGGAAGGACCAAGGCGGTAAGAAAGGGTGCAGACCGCTGAGAGCGGAACCATGGCTCCCTGCTGGTTACGTACCATTTGGTTGAGGATGTCATCAGCCGTGCGGCGATCCTTGACGTCACCCTGAATCTTGACTTTGAAGTTGAATCCGTTGAGGGTGAAGTCGTTGACATAGGAAGAGGCCATCACGCTCTGAAGTGTGGTGAATATCGTCTTCACGTCCACATTGAGAGCCTGCGCTTTCTCGCGATTGATTTCCAGACGGATCTGCGGAGTTTCTGCATTGAACTCCGAACGTACCATCATGATGAGATCTCGATGGGCCTGCAGGCGGTTACGAATTTCCTTCACCATGTCACTCAGATCCTTGGGCGTGGCATTTCCTCGACCTTCCAGCACCATGGAAACACCGCCATAGAGCCCCAGACCCTGAATAGCCGGAGGTGTGGTCGCCATGACGGAGGCCTCCGGGATATCCTTACAGGCGGCGTTGATCTTCTGAGCCATGACAGAGGCGTGCAGATCGGGGCTTGTACGCTCGCTCCAGGGTTTGAGCATGACAATGACCATGCCGTTACCCTCGCCGGAGCCGGAGGCAAAGCTGAAGCCGCTTGTTGAGGTGACAAGCTCTATACCTTCGAAGCGCGAGATGCGCTCTTCGATCTGTCGCATGACCTTGTCTGTACGCTGTTTTGCCGTAGCAGATCCTTCGAGGTTGACTATGCAGAACACGGCTCCTTTGTCCTCGGTCGGGATGAAGGAGCTGTTGAGCATCTCCGGGGCGATAAGGCTCAGCAGGTCAAATTGACTGGTACTGACCGATTTGCCAGCGGGAGCAGGGGATTGCTGAACGTAGCTGCGGAAGATGCCGTTCCACCACTGGGGAGCTCCGGCGTAGTAGAAGTAATTGAGGTAGAGTACAGCTGCAAGGGCCAGCACCGTTAGCCAAGCATGTCTTACCAGTATGCCTGCGCCGAAGAGATAAATACTCCGGGCTTTCTCCATAAGCCAGTTGAAGGGGCGGAACATCGCTTCGGAAAGTCGGGATTGCTTAACCCCTGCGGGGCGCAGGATGAGCGCGCAGAGTGCAGGAGACAGCGTGAGCGCATTGAAGGTGGATATGCAGAGCGCCACGCACATCGTGACAGAGAATTGAGTGTAGATCACTCCCACCATGCCTCCGTAGAAGGCAATGGGAACGTAAACAGCCAGAGTGACCAGGGTAGTGGCGATGATTGCACCCGTAATTTGCTGCATGCTCTTGATGGTTGCCTCGCGTGGACTGAGTTTTTCCTCCTGAATGAGGCGCATGACGTTTTCTACTACGACGATGGCATCGTCCACCAGAGAGCCGATCACAAGAATGAGACCGAACATTGTCAGCACGTTCACACTATATCCCAGGACGTACATGAAGGCAAAAGCACCCAGCAGCGACACGGGAATGGCCAAGGCCGGGATGAGGGTCGCGCGCCAGTCCTGAAGGAATACATAGGTGACCAGTATAACCAGCAGAAGTGCCAGAACAAGTGTACTGGCAATTTCCTCCATGGTAGCCTCAATGGCTCGGGTGGGATCATAACCCATGGTCCAGGTGACGCCATCGGGCAACATGGGCTCGATCTCTTTCATCTTGGCTTTCAGAGCCTCAACGGTGGCAAGGGCGTTAGCGTCATTATTGCGCTGCACCATCATACCCACAGCATTCTTGCCATTGAGTCGGCTGTAGCCGGAATTGTTCTCTGCACCCAGCTCAATCGTTGCAATATCGCGCAGCTTGGTGACATGACCATCTTCTCCGCGTTTGACGACGATATTGCCGAATTCCTCTACAGTCTTCAGACGTCCGGTAGCAGTAACTTTGAAGGTTGCATACGCGCCTTCATCCTGAGAGCCGACAGAACCGGCAGCAGCCTGAATGTTTTGCTCAGAAATGGCCTTGCTGACATCGGCGGGGGTGATGTTGAGGGCATTCATGCGGGTGGTGTTCATCCACACACGCATGGAGTAGTTACGACTGTGCATGATATCCGCAACAGAGACTCCATCCACTTGTGTGAGCGGGTCTTTTACGTTCATTCTCAGCCAGTTTGTAAGCTGAAGAATGTCCATCTTGTTCTCATCGCACATGAAACTCAAGAAGCAGAGCATGTCGCTGGAACGCTTGCGGACGTTGTAGCCGGTTTTTTTGATATCCTCGGGCAACTTGCTCTCTACCTGCTTAATGGCATTGGAAACGTTGACCATTGCCATATCATCATTGGTTCCGGTCTCGAATATCAGAGTCAGCGAGTATGAACCATCATTGGTGCAGGACGAGTAGAAGTAGAGCAAGTCGTCCATGCCGATGAGATTTTCTTCTACCGGGGCGGCAACAACCTGGGCAAGTTCTTCAGCACTGGCTCCGGCATAGTTCATTCTCACGGAGATTGTCGGCGGGGAGACCTCAGGGTATTCCGATACCGGCATCATGGACAGGCAGAGGAAGCCTGCCAACATCATGAGAATAGAGATAACAAAGGCAAACTTGGGACGATAAATGAAGAATTGCGAAAACATGGCAGAGTGAAAGGGTTACTTGGTTTCTTCCTGAGTTGCGGGTGCGTCATCGGTCGAATCGGGGGCAGGGGTGACAAGTGTGCCATCCTCTATTTCAGCCAGCGGGGAGGTTATGCAACGATCTCCTTCCTTCAACCCGGCATAGATGGGGGTAAGGCCCTTTTCATCGGGTGTGCCACACAGCACACGAACGAGCACGGCTCTGTTATGGCGCATGACGTAGACGTAGCGACCACTGGTATCCGTCAGGATGGCAGAAGCCGCCACCGCCGGAACCGGTCGATCGTCCTTGCGGGTGACCCGTATGGTCACTACACCACCGGGGTGAAGTTCGCCTTGCTCGTTGGGGAATACTGCCCAGAAGTTCTGAGTGTCGGTATTGGTCTGAATGACATTGTCGCAGAAGGCAACGCTGCCTTTCTCATGGTAGGTGTTGCCATTGGCGGTTACGAGGGTGATATCGGAGTTTGCCTTCAGACGCTCATCCGTGCCGAAGTGCGACAGGATGGCATTCTCACTAAGGGAGAATCGCACATAGATCGGACTGAGCTGAACGAGGGTGACCAACGGTATTTTCATATCCGATATGTAGTTACCTCGTGAGAAATTCACACGCCCAATGCGCCCGGTGATGGGGGCTCTCATGGTGCAGCGTGAAAGGTCATCTTCTGCTATGGTCAGGGCAGCTTCTGCCTTTTTCATTTGAGCAATGAGCTCATCGAGTGCCGCCCGGGAACTTTCGAGATCATCTAGGCTTGTTGCATTCGTCTGCGCTAAAGCCTGCTGGCGCTGGTACTTCTTCTCTGCGTCCTTCACTCTGACGGCAAGTTGCGCGATGGCTGCCTTTCTCGCATCCACCACGGCTTGGTAGCGAATGGGATCGATATTGAAGAGCACGGAGCCTTTTTCCACGATATCACCTTCCTTGAAATGTGGCTCAGCCAGTACGCCTTGGACAAGGGGACGAACATCTATACGGTTGATGGCCTCCAGCCGCGCACCTTGGCAGACAAGTACGGAATGATCCTGTGCCATCACAACGGGGGTGAGTGTCACCTCTGTTGCTACCTCTTCCGTTACGACCTTGCCCTCTTCGTTCACCGTGGAGTCATTGGTTGCGAAGACGGGGATGATGGTGTCTCCCACGCGGATTTTGTGCGCACCATCGGTAATGATGGTGCAACCTTCCTTCAACCCGCTGTAAATGGCTTGCAAGCGTCCCTGAATGGAGCCGACGATGACATCCTGACGAGCCACCACATTTTCATCGCTTACAGTATAGACATAAGCGCCGTCACCATCATAATGTACGGCTGTCAGAGGCACCATGCAGACTTGATGAGTGTCGTTCAGAGCGACGTTCATGGCACCGATTCCTCTGGGGGTGAGCATGTTGTCTGCATTTGGAAATTCTGCCCAGAGGGTATAGGTGTCGGTACCGGAGGTCAGCATGTTGTCAACGATGCTGACTTTGCCTGCGTGTGAGTAACGGCGCCCGTTGGCCGTTGTGAGGCGCACATCGGCCACGTTGCCTATTTCCTTTGGTCCGCGGAAGATACCGTTGACATCGGATTGACTGAGGGGGAAACGGACGTAGATGGGGTCCATCTGTTTGATCGTGACCAGAACCTCTCCACGGGTAATGTAGTTACCGGCAGAAAATTCAACGCGACCGATGCGGCCTGTGATTTCAGCTCGGATGGTGCAATCTTCAAGATCCTTGCGCGCCTTCACGAGATCGGCTTCGGCTCCGGCTTTGCTGGCTCGCAGCTGTTCGAGCTGAGCGAGAGCGCTTTCTGTTGTTTCAACGGATGTAGCTTGAGCCTCTGCAAGTCGCGCCAATCGCTTGTAGCTTTTTTCCGCATAGATGATACGAGCCTCGATTTCTGCAAGTGCCGCCTCGGCCTGACGGACTGCGGCTTCGTAACGTATGGGGTCAATCGTGAAAAGTACGTCTCCTTCTTTTACCACGGCTCCTTCAGTAAAGTGAATCTCCCGCAGAAATCCGTCCACGGCAGACCTGACGGAAACAGAACGTATAGCCTCCATGTGACCGATACTTTTGCGCGTAATTCGATCTTTGCCAAGCGTAACTTTTTCAACCTGAACATGCTCGGCGCTCCTGGGCATCTGGGCCATGATCGTGCCAGTCAGCATGGGCAGCAGACAGAGCGTACAAAAAGGGGTTCTCATGCGCTACATTTTACTGTAAGCGACCAAAAAAGCAATAATTTTCTGGTGCAGCACTGTGTTATTGATGTTATCAGCCGCCCCGGCAGATAGAGCGAAGTCGATAAGCAGCCACAATAACAGGACAGATCCCCATGATGAGAAGATAGACGGCATTTCTCCAGATGGTTGATACAGAGCCTTCATCCGTCTCCTGATCGATGGATCCGAAGGCTCGAGCCTGTCTGGGGGCGAGGAAGAAGCCCCGGTGCTCATTCTTACGTCCATCTTTACGGGCTGTTTTCACGCCCTCGCGGATGACGGTGAGCTTTCGGTTGGAGAAGAAGAATTCTACGGGCTGATCATCTGCACGCTCTTCACGGGTTTCAAGTTGGTATGTGAGGCGATCCAGATAATCCCTGTCCAGGCTGAGAGCCGCCTTGCGAACCCAGCGCAGGATATCCTCGGCCTCATCAACGTCACCGGCTGTGGAGTTTAACAGAAGAGCAGCTCGTTGAATGAAGCGTATTTCATCCAGAGAGCCCTGTTCCTTCAGACGCTCGCGCTGTTGGTTGACCCGTCGGCTCTCTACTTCCCAGAGATTACCATCTGTCTGCAGCACAAACATCATCTCGAAGGCATAGCGCAGGGGGCAGAACTCTGCAATGAATGGAACCGGCTTGGATGTGATGTTGTGAGTAGTCTCGTCCTGATATGCCACACGGTGGCGCAGGTTGGAGAGGCGTTGCTCCATCTTCGGAGGCAGGAAGTCCGGTAGGTTGGGGCTGAACTCGTTCATTTCCTCAAAACGAATGAGGGCACCTGCCAGCAGGATCTGCGGAACAAGCAACAGGGGAACGATATTGAGCGCTGTACGCTCGGAGCGCACTAGTGCAGAAACCATGAGGGAAAGGGATATGCCGATGAAGGCAGTCAGTACCATGCCGCCCATGTGCTGCCAGAACATATACTCAATGCCCAGTATGGTGTTGCCCACCAGAAGATACAATGCACATTGAAGAGCCGCTATGCCTGTCAGTACCAGCACTTTGGCAAGAAGGTAGCCGCTGATGAACATCTTGTAATTGCTCTCGCGCCTCAGCAGCGGCCGATCGCGGATAATCTCGCAGGCGGCATCTGTCAGCCCGAAGAACATGGCGAGCACCAGTGAGAGGAACAGATACTCGCTCACATGGAGGGACTTATAGAAGGTGTAGGGATCATCGCTGGCTGCCCGAAGAGTGCCGGCTATCAGCAGTGCTAGTACAGGTCCTTCCATCAGTACGGCGTAGAGACCCATGCGACTGCGAACACGGCTCAGGAAGGTGCGCGAAATCCAAAGCATGAAGAGGCGCCATAGCTCAATGAGGCTGCGGCGCGGCATTCTGGGAATGTGGCGGGGAGCCTGTTCTTCCTGTTCAGGATGTTCCGCCGGGAGCTCCGTAGCTGATTTTCGGCGGTAGTAGTAGCTTTCAAAGCGCTCCTGCCACATGCCGGGACTAGGTTTCTGGTCATTTCCCAGACGGCTGTACGGAGCTTCAAGAACTTCAAATACATAATCAGCTCCGCCTGCCATAACGGCTTCGCGAGAGACATGGAGCCCCATCTCATTGGCTGCCTTGCGGAAGTAGTTGACCATCTCGGCCGGGGTTCCCCAGAAAGCCATCTGACCATTGGCATTGAGCACCATGACTTTTTTGAAACGATTCAGGATAACCTGCGCAGGGCGATGGAGCGTGCAGAGTACGATTCGGGAGGTAGACATGCTCTCGAGAGTCTCGATGACTCGTTCTGCATCTCCAGAAGACAGTCCGCTGATGGGTTCATCGATGAGGAACACCTCCGCGGTTCCCGTCAGATCAAGTCCGAGGTTAAGCCTGGTGCGCTCACCATCTGATATGGTACGTTCGCCGGCTCTGCCTACATTGCGGTTAGCCAAAGCCCCCAAACCAACGTAGTTGAGGATGGAGAGTACTCGTCGCTTGCGATCAGACTCGTTGAGCCTGGGGCGCCGGGCAATGGAGGCATGATATACATGCTCACCTACGGTCATAGCCTCATCCAGAATGTCCTCGCGCGGGATGTAAGCAATGTGCCGACGAAGATTGGTTGCGGAGGGGAGCAGACGTTCGTTATTGTAGTAAATAGAGCCGATGGAGGGCAGGAGATGCCCTGCCAACATGCTCAGTAGGGTGCTTTTCCCTGAGCCACTGGGACCGAGAACACAGGCCATTTCTCCACGCTTGAGGGTGAAGTCAATGTTATCTACCACACGCCCGGCACGGACAAAGTCACGCGAAATACCCTGTACATGTAGTGAATTGATGAGCGAGGATTCCTCGTCAAGTACACCGGCAGAAAACCGACAGCGCAACGATTGAACCAAACTGAGCGATATGAGGTCGCCGTCTTCCAGTCTGGTGTCGCCACGAACAGGTATACCATTGACCGTAAGAGAATTGCCGCCTTCAATAACCCTGAGCATACCCGTACTTTCTGTGCGGGAGTAGCTTACTTCGAACACCACGGCGGAGGCCAGTCCCGGTGTGAGCATGAGTGCAGCCGTGCTGTTGATGTAAGGAAGATTGGTAACAAGGAGTTTTCTGAAGTCCGGCGCAAGTTGATAGCTACGCCCCGGTGCTTCTATGTTGTGCAATTCAGCAAATCTGTATGGACCCAGTCCTTTGATGGTAAATGGGGTGTAGTATGTCGTAGTGACCGTGTCTCCTTGTTTCAGCGGCGTGCCATTCAGTACGATATCCGCCTCTTTGCTGAGCACCTCCAGTTCCACCTGCAAGCTGAACTTCACGCGGGCCAGGGGTACTCGCGGGCGGTGAAAGGTGATGCTGACTTCATCATCCTCGCTGAAAATATAGCCAATATAACTGATTCCGCTGTAGTAATTCTGGATAAGCGCGCGAATGGTACTGTAGCTGAGAGTCCATTCGGAAAGCTCAACGCTTTGTCCGGGGGAGAGCATCTGCATATCACCTTTGTGAAGTATGCGACCATTGATGCTCAGAGGACGCCGGGAGTCGTTGATGATCAGCAAAACGTGTACGCAATGCAGCACACGGAAGCTTGTTTCGCCTTCCTCTCGAGCCAACATGACAGTATGAGGCCCGCTCTTGTGCGAAAAGTTAAGGCTTTGGATGGGAGCAGGGGCCTCCTTGCCGGGAGTACAGATGAGCTCTTCGAGCATGCCGGCTACACCCGGTAGGTTCAGCCCATTGGTCACTCTCTCGAAAAGAGTGGGGTTGGTCAGATCCCCTCCCACTCGGTATAACATGGTAAGGATCTCAAGCGAGAGAGCCATGCGTTCTTCTTCCGTACGATGCGAGGCTGCCAAGGTGAGTGTGTTGCTCAGCGAATACTTGGCAGTGTATGCGGCTTGGAATCTCGCAGCCAACCAGCTGTGCTCTACATTGGGAAAGTCGTAGCGGAGCATGTCCATGGTTGTGTCCATGTCCTCAATGCCAATACCATCTACCCTGGCCATGATGGAGGCAAAGAGGTCAACCACCACCCCTGCATAACTTCGACGGGTCTCATCTCGGACAGCCAAGCGACGGGGAGTCCTGAAAAAAAGCTCGGCAAAGTAACTCCGCAAAGCTACCAGACGGCGCCGCGTAGCCAGCAGGAGACTGCGTGTCAGTCTGGAGATTTGGTACATCATACGGAAGGTCCTGTGGTTTTTCCTGCGCCGGGACAGCGATTTTCCCACCCCGGGAAATTCCATTTGTAAGGAAAATCGCGGCACTGCTGTGGCTTGACCGGTTGGATTTTGCACCCGGTGTCTGTGAGCATGCAGCAGGCTCCATAGCCATTTTCGGCATCAATGAGAGAAAGACCTCTGCGATTTCTTTGCAATCGGCAGTACTGATCGATAAAATTTTCCTCGCTCAAGCCGAGATAGGCTGCGATGGCGGTGATATCCTCATCCGTCAGGCAGACATCTCCCTCCCAGCGGCAGCATGCGCCGCAGCGTTGGCATGTATGGATGATAGGTGAACTGTCAGACATTTGGTCTTCAGTGCTTTACTTCCCAAGGCTTGCGCTTGGCTTCAGTAATATGCGGTGGTCGCACATAGATAGGCTCCGGTGCGCGTGCGGCGAGCTCTTTCTGTTTCTCAGGGGGACAGGTCAGCCAACTGGCAACAAGTCCGCGCGCTGTGGGGACAAGTCCGCATTTTTCTGCCGGTATGTTGTGTTTCTGCAAGAACTGAGCATCTTCTATGGAACAGACCTTCAGACCGGTCTCCATTTCGCGGAGCAGAGCCTCGCGGGTGAGTACTTCGATAGTGCCGTCGGAGCGTCTGATAGTCCAGCCGCCTCTCTTGGCATCGGAGATGATGGCTTGCCCATCCTCTGCAAGCGAATCCCAAGAGCAAATGGCTACCATCTGTGACTTCCGAACAGTTGCTATGCCTACTGCGGCGGCCAAGGCAACGCGCACTCCTCCATAGCTGCCGGGACCGGCGCCGATCAGTATAAGATCGAGAGGGGCGTCTCCAAGGGCTCTCAGAGCCTGACTGAGCGCAGGAAAGAGGTACTGGTCATGGTTGCGCTCGGCCTGCCAGGCGGAGTCGCTGATGTACTCACGACCATTGTGCAGACAGAGGGATGCCTGAGGGCGGGAACATTCTATAGCCAGGATATTCATGCGAGGGTAAGCTTGGCGGTCGTCCATTTACCGCGGCTGATGACCTTGACCGGCTTCAGCCCGGCCCGGGTAGCGACGTTGAGGGTTTCGTCCTTCTGCGTGTTGAGTATACCGGAAATAATGAGGACGCCTTGCGGTTTCATTGCTGCTATCAGGCGGGGAAATGCCTTCTGGAGAACAGTGGAGAAGAGATTGGCCAGAACTATGTCAGCCTTGTCTTCAGGAGCAGGAACCCACTCAAATACATCTGCCCGGAAAAGCTCCAGATTATCGGCACCTCCGTTGCGCTCGATGTTCTTCGCGGCGACTTCCACGGCAATGGGATCGAAGTCGAAGCTGATGGCTTTCTGCGCCCCAAGTCGCAGCCCGGCCAAAGCCAGCACCCCGGTGCCGCAGCCTATATCTGTGAGGGTCCAGGGGGTGGATCTGTAGCGAACTTCATCGCAGAGCATGCGAAGACAGGTTGACGTTGTGGCATGATTTCCCGTGCCGAAGGCTCGTTCTGCCGGGAACGTCAGAATGATGCGATGGGGGTATTTCTCATGTAGCTCACGAAGGACGTCCGGTTCCTCGCTGGCAGATATGACCAGTTTGTCGCGAATGATGAGTGGTGGGGTGTTTTCCGGAGCAGTGGCGGCTACCCAGTCAATCGTCTTCACTTCCTCCGTACGACCACCATAGCAGGCGGACAGGACAAGAGCTTCCTCTTCCTTCTCGGTGTAAACGTCGATATTAAGGCGTTCGGCATGGAACGCTTCGGAGAAGACAGCTCCGGGCAGTTGTCCTACCCGCTGCTGCCATTCCTCTTCGTGCGCTTTGCTGATGATTTTTTTCCAGACCCACATGGGAGGGTTATGATGGTTGGTTTTCTTACATGTCCAGTATACTACCGGCAAGTCCCTGAGCATCCTCAAAGGGGAGCACAAAGAGCTCGCCAGTCTCAACGATTCTTCCGTAGAAGAAGGGTTTGTCGGAGGTGTTGTTGGAGGGGGCTATTTCCAGAGTGATGGTGGTGGCGCGTGTTTCTCTCTCTCTGAGAGCAGCATCGCGCAGGGCGGCATCGGTCGAGTTGGTCTCAGTAAGTGCGTCTTCTGCCTTTTCTCGCCGTGATGAGCCGAACGCGGGATCCAGAGAATCATGATCAAGCTCAGCAGAATCCATGACGACGGCCTCAGCATCCGAATAATCCGTGATTTCCAAGTCCAGTCGGACGGAAAATACCGGATTTCTCAGACTTTCGAGCGCAAACTCATCTTCCTTATCGAGCCACTCGGCCACCTTGAGCTTCTGGAGCTGGCGCACATAGTACTGGGCTCGATGGGGGTTAACACGAGGGGTGACATCCTCGCCGGCAAGTTTGCCGGTCCATGTTTCGCCGATGTAGTCGTACGAAAGTTCCAGGGGCGATTGTTGGTAGCCGAGGGTGATGCGACGCAATGCTGAAATGGGGAAATTGACGACATTGCGCGCTCTCCAGGTGTTGGGATCAAGGGAGAATGTTCGCGTGAGTCTGGTACTGAGCCAGTAGATGGTGCTGCCGTCTTTCTCCATGCCGACCCATTTTGCTTTGCCACTCACAGGATCGCGGTAGCGGGAAATGTAGAAGAGTCTGGCGTCTCTGTCCTTCACAAGGGGAAGATCAACGCCGAAGAGAGTGGCCCTGTAAAGACATGATTTGGGACGGATGTAAAGACTGTAATAAGGTTTGTTGAGCCCATAGCGTGCAGCAAAGTCCCGCGGATTCTCGCCTTCCTTCAGGTCGTCAATCACACCTCGTACCGGTATACTGCTCAAACCATTGAGGAAGCGGCGGACAATGAGCTCCTCAGCCTCGGCAAAGGGAGTTCTGCCAACGGAATACATCCAGATATCACTCACTTCGCTCTCAATATCTCCCGGAATGAGCATGAGGCGCAGGGACTCATCGCTGTCGTGAGCTCGCAGGACAACTCGCTCTACGTCTTTGTCAATGATGTCGGAGAATCGCAGGGAACGAAGCTCGGCCAGAGAAAGCGGCAGATCAGAGGTGTAGATGGAACCTGCACCGGATTTGATCTGCGCCATGGCTTTGACGGGCAGAACAGGAAGGTTACAGATGCTGTTGACAATTCGGGAGTAACTGCCTTTCCTGCTGACTCGGGGCTCCGCGGGGAGTGTGAAGACAACCGGTCGATTATTCACGGTTGCATGACAGATCTGCTGACCATCGGAGGCGGTCGCAAAAGGTCGATGAATTTTCAGTTCGATGGGATCGGGCTGCCCTTCCAATCGGAAGGTGATGGTATAATCAAGCGGCTCGGTAGGTTGCAGATCGGTGGCATCGTCCACCTTGGCGGCAGACAGTCCTACGAATGAGGCTGCGAGATTATTGACCTTATCCTGATCGGCTGCCGTAATGCAGGGACTGATGATGTTCCACGGAGTTTCGGCGCTGGCACGCCGGAGCGTGACGGGAGTCGATTTCTCACCACCATCCGTGTGATGAGTTATGCTGATTTCTCGCAGAGCTTCAGGGGCAAAGAGCAGGGGGCGAGGATCGCGCAGAGCGCTTAATCCATCCTTGAAGATGTTCAGAATGTTGCCGCTGACGACATGGATGCGCTTATCTTTGCCGTAAAAGTCGGTACGCAGGTATGTGGTGGGGATAACGGACTTGCCGTCACCGGCATCGGCCAGCCATGGAGAAGCACTGCCCAAGGTATAGCGGGCGATGGTGGTGAGGTCTTTGCTGTCGTTGTTTGTCGGAGCTTTGATGGTGATGGTGTGCGGGTTGGACTGCACGCCGTATTCTCGCAGTCTGCTGCGGGTTTGTTTGTTGAGGGGCAGGGTATCAACCACACGGGCTTTCTCTGTGAAAGAGAGAATGCCTGCTGCAACGGTAGGGTTGAGTCGGTCTCGGAACGGGGTTATGATCCACCAGGTTCCATCGTTTTCCTTGCGGCATTCAATCGTGTCGTGCAGGTCGCGTATGCGCATCCAAGAGACCTCGGAAAGCCTTTCTGTGTTCTCCGCGGTGAAAAGGGGCATGCCGGGCTTGAAGCTGTACCAGCCGGTCAGTCTGGCCAGATTGCCGTCAATCGTCAGGAAAACCGCTGCGGTTACACTGAGAATGGTTGCTATGGAGAGCAGAACTGTGGAGATAATTCGCATGGGGCTTGTACTCAGTGGCGCCGGGTATTCCATATGCCGAGGGCAATCAACAAGGCCAGCAGCGGCATGATGATGAGGGTGATGTGCTCAACCGCGCTGCGCGTGTGGCGATTGAGGTCTATCTTCATGGTGAGATCCTGGTTGGAGCTCTTTCCTGCATATTCAGGGCGGTGGACCATCCAAGCCCAGAGAGAGCGGAGGTAATCGGTCTGCTCTTTACGGGCATTCTTGCGGGTGAGCATGTCGATATTGCCGGTAACGATCATGGTGGAGATATTGTTCGGGTCGTTGCTGCTGCCACGTGTGACTGCGGCCTGCAGGCAGAGCGGACCTTCCTTGTCCTCCTGCGGATTGAACGTTGGTTCGAGGTCGCGGCTCGTTTCTCCGTAATATTCGGCCGTGCTCATGAGCAGGGGGTATGTGGTGAGCTTGCGAAGGGCTGCCATGTTCTCATCGCCATGTTCAAGCGTGATAGACATGGACTGCCCATCGACCTGAGTCGTGTTGTTCCAGAAGGCCTTTGTGCAGAGCAGTCCCTTGGGCATGACTGCGGAAATATCGTAATAGGCTCGCTTGCGATTACGAAGGAGCACACGATCGGCATTGGGGCGTATGCCTTGTTCACGAAGGAAGCGATAGAGCATGGGCAGTTTGGTATTTGTCGGGTCCAGGGCGACATAGATGGCGTGGCGCCCCTCTCTCTCCCAGAACTCACGGACTACCCGTATTTCGTCCTCTGTGAAGTCCGTCTGAGGTGAAATGATGATGAGCCCCTCAGCATTGTCCGGCATCATCTCCACCTCATTCAGATTAATCCATGTGAGCTGAATGTTAAGCGACGACGTGATCAATCCCAGGTTTTCCAACAGGCTCTGGTCATCGCGAGAGACTCCGCCCTTGCCCTCGACCACATACATGTGTCGCATGTCGCCTTCAACGGCTTCCGTGATGGCGGAGCACAGCACCTCGTCCATCATGAGAGCGACTATTCTCTTGCTCTCATCGGGCAGCACCTCATATTTCATAAAGGAGGCGCCGGGGCGTATGCGAACGTGTTTGCGGTCGCTGCGATCCTTGTCTTCAAATGTCTTGAGGGGAATGGTGTGGTCAGCTCGGGCATCCACTACACAGAGGTTCTGATCGAACTCCACGCCGTAGATCTGGGAAATCTCTCTTGCACGATTGGGTTCGCGAAGGGGATCAAAGCATTCGACAACAATTTTGCCGTTACTGTGCCTCTCGTATTCCTCCAGGAGCGAGTACATGCGAGCATAGCCCGTAGCTGTTCTCTGGAAGGCAAAGATGATGTGGATGGGGGGCTCTCGCTTACTGATGCGCTCGCTGGAGAGAACGTTGAGTGTGCGATCGGAGATGGAGTAGCTTTCCTGCTCAGATAGGTCTATCCGTGCATACTCGCGGCAACCTATGTAGTTGCATGCCAGAACGATGACGGAGAGCAGCAGGAGATTGATCCAGGCAAGGGGGTTACCCTTGGGTCTGCGAGCATCCGGGTGCCCGGTATATTTGTTCTTGCTCATGGAGATAAGGTATTCGCAGAAGGTTAGATGAGAAAATCAGCGGGTCCAGCGGCGGTAATCGACCACACGTTTGGTGAGTGCAAGGGTGAATATGGTCAGGGATACATACAGCACGAGGGGGCGAGTATCGATCACTCCGCTGGCGAATGATTTAACCTGCTCGGAACACGACATATAGTGGAAGATGGGAGCTGCCGGGAACTCCCCCCACAGCTCGGTGACTCGTCCCATGAAATAGTACATGATCATGAGACAGGTACACAGGATGGCTGCAATGATCTGACTGCGCGACATGGCTGAGCAGAATATCCCGAGTGCTACAAAGAAGGCTCCTGAGAGCGCGAGAATGGTGTAAGGACCTATCCAGTCTGCAAGCATGTAGGTGATGGAGCCTTCCGGCTGTATGCCGTAGCGAAGTTCTGTGTAGTAGTTGCCTATCTCGCTGACGAGAGGGTAAAAAAGCATGGGCAACCACAGCAGCAGGTAAAAGGTATAGGCCGCGAGGTACTTCCCGAGCACGATCTGAGTGGTTGTCACCGGAGCTGTGAGCAGGCCTTCCAAGGTACCAAGTCGCTCTTCCTCCGCCAGACAGCGCATGGTGATCAACGGAAAGATGAAGATGAAATAAAACCAGAAATTGAGGTTGTCCAGCATGTGGTACATGACCCCGTTACCCGTTGCTTGAGTCATGATTTGCAGAACGGCTTGCAATATGAAGCCTTGCAGAGCCATGGTGCAAGCGAGTATCACCCAACCGAAGGGGACGCCGAGGTAGCCCTTCAGTTCTCGGCGGTAAATGGTACGCAGGGTGACGAGGTAGCTGCTGGTGCGCTGAATTTTGTTTGTTTCAGTATCCATTAGTTATGAAAGATTCAGGTTAATTCTGCGTTAGTCGCGACGCGTCATTTCTACGAAAACATCTTCAAGGCTGGGAATATGGCGATATATGTGCCGCATAGGAAATCCGTGTGCAGCTATGATGGCTGCGGCCTTCTCGCGCGTGTCGGTACCGGGCTCTGCGCGAACCAATAGTCTGTTCCACCCATCGATCGGTTCCTCCAGAATGACTTTCTTAACCGGCGCAAAAGCCTCCAGCTCAGCAACTACAGACGTCGGATCGCCCTTGAACTCGATGGAAACTCTTCCGGCTGCACGAAGCCCGTGGGTAAGGTTCTCTGGTGTGTCCGCAGCCTTAATCTCCCCTTGGTCAATGATGATTACCTTGTTGCAGATCATTTCCACCTCGCTCAGAATGTGAGTGGAAAGAATGACTGTATGGTTCTCGGAGAGGGCTCGGATAAGTTCTCGGATCTGGCGGATCTGGTTCGGATCCAGCCCATTTGTCGGTTCATCCAATATGAGCAGATCCGGATTGCCGAGCAGAGCGTCAGCCAGTCCTACGCGTTGGCGGTAGCCTTTGGAGAGTGTGGTAATGAGGTTCTTACGCTTGGGTTCCAACCCGCATTTGTCGATGACTTCTCCTATTTGTTGCCGAACGGATTTTCCACAGATACCTTTCAGGCGGGCACGATAGTCCAAGTACTCGTACACGCGCATATCATCGTAGAGTGGCACATTCTCCGGCATGTAGCCCAAGTGCCGACGCGCCTCCAACGGCTTGTCGATGATGTCGCAACCGGCTATGCTGGCTGTTCCGGCTGTGGGCGGCAGGTAGCCCGTCAACATCTTCATGGTTGTCGTTTTGCCGGCGCCGTTCGGTCCCAGAAAGCCCACGATTTCTCCACGACCGATGGAAAAGCTCGCATCTTTCACGGCTGTGAAACGTCCGAACGTCTTGTGTAAATGTTCTGCGGTCACCATGCTCATAAGCTCAGCCCATTCTAGCACCTTTTAGCACTATTTCAAGTTGAAAGTACGTTATCGCACCGGAGCCGTTGATTTTTCATGATTCCGATTTTGCATTACATGTATTATGCGAAGTAGCAAATTTCTGTTTCATGGCGCAATTTTCGGTATATAACGCTGGATTCTACCTTGACGCCCCTGCTGCCAGAGTGTAGAATGACTGCATGGTAAAATGCAAGATGACCTATGTGGGCGGTCTGCACTGTGAACTGCAGCACGGACCGAGTGGCGCACGAGTGAGTACGGATGCACCTGTTGATAATCATGGCAAAGGTGAATCGTTCTCACCGACAGATCTGATGTGCTCCGCCATGGCTGCATGCATGGCCACGATCATGGGTATATATGCTGAGAAGGAAAATCTGGATTTGACCGGATTGGAGATCGAGGTGTGCAAGGAAATGAGCGCAAATCCCCGTCGCATAGCCAGGATAATAACAACGATCAATGTTCCTCTTTCTGCCGACACACCACACCGCGAGGCTCTCCGCGAGTGTGTGATGGGTAGCCCGGCCATGCTGAGTCTCCATCCCGATGTGGAGGTCCCCATCACTTGGAACTGGCTGGGCTGAAATAATCGGGAGCTATGAAAAGGCTGAACTACATATACTGGGGTGTCCCGCTATTTGTCCTCTTGAGCTGTGGCTCACTCATTACCGGAGTTCTGGGGACATCCGGGCTCATGCTTGCGGTGGTCATCCCTCTGATCGTCGTGGCTTGGGGCGTGGTGTGGATGCGCCTGTACACCGGAGGACGGCTCCGACCTGAGTTTGCCATACTCAGTGTACTGCCGCATTCCGTGTACTATCTTACATGTTATTTCGGCTCCACGGTATTCACGGATCCAACGTGGCAGAATATGTTTGGACTGATGTGGCTGGCCTTCATATTCATCATGCTTATCAGCCTTCGGCCCGGAAGGATGGATGATCGGCATGAGCGCGTGGCTCGCGACAGAACCTTCATTCTGATGACCATACTGACTCTTGTCTACGCCTGGTCCACCTTTGCCGATTTTGCCAACCAAATCTTTTATCTCAAATAAACAACTATGAATAACAAAGCACTTACTCTCACATGCGTGACATCTGCAGCACTCTTAGTCGCCTGTACATCGGACGAAGGTTGGGGCTCTCCCAACATCATCGGTCGCACTTCAGTGGCACCGCCCCTTCATCCTCTGCCACCTGCACTTGATCCCGTAGTTCAGCAGCGCGAGGCTGAACGTGCCGAGCGCAAACGACAGGCGGCTCTGGCTCAACAGCAGCCGCGTCCTGAGGAGCAGGCTCCCGTTGTCAGAGCACCGGAGCCCCCTGCTCCTCCGGCTCCGGCAAAACCCGAACCGCCGAAACAAGTGAAGAAGGCTGAGACACCCGCAGTCTCATCACCCTCTGATCCCGAACCTGTTACATCAAATACCGGCGTTGTTCAGACCCAGCCCGCACCCGAGGTTCAGGCACCCACTCCCCCCCCTGCTCCCAAGCCTGATTCTTCCCGTGGCACTCGTCAGAACCAGCCTGCTCCTGAAGTGGTTATCACCTCTTCCGGTGCTGCTGTACCGACGCCAGCTCCTGTGCCCCAGCCTGTAGTTCAGCCTGCACCTGCTCCCAGACCGGTAGCCCGTCCTGTGGCGCAACCTGTAAGTCGCCCTGTGCTCACCCCTGCCCAAAAGCGACGCTATCCGGTCATGCCCGGTCAGAACCGCGGGCAGAAGCTCCGTAATAACTGATTCTCATATCTTGAGAGCATGCCAAAGCAACGACTGGATGTTCTTGTAAATGCGCTGGGCCTGTGCGATTCCCGCGAACAGGCTCAGCGCCTTATCCTTGCCGGGGAGGTGCTGGTGAAGGGACAGGTCGTCACGAAGCCCGGAACGAAGGTGGATGACAGTCTTCCCATCACCGTTAAAAATAAACCCCGCTACGTCAGCCGGGGTGGATTGAAACTTGAGGGCGCCCTCAAAGCCTTCCCGGTGAAAGCCGAAGGAAAGGTTTGCCTGGATATAGGCTCATCGACCGGTGGTTTTACGGACTGTCTGTTGCAGAATGGAGCCCTGAGAGTGCATGCGGTTGATGTTGGCACGAACCAGCTTGTCTGGAAACTTCGTAATGACCCACGAGTCATCGTGAAGGAGCAATTCAACGCTCGCTATATGACCCCTGCAGATCTGGGGGAAAAAGTCAGCTTGATTGTAAGCGATGTCTCCTTTATTTCTCTGACCAAAATCCTTCCTGCTGCATATTCATGCCTAGAAGAAGGCGGGGATTTACTCGTACTGATCAAGCCTCAGTTTGAGCTTCAGCCGGAGGATATAGGTCCCGGCGGCATCGTTCGGGATCCAGTGCTGCACAGCCGAGCTGTGGAAAAGATCCGTGATTTTGTGGTCAACGAGCTTCACCGTGAGTGGATGGGAGTGGCAGACTCCCCTATTACCGGCATGGAGGGGAACAAAGAGTTCCTGGCATGGCTGCGCTGATTCTTCGTAACGACTTAGTGGGAAGAAAAGAAACGCAGGGCGGCATCAAGCACCATTGGGACGGTGTCTTGCACGCTGATGTTGGAGGATTCTAGCCGCATATGCGCGGTCTCGGCATAGAGCGGAGCACGCGCCCTTAGTAATTTGGTAAGGATATTGAAGCGGTCGGGCGACTGCAGCAAGGGGCGGTTCTGACTGCGGGAGGTACGCTCCAGTAGAGTGGGTACATCAACATTAAACCACACGGTGAATCCGATGCGGCGCAGAATCGCACGATTGACGGGCTTAAGGATAACACCACCTCCGGTGGAAATGATGACATTCCCCTTGCCGGAGGGAATAGTATCCTCTTCTATATAACGGAGCAACGCCGTCTCGAGTGCTCGGAAGTGAGCTTCGCCCTCATCGCGGAAAATATCTGATATCTTCTTGCCTCGCTGCTCTTCGATGATAGCGTCCATATCAATGAGCGGCATGCCTGTCATCTTGCTGAGCTCTCTGCCTATGGTCGTCTTGCCGCAACCCATCAAACCAATCAGGATGATGGGGCGTCCCCCGGTATCTATAGGAAGAATCGGAACCTTTTCAGACGTAATAATCACCGGGGCAGAGTTTAGCAGATTTTTTCTGTATTGGCAAGACTGTAGTGCTTGAAATCCGTTCAACTCTGTGCTACACTCCTTCCCCGATGAGAGAGGAAATTCCCAAGAATGAAGATGTGATCTTCGACCAGCAAACTGCCAAGGTCATTAATCACCAGAAAAATGCAGCCCGCAGGCAGGTCAGTCATGGGGCTATCATTGCTTGGTTCCTGATCGCGCTCATCGCCATCTCTCTCTGGACCCTTCATTTATTGGGTCTTATTTCACTACCTTATTGAGAGCTGTCTGCAATTGTTCATACAGAGAGATCCCTGCCACTCTGCTGAGCATGAGGGCTAGTGCATCGTCATGAATGTAGTGGTAACCGTGTTCATTAAGCCGGCGACCATCGAAGCAGATGTTTACGTCGGCTTGTGGGCATTCATTCCATCGGCCTCCCCAACGGGCAATGTAATCATGCGCAGAGAGTGAATTGACGACATAAGCATTCCCCCACCAGGTTACGGACTTCGGGCGTACGGGGGTGTAGCTTCGATCTACCGGATCGAGTGTGATGAGCAAGATTCTTCCATCGGAGGACGACAGATTGTGAGCCGCCTTGAGCGCTAGTGTGGCACCCATGCTGTGACCGATGAGGATCACATCGGCGCGGGGATTTGTGCGGCGAAAAGATGCGATGTGCTCTGCCAGTTCGGCTGCACCTTGTGACTGTTCCCCAGGATGTCCCGCGTGCCAGTGGTAGTAGGCGCGAGTCTCGACTCCAACGATTTGAGGGAGAGTCCGGAACATGTGCGGCATAATGCCGCTGATTTCATCGCCCATACCGCCGATGAAGATTAAGGCTGTGCCTCTTCCCGTCTTGCTCAGAGGAAACTGGGGGATGGGCTGGCGCAGATCGCCGGAGGCTACCATGCCGACGGGCTGCTCCGCAGTAAGCACAGAGCAGCCCGCTGAGAGAAAAAATATACAGCGAAGAAGATCAGCGACCACGGCGGCTGATGGGCATGACGGGGTGCTGTTCTTCGAGGGCGGGCAGTTCCGGGGCGTCTGCCGGACGCTCAACCTTCTCGATCTTCCTGATGGGGCGGAAGGGCGTCATGGCACAGCCGACCTGACCATAGTAGTGATCTTGGGTGAGCTGCACAGTATCGCCGGGTTTGAGGGATCGGATGGTCTGATTGACAGAGGGATCCTGCCCCGGTTCCTCATGGCGAAGATCCACCATGACAACGGAACCGACCTCAGCCTTGTCATCTCCATATTTACCGACACGCTGGTAATCAACATTCTTTAACACACGGAATCCGGCAATGGTCGCCGCATGGTCGCAGCGATCCGGACAGAGAGCCGTACGGAACATGCAGGGGCGCTCAGTAGTACCGATGTATTGGGCTATTACGGTATTGGAGGCAAGCAGATCAGCTTTCTCCGGCATGGGAGCTGCAGAAAGCAGCGGAGCCGTCAGGAGCGTAGCGACAATTAGGGACTTGATCGTATTCATGTTTATGTATATGATTAGAGTTTGAAAGATGGTAACATGTTCAAATATTTTCTGATTTCCTCAGCAGACAGCAGAAGCCCCCTGCTCCGAAGCCATGCTGCGGAAGCAACCGATATGCGGGAAAATCGCAGAGAGTTGAGCGAAAATCGTGTAATGAGGGAACTTCCACGGCCTCCCATCCGGGGACCCGGCGCAGGATGTAGCTCATGACTTTCTCGTTCTCATCGGGATCGTATGTGCAGGTCGTGTAGAGGATATGCCCTCCGGGAGCAGCAAATTGCACAGCTGCCAGCAGAATCCCTTTCTGCCGCTTGGCATTACCATTCACCATCTGAGATCCCAAGCAGCCGGGATTGCGAATTCCCTTGCACAGTAGTGACTGACCGCTGCATGGGGCGTCTACCAGCAGCAGGTCGAATAATCTTCCCTCTGTCACCCATTGGTCTGGGCGTAAACCGGAGACCTCGACTTCATTTAACCCACACTGTTGCAGGTTCTGGCGCAAGATTCCGCGGCGGGAGGCATTCACCTCGTTGGCAACGTGACAACCACCGGAAAATCTTGCCTTCATCAGCATGGTTTTGCCACCCGGCGCCGCGCATAGATCCAGACTGTTTCCGGGGGGTGAAACAAATGCCAAAGCTGCTGATTCCCAACAGGACGACAGATCGAGTGAATAGTACAGCCCCGAGCTGTAATCTGCATGAGCCGTGGGACTTTCTCCCTCCTCCGGAACGAATACCCGCGGGGGCAGCCACGCCCATCCTGTGGTGTCTGCACATAGGAAGGGCGGCTGATAATCCTCCGGTGCCAGAGGCGAGAGCACTACAGCCGGTCGAGAAGAACGACCGGCACGCATGGAGGCTATGAGGTACTCAGTATCCTCCTCATTCAGATGCAGGCGGTTGCAAAGTCTCAATTCTGCTTTGCTGGGGGCAAGCGGCGTCATATGGAAACGGGACGGGCTTACGAGTCCTCATGATTTGCCACGCTGAGAGCCAGTCGAGCAGCCCCGATGATTCCGGCATCGTTACTGAACATAGCGGGCAAAATCTTGATCTTCTCGTAGTGCGGCGGGTAGAGTTGGGCCTTCAGGTACCGATGAGTGGGACCAAAGAGCAGATCCCCGGCTTTGGCTACGCCACCGCCGATAATAAATGCCTCGGGATTGAGAATATAGTGGCAATTCATCAGGCAGGCTGCCAGCTTGCGACCTATGTCATCCCAAAGAGCCAAGGCAACGGGGCAACCGGCTTTTGCTGCAAGCTCCAGCTCGTAGGGACCACACTCATCCAGAGCCTTTGTCTGACCGGCTGCAGCATAAGCGATCTGACCTGCAGCGGCAATTTCTCTGTGACCTATATAATCCTCAATAGCTCCCTGATTTCCGTAGTAGCCTATGCGCCCCTTATAGTCAATGGTCATCTGCCCTAGCTCACCTGCGGCGCTGAGATATCCGCGCACAAAGTGTCCATTGGCAATTACGCCGGAACCTATACCGGTGCCGAGTGTCAGACAAACCAAGTCGTTCATACCGCGACCTGCACCTAGTTTCCATTCGGCGTAGGCCATGCAGTTGGCATCATTGTCAACGGCTGCGGGCAGTCCCGTGGCGTCGCTCAGAATATCACGGATGTGAATATCATACCAGCCGGGAACATTTGTCAGAGAATCCACTATACCTGCCTTGTGATCAACAAATCCCGGCAAGCCCATTCCCACAGCCTTCACGGATGGGTATTTCTCCATAATAGACCTGAGGCGGTTACCGATTTCCTCGACGATGCAATCCGGCGATGGGTAATCCCCAGTCTGCATGGGCTGAGCCTTGTAGATGAGTTCCGTTCCTTGTACAACTGCAAATTTGATGGTTGTACCACCCATATCAACACCAATGGAAAGTTCTTCTGATGCCATACGCGAGTATTCTACCACATTCAAACGCCCCCGAAAAGCATAAAAAGAGTTCCGGTGCAAAAAGCCTTACTGTGCTTGGAATTTGCGCGACAGTTCGTGCAGAGTAACCGGAACCATGGTAGGTTTCCCGCCCGGAGTACAGTACGGGATCTCACAGTTGAGGAGATCATTGAGCAAGGGAATGGGGGCTTGCATCCATGGGCGCATATCTTCACGCAGGGCGTATTGCCTGGCTATATGTATGGCGAAGGGCTCGAAGGGGTTGCGGGAGCGCTTGAGTCGCAGCTCTCCTGAGGAGAACGTGCGGATGAGTTCCATCAGAAAATCATCAATTCGGGGTAGACTGAGCATCATGGGTACGCCATCGATTCGTAGAGTGCGTTGTCCGAAGAGAGAAATCCTGAATCCGGCCTTCTCCAGTTGCTGACTGACTTCCATTGCCACGCCTACATCCCGGGAATCGAGATCGAGCATTACTGCCTGCAAGAGTCTCTGAGAGTGTAACGGCCGCTCGTTGCTGGTCAGAAGTCGCTCGAAGAGAATTCTTTCGCGAGCAGCTCTCGGGGAAAGGAGAACGAGTCCGTCGCTATTTTCATACAGAAGATATCGGGAGGCACAAGTTCCGATATAACGAAACTTACCTGCACGATCAGTCGTACTTTGTGTGGGTTGCGGTACAGGGGCTGCAATTTCTGCCGTAGAGTCTTTCTGTTCGGGGCTAATGATGATATTTCGACCGGGAACGGGCATGCTCTGCGGCTCGGATGTTCTTGTTTGCGGCTGTTGAACAGGTTCCTGTAATCTCAGTTCTTTCTGTACAGGTGAGAGAACTGATTGTAGTTTCAGCTCGGGTGCAGGCTGAGCCTCAGCAAACGTTGAGATGACCGATTTTACTTTAATTTTTTGCTTGGAAGGTTCTCCACCCGCAACAGGTGACGGAGTGATGCTACTGACCTGACGTGGCTGCTCTTCTCTGCGAATCGTCGGAGTTATTGGTGCCGGATCCGACCGTGTGTGCTCGCCCCTGGCATGTTCAGCCAGGGTCTCGGCTACGGCATCCAGAATTGCGTTCGTTATGTCGGATGGGCGCAGAAAGCGAACTTCCTTCTTTGCGGGGTGTACGTTGACGTCCACAAGTGCCGGTTCTACTTCCAGGTAAAGAAAAAGAGCCGGGTGAAGCCCGGTAGGAAAGCCGCCGTAGCCATCGCGAATGGCGCGAGTGATAATTTTGTCCTCAATAGGGCGAGTGTTGAGGAAAATGAACTGCATCCTGCGGTTGCGGCGGGCTTCCGATAACGGCATGAGATAGCCCCTGACGTGTACTCCGGGTCCGTTTTGCGGGCGCACGCGCAGCAGCTTCGCGGCGGTCTCCCTCCCGGCGAAGTCTGCAATTCGCTGGCGAAGATCCGCAGTGGCGGACCAGTCAAAAACCAGTTGTCCATCTCGAACATATACGAAACGCAGCGCCGGGTAGGCAAGTGCATGCAGCTTGATTTCATGCTCAATATGACCGGACTCCGTCTCGTTGCTCTTGAGGAATTTTCTGCGAACAGGCGTGTTGTAGAACAAATTGTTCACGCAGATATCAGTTCCCGTAGCACAACCGGCATTCTGCGGTTCCTCCACAGCTCCTCCCCGGCAGATTACGAGAGTACCTTCCACGTCTTCCTCCCGCCGGGTTGTTATGCGGAGCTCTGCAATGGAGGCAATGCTGGGTATGGCCTCACCGCGGAAGCCAAGTTTCTCTATGCAGGAGAGGTCGTCAAAACTGATCAACTTGCTGGTGGCATGGCGCTCCAGGCACATGAGGGCATCTGCCCGGCTCATTCCGCAGCCATTGTCTGTAACGCGAATCATAGACACTCCGCCGCGAATGATTTCCACACGGATCATAGTAGCACCGGCATCGATACTGTTTTCGATCAGTTCCTTGACAACCGAAGCCGGGCGCTCAACAACTTCACCTGCCGCGACCTGGCTGGCCAACACATCGCTCATGCGGTGAATCATCTGTTCTGTCGGAGTTGCCATGATTAATTCAGGTGAATGGTATCATTTCCTCCCCTTTACGTCAACTCTGCATAGAAAAAGAGTGTGACTGCATCACCAAAATAGCTTGACATGACAGCCGTAGGAATGCACAATAGCGCCCAGTTATCAATACCACCATGCTTCTTTCCATTTCTCAATACGGAGATCAGGTACTTCGTGCAGTAAGTGCACCGGTCGAACACATCGATGAGGCTATACATGCTCTTGCTGCCAACATGCTCGAAACCATGTATGCGGCGAATGGCATAGGTCTTGCCGCTCCTCAGGTCGGAGAGAATCTGCGCCTTGTAGTCATTGATATTCCCGAGGATGAGGAAGATGAGCCGGAGATGGCGCTTATCAACGGGGAAAAGAGGTTCATTCGCGAGATTATGCCGCTGGTATTCATCAACCCCGTCATTGAACCCTACGGGAAGCAGTACCTTTTCACGGAGGGCTGTCTGAGTGTGCGGAATATCCGAGCAAACGTCTCTCGTCCCGATCATGTGAAGGCCAGTCTCACCCTGCTGGATGGCTCAGTGCTTGATATCGACTGTGGAGGTTTGCTTGCCCGCTGCTTGCAGCACGAGTGCGATCACCTCGAGGGATTCCTATTCACGGATCGGGTTTCCTCTGCTGCCAAGATTACTCTGGCAAAGAAGCTCAAGCGGCTCTCCCAGCAAGGCTGAGCCATAGAGCGTGCAGCATGCAAAGGTAAACCGCCCGGCGAGAAATCTTCACTTTACCTTCACCCGGTCTTGCTTTTCGGAGCAGGACCAGTGTTTTTTTACCGATAAGAGCCGGCAAGGCGCTGGCAAACCGAAGTCGCCAATGGCGCAGGCGCCTGCAGTAGTCCAACCCGTCATTCATGTAATAATCGGCCCGATTGAGCCACTTTTGTGCTGACGCTCCTGCATGTAGGTATGATCTTCCCCGGGCGGCATCCTCAGCTACGTCTCTCAGAATATTGATGATCTGCAACCCCTTACCATAGCGTATACCGGCTTGAAGCATCAGGTCGAGCTTATCCTTGGAGCAGAAGTCTGTACCCATGGTCAGGCTGCCGAGCTCTGTCCAGAACTCGCCCACACACCCGGCTACCTTGTATGTGTAAAGATCTGTTGCAGCATCATTTTCCACCTCGGTATTCCCCTGGAAATGGGAAATATCCCACAGTTGCCCCTCTATAATCGTACGCAGCACTTTACGTATGGCACATCGCTGATCTTCGGGGAAAGAACTCAGAGCTTTCAGGCAATCACCGAAACGCGAGAGCAGCACCTTTTCTGCCGGCGAGTGCTGTGCAGCAGCCATTTCATGCCCCAGTTCGTGTATCAATTCTTGAATTTGCTGATCATCAGCCTCGCCGGCAATGGCTTGTCCCATCTCGCGGAGTACGCGATTACGGCATGCCGGGGAAGCCGTTGAAGTATCGGCCACACTATCGGTCGCTCGAGCCAGCATGTACCCCAGAGCCACTCCCGGTCGCATGGCTGTGGGTAACCAGTATATCGTCAGATAGAAAGAGCGCGATACTGCCTTGAGCAACTCTCCCGTGAGATCCCGAGCCTCGTTCATGGGCAACATTATGCACTTCTTTTGACTTTCTGACAAGGTAAATATACAGAAAAGTTCCCTTGGTAGACTCTCTTGTGGCGATTTGACTTGCCAACAAGCGTAAAATGAGCTATAAGAATTACATCGGCATCCTGTAACATGTTAAAAACCATTACCATTCTCCTCTGGGGCTGTGTCTGCTTGTCCGAGGCGGCACAGCAGGGGGTGGATGTGCAGTTGAGAAGTTGCCGTACGGAGTACCGCACCCATTCCCGTTCCACCGCTCCCGGTCTTGTCTGTACTCTGGAGCTGGTACCGCCGACCGGGATGTTCATGTGCGAAAGTGCTAATCTTGCAGGCATCATTCGAGTGAAGGATTCATCCGGGCTCGTGCGACTGGCAGACAAACGCTCCGTGGACATTACCCCGGATAACAAAGCCTACACCACGTTCACCTTGGCGCAGCGACCATCCGGCTCGCAAATCGAAATCCAGGGAGAATTGACGGTCACAGTCGCGACAGAACGAACGGCACACTCACCGGTTAAGGTCAACATGCTTGAGAAGATGGAGCTTGCTTTGTCTCAGGATATGAGCCTGCTGGTGACCCCCTCTTCTGCCAATACCCGTAGTGCCAATCAGGAAGGTGGCAAACTGAGACGTGCAGAGCTCAATATCGCCTGCCCGCAGGGTGTTACCATCCGCAGAGTGGAGCGGGTGTGGATGGGAGTGGACGGCGAGATCTATACACAACCTGTAGAGATGGAGGAAATCGGGAGAGCTTCATCCGGGAAGGTAAAAATTGTACTTTGGGATGCTGATCAGACGGAACAGTTACGAATTGTCACGGTCCGATCACCTCGTCGGGCCAAAGCAAACTTCCGTTTTAATGTTTCCCTTGGCGAAGTCATTGCTAAATAATCATGATTAACTTATCCCGAATCATTCTGCTCGCGTTGCTTCATTCTCTTTGTCTGTTTTCAACTGCGCAGGAGGTCCCGAAGGAATGTCCGCTCCGGATTTCACCGCAAAGCGTGGAATGTTTCTATCCGGAGATACCGCAGGAAAATGCTGTACTTTGCAGGCTACGGCTGCACATTACCCCCATACCGGGTTATGTGGTACGAACCCGAGCCGAGTATGCCATGCCTCAGGAGAAGTTAAAGGCAAGAGATGGAGCAAACAATGAACTGGAAGGGGCGTTCCGGGAGTGGGAACTTTGCTACGATTCCGATGAAAACTGCGTGATTGCGGTCTATGATTTCCGCAAACATCCTGCGGGTGGAGTTCTCCATGTGGATGGGGTGGTGGATATTCCGGTCTCAGGTGAGCTGACGGAACATGAAGAGAAGGAATTCAAGGTACAGGAACAGACCTCCATCGTGGTAGCTGATCATGTTTTTCGTTTGCAGCCGACTCCTTCCGATGCAGAGGATGAGGAGCACGCCGTCATTCATCTGGAATATACCTATTCGCCGGATATAGCGGATATCAGGTTCTGCGGCAAGGATGGTACTCCCCTGCCTTGTCAGATCGTGGATGGACATTTCGATGCAGAGCGGAAATTGGCCAGGGCTACTTGCATCATTCCCAGCAATGGCGACACACTCATCTTCCGCCTACTTACATACAAGAATTGCAACAAGGTGCAGGTGCCGGTCAGATTCCGGGCGGTGATTGGCCGGTGATTTTTCTCTGTACGGAACGATAAAAATAACTGGACAGCACGGCTCTTAACAGGTATAATACTCCGCGTATGAATCCCCCTGCCATCGCCATAGACGGTCCCGCTGCTTCCGGCAAGTCAACTGTTGCCAAGCTCATAGCCCGCGAACTCGGTTATACTTTCATCAACACCGGAGCCATGTACAGGGCCGTTACTTGGTATGCGCTGCAGAAAGGGATTGACCCGGCAGATACAGCAGCCGTGACAGCTCTTCTGGGCGATATTCCCCTTTCCTTTGGCAAGGATGGTGCTGTTTCTACCGTTATGTGCGAGGGGCGTGTGCTCAGTACTGAGCTAACGTCAACCGAGGTGAATGATAATGTCTCTGCCATTGCCGCCATCCCCGAGGTGAGAGCTCTGCTGGTGGAGAAGCAGCGTGAGTACAATCGGAAGGAGCCCGTTGTCATGGAGGGGCGCGATATCGGAACCGTGGTCTTCCCCCAAACCCCCTTCAAGTACTTTGTCACAGCCTCTGAGGAGGTTCGAGCCGCCCGCCGTGCTGCTCAGGGATTGACGGATTCGATCGCAGAGCGTGACCGCAAGGATTCCGCCAGAGCCTGTGCTCCCCTCGTTATGGCAGATGATGCCACGTTGGTCGACACGTCCGATCTCACCATTGAGCAAGTCGTTGCTCGCGTAGTGGCTGACATCAAAAGTAAAATTTAACAGAAAGGATATCTGATTATGGAATGGAAGATGAATCCCATCTATTTCTTCATCATCACGCTGGCAAAGGCTGCGGCCAAGTCTCTCTTTGATGTGAAGGTGATTAATCGGGAGAAACTCATTGAGGAGGGTCCCTGCATTTATGTGGCAAATCATCAGAGCTTTCTGGATCCTCCCATGATCGGTCAACTTTTTGAGCGTGCCGTGTACTATCTGGCACGCAAGACTTTACTGGATCATCCGATCATGAACTTTGCTCTGCCATACTGCAATGTAGTGCCGATCGATCAGGAACGACCGGATCCGGGCAGCATTCTTAAGGTTCTGCGCTTGGTGAGACAGGGTGAGAGTATCATCATTTTCCCCGAAGGTTCCCGTTGTGAGGATGGCGTGATTCATGATGCCATGCCCGGAATCGGCCTCATCCTCGGGCGCTTGGCCGGAGTGCCGGTTCAGCCCATCCGCATCGAGGGAGCATACGATTGCCTGCCCCCACATCGTAACAAGCTGGAGCTTCATCCCATCACACTCAGCATCGGTGATCCCATCCCCTTTACTCCCGAAGAATTGAAAACCCGCAGCCGTGAAGGACAGTTGGCAATCGGACGAAAGATCATGGATGCCATCAAAGCGCTTCCTCTTCAGCCCTGAGATCTGTACCTTCTCCGATGCTCAGCGCGCTTCGCTTACAGCACTTCAGGTGCTACAAAGCCCTCAACTGGGATATACCGGCTGAGGGCGCGTTGGTTATGGGAGGCAACGCTCGCGGCAAGACCAGTCTGCTGGAGGCAATCTGTTTTGCCCTCACCCTGCACTCTCCCCGTGTGAACAAGCTGGATAGTCTGCTCATGCACGGGACTCAGGATTTCGGCATATCGCTGAGCACGGATGAAGGTGTGCGCAAAATTGCATGGAAGAACAGGAAGCTCACCACTTGGGTGAATGGCTCCTCCCGACGGGATTTCAGTGAATATCTGGCAGATGCTCTGCCTGTCGTATGGCTAGGCAATGGAGATATGGCACTTGTCATCGGTAGTGCCGAGGATAGGCGGCATTACCTCGACTTCCTTGGTGCTCAGTGGCACCCGACCTATCGTAGTGCTCTGAGAGAATACAGGAAGGTTCTTCGCAGCCGGAATCTGCTGCTGAAAAATCCACGTCGCAGTAGTGTTGCACTACGCAGTTATGCGGTACTACTCGCGCGCTACGGGGATATTCTGGTGGGGCTACGCTCTCAGTTACTGAACTTGCTGCAGCCCTACATCTACCATTATCATTCCGGTATATCAGGAGGGCGTGAAGAAGTGGAAATACGCTATTGTCCTTCCACGGAGCTCCCTCTGGAACAGGCTTTGGAACAGACTCTTTCCACAGATGAGCGCTTGGGGTACACCACCATAGGTCCCCATAGAGACGATTTTTCTCTATTCATCAGCGGGGCTGCGGCGGCTGACTTTGCTTCCGAAGGTCAGCAGCGTACTTTAGCCACGGCTCTTGTGCTGTCTCAGGCCGGCTTATTGCAGGTGGAGACGGGACATGCTCCGACCCTGTTGATCGATGATATTTTCGGAGAGATGGATCCGGAACGGCGCAAAGCCTTTCTTGCGCTACTTCCGACCGATTCTCAGATTTTCATCACTACGACCCATCTGGATTGGTTGGGAACAGCCGCTCCGCCCCTCCCTGTTATAGATATTGAGTCAATCAGGCGATGAGGTCACTTCATCCTACGAGCCAGTATTCCGGCTCCTACTACTGCCAGACCGCCGGAGAGGAATACTAGCTGAGGTCCTCCGCTATGGATCCAGATCAAACCACCCACTATTCCGTATGCCACAGAGGCTATGTGATTGATCGCAATGCCTGTGTAGATGCACGGGGTAATGTCGCTGCGGCGATCTCCACAGATGCGGGCGATGTAAGTTGTGCGAGCCATACCCAGTGCGAACAGGATCTTGTCGAGAACAAAGCAGCAGCCCACTACCACAACGGTCCATTGAGTTGGCAACAGACCGGGGGCAAAAGCGTACACCAGACAGAGCAACGACAGAATGATGCTGTCGATAATCGTGACCTTTTTCTCTCCGTACTTACTGATGCTCTTTCCTATTAGTGGTTGTACGAATAGGCCTGCCACACCGGAGCATAGCGCAATCATGCTAATGACTCCGGGCGGTTGTTGCAGCGTGTTTACCAGTAGCCAGAAACCGAAGGTCATGTAGAGCTGCTTGCGAATACCATGCAACGTCTCCAGCCCATAGTAAAGTGCGTATTCCTTCCTCAGTATGAAACTTTCCCGTAGACTCTTGCGACGCGGAAAATCCCGAATTTGCACGCAGAACAACATGACTGCCGAGATGACGAACACCACTATGGTAAACAGATAGTCCCAGGTGAAGTCTCTGTCAAATTTCCACTTCACCCAAATCAGCAGAGCGCCAAGCAGACCGGCCGCTGTTCCGAGTGCTCTCATTTGCCCCAAACGCAAGCCCCGATTTTCAGGGCGCGCCGTGTGCATCACAATAGAGTCCACTGTCCCCATCAGGATGTGCAATCCCAGACTTACCATTCCTACATAAAGGCTCAGTTCCCAAAGCTCGGATTCGCTGTTCAGACGAAGCATCAGAAGGGTGCCGCCTGCAGCCAAGAGTAGGGATACGGCCGCCAATCTTATCTCATTGAGAAAAAACAGTAATCCTATCACCAGCAAACTCAGTACCCCCGGAAGTTCGCGCGGAAGCTCCATCAATCCGCGCTCATCGGTATCCAGCTGCAATACGTCACTCAGAAAGTTACTGAACAGCAGGTCATACACCCCTGCCCCCAATTGGGCGAGAAATATGGCTGCTAGAACCACAATCATGACTTTCCTGATTCCTCCGTTTTCTCTCATGCACCCTCAGCATAGTCCATTTATACTATTTTGGCAACACTCAAATGTGTTATGTTTATTCCTACAAATTAGATATATTTACTTGACAATCGGAAGAAAAAGCGATAAACTCCATTTGCGAGCGCCGGAAATAGGCCCTTGCAGAAAGGAGAGACGATATATGAAGAATACATACCGAAATGTAGCAATGGGCGTACTGCTTTCCGTCCTGTTCGTGGTACCAAGCGTTGGGGCCGATACTCCATGGAATGCACCGCAGCGACAGGTATACAGGGCTGCTCTGAATGGAGCAGATTCGCTGGCACAGCTGCTTGCCACCGGAGTGCAGATAGATGCCCGCGATGATGATCAGGAAACAGCTTTGATGGAGGCAGCCGATGAAGGAAAACTTTCTGCGCTTGCCAATCTCATTGCAGCAGGTGCAAATGTCAATCTCAGGAATGAGGATGGAGAAACAGCCCTGATGATGGCTGCCGATGAGGGGTACAACGGAATAGTGGAGGCTCTCATCAGCGCCGGAGCTGATGTGAACGCTGTGGATGAGGACGGAGAAACAGCTCTGTACAAGGCACGCAGCGAACGCCATGCCGAGACAGTAGAAATCTTACTTCGGGCGGGAGCCCGATGAAGCCTGGAGAAATTAGTAGTTGAGTTAGGCTCCATCCTCTCTCATCAGGAGGATGGAGCTTCTTCTTCAGGCAAGGTTAAGTACAGCGTCCGAGTCTATATAATCCTGTCCGTGAATGAGCTCAGCAAGAATAGGTAGACCGGTCTGATCGCGAATCACCCCGGCATTTGTCACCGAGGCTGTACTCCACTCTTCTTCAATATGATTGAGAATCACGCCGGAACATTTTACCCCACGGCAGCGGATAGCCGTTGCAAGCATTTTCACGAGCGAGGGTGCTCCCGGACGATTATTTGCCACTATAATAACAGGTTGGTCGAGAGCGACGGCGAGATCAGCCGTAGTAAGTCCGGGGGCCAGCGGAGTCTCCCATCCTCCGTTGAGCTCTGTCAGAATGAGCTTGTGAGCCGAATTGATCCGCTCAAATGCACGGATGATAGGTTGTAACTCAATGGATTTATGCTCAAACTCCGCAGCCATGATCGGCTCTGCGATAGTGCGGAAGAAGAGGGGGTTGATGTGCTCCAGATTGTAGGTAGGCAGATCTGCCGCCTGACGGATGTCTCGGGCTTCCGTTCTATCGCCGCAGGCGATGGGTTTGAACCCCATGGCATCTATACCGCGAGCCCTGAGATCACGCAGCAAGGTGCAGATAACATAGCTCTTGCCTACACCACTATCCGTTCCAATGAATAAAAAATTTTGCATGTTTTTTCTCAGAGATGTGTTATTCGGGAATAGACAGGCGAATCTCGTCCAGCCCCCACTCATCGCTGCCGTCAACGTAGCGCATTTCTACCCAGAACCATACAAAGATAGCCAGGAGCAGGCAGATGAACTTAGCCTTCCAGTTGTTCGTGATCCTTGAGCGCAGACTGCGCTGTTCAGGATTTAACAGTCGTTGGATTTTGTTCAGTAGTGACATGGCTATATATGAGTTCTGTTAATCGGGTACCCAGCATCTGAACGGATATGTCACGCTGAACCAGGTTCCCTACAACCAGCGAGACAGAGCCGGTCTCTTCCGAGACGATGATCACCACCGCATCGGACGCTTCGGCCAAGCCTATGCCGGCCCGGTGACGCAACCCAAGCGAACGATCTTTCAATTCTCTGTTGGATACCGGCAGAATGCAGGCTGCGGCAACTATTCGCTCGTTGTTGATGATGACGGCGCCATCGTGCAACATGGTTTTCGGCATGAAGATTGTACCGATGAGCTCGCGGCTGCAGATAGAATCAAGCTCAGTTCCGGTCTTGACATACTCCGAGAGTTTATTGTTGCGACAGATGGCGATGAGGGCACCATAGCGTTTGCTGACGAGGAAAGAAACAGATTCGCAGATACAGGAGACAAAGTCCTCATTGTGTTCTCTGCTCCATAATTTACCAAGCACCCTGTGAGCACCGAGTTTGGCCAGAGCCGTTCGCAACTCGGGGTGAAAGAGAATGAAGAGGATAACGAGGAGCGTTCCCGGACCGAGGAAGAACGCCGCCATCTGTTGCAGTACGGCAGCGTGCGTGAGTTCGAGCAGCACTGTTGCGAGGCCAATGATGAATACAAGACCTGCCAGAATGGCCGCTGCGCGCGAATCCTTGAAGGCTCTGTAGAGTTGATAAAACACAACCCAGAGCACAAAGATCTCAAAAACAGCTCGCAGTATGTATGCTACATCCATGTGCGGGATTCTACTCCTTTTGGTTTACCAAGGCAAGCTAATTTCACGCATGCTGAAACGTCCCTGCGGCAAGTTTCATCATTCTCGGGATCAATCCTCGTGCTCGAGAGCCTCTTGCAATCGTTGCGAACCATAGAATGGAGGCTTTACTTCTTCCGCGAGATGGTGGCTGATCCTGTCCATGATGTGAACCAGCATCTCCAGCTCAGGCGAGAACAGGAAGATATCCTCCTCGAAAGAGCGACTCAAGCCGGATTGCATGGCGACATCCCGCATTCTCGTATTGATGCGGTGCAGCTGAATAGCGGCTGCATCTGCACTATTTCTGTCGCGCACCAGAGAGATGACCGCTATCCATTGTCTCATGAGAGGTCGGAGTTCTCGGACTATTGTCATGACGTGAGGGATAGCCTCGGGATCTATCTGCATGTCCATATTCTCCAGAACATCGCGAACCGAGAGCAAGGATTCGATCAAACGCTCCGATCCATAATACTCCGGAGATTGAGCTGCCAGCACCCCCCAGCTTTGCAGAAAGCGGGATGTACACATACGGGTACCGGAGATATAGCGGAGGCGAAGCTCGGCAGATACCATGGGTTCAATCGGCGGTGAAAGCTCGGCAATTTTATCGGAGATTGAGGCTACATAGGCTGTGAAGGATTCCAGCATATCAGCGGCGGCATCCGCAGAGGGTTTGTCTGTTACTGTTTGGAGCGAACTTGTCATGTCATCCATCGCCTGCCACAAGTTTTCCAGAAGCTCCAAGTGTGGCTCCAGCATGGAAAGTTCCTCTTCACTTGGGGTCGGAATGAAAGGAGCCATCACTTCCCGGAGAGTCTCAGACCCGAAACAAGCTGTGCTCCGCAACAGGATGAGGTCATTGATGTCAATGTTCACCGATTTCGGATCTCTGTTGCCGATAAGTCTCCGTATGCGAGGAGCCGCTGCCTCGGCTGTATTCTTATCTGCCACAAACATGAGGATGGGCGAGAGAGAGATTTTGTCCGCTTGCTGCTCTTGCGGAGCCTGAGTCGAGGCCGATGAAGTAGCTTCCTGAGCGTGGAGTGCGGCGGCAAGCAGGATGATGAGGGGAAATAAACGTTTCATGCTGAGGGATCCTGAGGTAAGAAATGGATGGGGAGGTTAAGTTCCCTGTACAGGGATTCGACCTGTTGACGAAGATTTGGAGAGAGCCATTCTGCCGGGAGGGGGTGCGCCTCGGCTCCGCTGAGGAGGAGGAGCCGCACACAGGCTACGGCGGATTTCGCGCTATCGTCCGTATCATCTTCATGTTCGGAAAGGAACAGTAAAAGATACGCGAGCGGAGTGAGGTGATTGTACGAATCGTTGGCTCGATCATCATCGACAGACAAGGGCAACAGATTCGGATCGGCTCCCAGTGCAAGCAATCCGGCTAATCTATCCTCATTGATCTCGGTGTGCAATTCATATTGCAGATAGGTCAGATCTGCACTTCTCGTGTTGATATCAATCTTACCTTCTCGGACAAGTTTTTCGATAAGTGCCATACCATCATCATGGTGCATCAACTCATGGAATGGCAGAAGCGGGAGTGATGAGGACTGCCCCTCATCTCGCATCAATGTCTTGTAACTTTCAGGGTCACGGGTGGTGGACAAGCCATTAGCCAACAGCCAATCTACTGTGGCACCTAGGTCATCTGCCATACCGCACAGCCCCATAAAGGCTGCGGTATGCTCAGGGCGCGAACCGCGGGCCAGTAACCAGTCAGCCATTCCAAGCACTTCATTGATCGGACGAGATCGCATGTTCGAGAGAACGATACCAAGAATTGTTTCTCCGTACTTATTGCGTTGCGTCACCGCCGGATAATCCTGTTCGACCAGAGCGTAGACTGCTTCGTAATTCCCCAGGTCCGCAGCATGGAATGCCAGATTGTAGTCCGTTACATCCTTTTGTTGCAAGAGGTCTTTTCGCTGTGCTGCCGGACAAGATGTGAAGCGGCGGAGCTGCTCATCGAGCCGAGATGCTCTCCTCATACAGCTTACTTCACACCAGATGTCGGTTGCTATTCCCTCCGAATAGCTGATGTAGTCATTATAGTCGAACAGGAGGTGATATTCCGTTCGGAGTTGCGCTGCATAACGATCCAGCGCGGTCTTCTGCTCAGTTGTCCAGCCATCAGAGTAGTTCAGATTCTGTTCCCTCAGCAACCATCCATAATGTTGCCATGCGAAAACTCCGATTCCGACTAAACACCCCAACCCCAAAAGCACATACATGGACATCATGGAGTAGGCCGTGACGCAAAACATCACTCTCCATGGCTTAATCTGTTCATAGTCTGCTGCAAATCGCTCCTCCATCGTTGGGGGCTATCCTAGCACATTTCCGAGCTTGTTGCAAGCTGTAAAGCAGCGAATGAGTTACATTCTGGGTGCTGCGGCACTCAGTTGCATATTGATGTCCTTGTGTTTCTGCTGTAAAGGCTTCAGGCTGGCCTCGTGACGTGCCACTTTATCGCGAGGCGCGGTATAGAGACGTCGGTAGGCTGCGACTCGTGAGACCAAGAGGGCCTCCACCGCACTGCTTATGGAGTGTTGCATCTTGTCCTGCAGCACAAGTGAGTGCTGAACAATCTCACTACAGAGTTTGCGAGCCACTACATAATGTGCGACAGAACCGATCAGCCAGATGATAGCGGACACCAGCAATGCCGCCAATGCAAACTCAAGCATGTCAAAAAATCCCAGTATACCAGCCGCTACCAGAGAGAGGCAAATCCCTACACAGCACCCACGCATCCATCCGGCATGGACGTTGAAAGTCTTGCTGAATGTAGTGCGTAATTTAATCTCGGTGAAAGGCTTGTAAAGCTCCCTTCCCATGCGGACACGCAGTTGCTCCAGATCGCTGCGCAACGATTCTTCGGGGAATTCACCAATTTCGCACTCCAAGGTTTTCTTCATGCGGGGGCGTACGCTGCGCCAATGGCTCATACATGAGAGCACGAAGTTGCCATCACTGGCCTCCTGCTGGGTGAGAACTTCTGAGCGAAGGGTGCGGTAGTACAATTTCTCCGTCCCGGCCCCCATCTGTTCCAGTCGCATGAGAGTCACAGGAGAAAGGAACCAGCCCAGAGCTTTTTGCAACTTGCTGATGGTGGTAGGGAGAGCGCGCATGGCAGCTTCGGCATAGACCTCCGTACAATGTTGCAGACTGTCACGCTGACGGGCAAGAAAATAATCGATTTCCTGTTCAATACCGGCCAAGAATCCGCTGTCCGTACGGGCCACGCGGTCACGAGCACCGAGCACCGATCCTTGTTTGCGGGTCAGCTCCTTACCAGTCTCGATGAGCTTACGAATACCGGCGCGCACACCAGCCGGCTGGGTCAGAGCCTCCTGCACTAGCTGAACAAAGGACTGGAGACTTTCCCTGCTGCTGTTGGGATTGACAAAACAAAGAGGGAGAGACGCTCCCAGATGCTCCCGACAATAATCACGGAGTGAGTCCTTGAGCTTAAGAGTAGCTTCAGCCGCAAGGTTTTCTGTAAAGGTGACTGCAATCAGACAGGCGGCTCTCTGCTCCTCTTTCATAGAGGCAAGAATCGGCCAGATGGGGGAAGCTTCGGGTGCGCGACCATCAGTTACTGCTATCACAACATCCGCACCATGGATAAGCTGACGTACAGTAGCCGCGACCCCTTCATTCGCACATGAACGGGTATCGACCAACTCCAACCCGCTGAGATTTTCCATCGGAATGAATCGCGAACACGTTGAATCACCATCCTTGCAGCGATAGCGCCAGCAAACATAGTCATCCGTCAGGGGAACTCGGGCAATCGCGGGATATTCTGCCACGGCTGACAGTAGTGTAGACTTGCCGCAACGCTCTCCGCCCATGACAATGATACGCCTGTCACGATCCAGCGCAGATTCAGCCTTTTTAACGAGTTCAGCCAATTCCGTCAAAGATTCATCCTCAATTTCCGAGCAGAGATCTACAGCCTGCTGCGCCCAATAGCGCGCGCGGCTTTCTTCTGTTCTGAAACATCGGCTCAACATATCCGGGCTCATTATATGCTCTCTCTGCCAAGATGTCCATCCCAAAAATCATCGAATTGTGTCCTCCTTGCAGACAAGTCCGTAACGCACCTTGTCAAAAGTCCGCAATAATGAGCCTGACATTCAGTTACCTTCTCTCTTTCTGTATTTTAGGCTTGACCAGGCGCAATATACACAGTAACATCTTCAACGTCATGAGATTCTCATCCATCAGCCTTCTCGCCCTCCTCATTACCAGCCTTCATGCAGCAGAGTCTGGAGCTGCAGATGAGGTTGATTTCGATGCCGTTGATCCAGGCACTTATTCTGATGTACCATATATTCGTCATGAGGAAGGAATGGACAGTAAGTTGTATGGGATTTACCTGCAACGCAAGCTGACTATCCTGACGGAAGCAACGGATGCCGCTTCAGCGCTGAATGCCGCAGCTAACCTGCGTCTGCTCAATCGGAGGGGAATAAGTGAAGAATCTCCTGCCCCCGAGACGGAGATCAACGTTCTGCAGATGAAGATTGCCACGGAGATCAATCGTCTGAGAAATGAATATTTCCATGGTTCGAGCCGACTGGCAGAGCTCTTGAATTACAGCGATGAGGATGCCATAGTCCCTGTCCCGCTTTCAGCAGATCATCGAAACTTATTGACGAGTGAGCTTCTTCACAACATGTCGATGATCATCAAGGAACATGGAATACAACTGAGTGGTGGCGGTCCCGGTCTGGATGCCGCAACAGCCTGGAAACTGAGCTCAACCGATCTCCGCGAATGTCACGCTCAGGCAAGTCTGCTCGCCTCGGAGTCTTTCAATGACTGGCAGTGGAATCGGCATCGCAACGAAGTGACAGATGATCATTGCTATCTAGTGTACACTATAGTTCTGATCTGCGACAACACAAAGCATGAGGTAGAGCAATGGTATGATATCACTTCTGCCGGAAAGGTATACAGCGAGGAGGAACAGAAGCAGGCCATGCAGCAGATTGTTGAACGGCTTACGCGCATGCTGGAAATCATGACGGCGGTGACGGACAAGCCCTCAGCGGATAAAGCCGCTGCGGATATGACCTCTCTCATCCGAGAAATTTCCGATCTTCATAAAAAGCTGGAGACAAAGGATAAGCAGGTTTCCGTCATGGAGAATCTATCCCCGGTTTTCGATTACGATGCCTTCCGCGCAGCAATCAAACGGCACTTGGAGCATGATTGTTATGGTTCTGAAGCCTTGCGGGCCTTCCTGAGCTCATTGCTGGGGTCGGGAGAATGATGAAGGAAGAGCTCCCGCCGTCTGACATAACTAAGAGTTGCAGAGTATAAAGAAATGTGCTAGACTCGCCGCCGTGCAAGTCAAACAAGTCATCACCGCCATCGTTCTGGGCTGTCTGTTGGCGGCTTGCGGAGATCATCGGAGTTCGGCAGAGCGATTTGCCGAGGATGGCATACTTGTGCTTGGCAACAATTCCGAACCTCAGAGCCAAGACCCGCACAAAGCCACCTCCGTGGCAGATGGTAAGATCATTTCCACACTGCTCGAGGGGCTTGTACGTCCCTCGCCTTCCGTTGATGGAGATGTTCTCCCGGGTGTAGCAGACTCCTGGGAACACAATGAGCAGGCTGATGTCTGGACTTTTCATCTCAATCCGGATGTCCGCTGGAGTGATGGCAGGAAGTTGACAGCCGGGGATTTTGTATATGCCTATCAGCGCTTGCTGCACCCCGAGTTTGCCGGTAAGTACGCAGAGATGCTCTACCCCCTGCTCCACGCAGAATCTTACAACAAGGGGAATTGTGACTGGGATAAGGTAGGCGTAAAAGCGATTGATGATCACACCCTACAGCTTACCCTCAGCGGTCCTGCTCCTCACCTACTCAGACTCTTACTGCATTTCACCTGGTTCCCCGTTCCTTCCCACAAAGTGGAGGAACTTGGCGGCATGTTGGATCGGCGCAGCCTGTGGACCCGACCGGAACACTGGGTCGGGAACGGAGCATACGTTCTTGCAGAGCACCGTTTTAACGACTTTCTGAGCGTAAAGCCCAATCCTCATTATCACCGGTCCAAGGAACTTCGCAACAGGGGAATCCGCTTCCTGCCCATTGTCAATGGGTATACAGAAACTCGCATGTACCTCGGCGGCAAGCTGCACATATCGAACAATGTGCCACCGGAAATGCTTGCCTACGCTCGTGAGATCCGAACCGCAGACTATTGCCAAGATCCATATTACTGCACGGTTTTTTATCGCTTGAACACCACCCGTCCACCCCTCAATGATGCCCGTGTACGCCGAGCGCTTCACCTCGCCATAGACCGAGAGGCGCTTGTCAGCAAAGTCGTGCGTGGTGCCGGAAAACCGACCACATGTTTCACTCCTCCCGGAGCCGGATATGCAGCCACTGTACCCACGGAACCTTCGAGTCGGCAAGCGAGGGAGGAACTCGCTCGCCAACTGCTGGCAGAAGCAGGCTTTGCAGGAGGAAAGGGATTTCCCATACTGGAGCTCATGACTACCTCTCGCGATGTGCAGCGAGTCATGGCGGAGACGATCCAGTCGATGTGGGAAAAAGTGCTCGGCATACATGTGGATATTCGTTCCTGCGAATGGACGGCTTACAAATCGGCACAGCAAAACATGGATTACGATATTTCCTCATCATCTTGGAGTGGTGATTATCTGGACCCGGCTACTTTCGTCGAACTCTGGCGCAGCGGCGGCGGCAACAACTGCACCGGATGGGGAAATGATGAGTTCGATTCCTGTCTGGCGAATGCTCGCCGCACGGGCGATGCCGACCTGCGGCGACAATATCTTCAACGGGCCGAGGAATGTATGTTACAGGCATATCCCATCTTGCCGCTTTATCATAGCGAGCGCACCTATCTGCGCTCCTCCCGCCATGTGCGCGGCTGGCAACCGCGACTGTTGGACAATTTCCCGCTCGATGCCGTAGAAGTCATACCATGATCAGGTTATTGTTCAAACGTTTGGCACAGGGAGTGCTCGTGGTGTTCGTTCTCGAGACCATCACCTTCTTTCTGGTTCGCATGCTGCCGGGTAATCCTTTCCTCGGGGAGAGAAAATTGCCACAGCACATTATGGAGCAACTTAATTCTCTCTATGGGCTCGACCGCAGTGCCATCGTTCAGTATTTCCACTACTGGAAGAACATCCTGACGGATGGTGATTTCGGTCCCTCTCTCGTGCGCGAAGGCATGCAGGTGAGCGAGATTATAGCGGAGGCCTTTCCCGTCTCCCTGAGCTTGGGCGTGCTGGGGATGCTGATTGCCATTCTGGTGGGCATTCCGGCAGGCATGTTGTCTGCCTGGAGTCGGAATAAATGGCCGGATGCCCTGCTGATGTTTCTGGCCATGTTGGGGATTTGTGTTCCCGCGTTTGTGATTGCCCCCGTATTCGGCAAGACACTCGGCACAAGCGTACCTGGGCTGAGTGTGGCCGGCTGGGACGATCCTCTTTGCGCAGTATTGCCTGCGCTGACGCTTGGTCTGATCAATGCGGCATACCTGGCACGCCTGACTCGCGGCGGTATGTTGGAGGTGCTTTCTCAGGACTTCATGCGCACAGCAAGGGCAAAGGGCGCCGGTGTTCTCCGTCAGCTTTTTTTGCATGCCCTCCGCAGTGGATTGCTGCCGGCAGTCTCGTACCTGGGGCCTGCTTTTGCTGCTCTCATAACCGGTTCATTCGTCGTAGAAACCTGTTTTCAAGTACCGGGAATGGGTCTGCACTTCGTGAACGCCACAACGGATCGCGATTACTTTCTCATCCAAGGGCTCGTCCTTTGCTACGGAGTGTTGATCGTCGGAGCCAACCTGATCGTGGATCTGTCACTTGTTGCCCTCAATCCTCGACTTCGCTCTCAAGGAACTGCTTAAATATGGCTGCGAAAACATACACATCGGGTAATTCACTTTGGAAGGATGCGTGGATAAGGCTCACTCGCAATCGTCCGGCGATGTTGGCTCTTATCTTTCTTGTGCTGATGGTTCTGGGCTGCTTTATCTTACCCTTGTTTCCCTGCATTGCGAATCCGAACATCACAGATCTCAATAACATTGCCGGTCCCTGCTGTGCGGAACATCCCTTCGGCACAGACCAACTGGGACGTGACTTGTTGGCTCGAGTGCTCTATGGGGGGCGTATCTCTCTGCTTGTAGGTCTGGTGGCAACGGTGGTTGCTCTTCTCATCGGTTTGTTGTACGGGTTAGTGTCCGGCTATGTTGGTGGTCGTCTGGATTCCTTCATGATGAGAACTGTTGATGTTCTCTTTGCTCTGCCCTTCATTGTGCTGGTCATCGTGTTCTCCCTGAGCATTGAAGAACCCAGTCGTCAACTTACCGCCGCCATCGTAGAGATCACCGGTTGGAGACGGGAATCGATAGCTCCCATCCTGGGGCTCGTTCCGCTCTTCATCGCCATCGGGGCTCTGGGATGGCTGACGTTGGCTCGCATCGTTCGCACTCAGACATTGGAGATCAAGTCCCAGGAGTATATCATGGCGGCTCAATCGTTGGGATTGAGCCACCTAACCATTCTTTTCCGGCACATTGCCCCCAACCTTCTGGGAACAGTTGTCGTATACACCACGCTGGCTGTTCCGGGAATTATGCTCACGGAATCGACCCTTTCCTTCATTGGGCTTGGTGTGAAGGCTCCGAATTCTTCTTGGGGGACATTGATCAAGGAGGGAGCGGATCGCATGGAAGTAAGTCCTGAACTGCTGCTGTTCCCGGCAATCTTCTTCTGCCTTACACTACTTGCGCTCAACTTCCTGGGTGATGGTCTGCGAGATGCTATCGATCCGCGTTCTGCCAAAGACTGAGCTGAGATAATTGTTGGCTCTAATAGCTTGTCTCCGCATGCGAGTTGTGCAGAATGGAGGACATGAAAGAAAGTCCACTGACTGATCTGCACCGCCGACTGGGAGCCGAGATGGCTGAAGATGAAGGATGGAACATGCCGTTGCAATATGCGGATCTCGTCCGGGAACATCTCTCAGCCAGAACAGCCTGCGGCTTGTTCGATATTTCTCACTTGGGAAAATTCCGGCTGCTGGGAAATGGAGCCTTGCAATGGCTGGAGGATAAACTGACGAATTCCATAGCAGACTGTTGCGACGGACATATTCAGCACACTCTCATGCTCCGATCCAATGGAATCATCCTGGATAGAATGACCCTGTTCCGGGAAAGTGCCGGTCGCTTTTTCATTACCGGCTCTGCCTCGCTTGCAGATGCCGATTTCGACATTCTGCAACGCATGTTACATGATAACTCTATGGAACTGAAGAACGAGACAGATGAACTGTGTGCCATGGCATTGACCGGAAGCAAAGCAGGACGTATCATGTCAGAAATATGCGAGGTGGATGAATTGCCGCTTCAGGGTTGCTTCTCCGTCATCCGGCAGGGAAGAAAACATTTCATGATTTCGAGAGGTGAATTGGTCGCTCAGGATAGTTATGAGTTTTTCTGCCCTGCGACGGAGGGGATCAAGTGGTTCGAGAACTTCATGCGCAGCGGGGCCATCCCCTGCGGCTCCCGTACCCGTGAATACCTGCGTATATCCCGCGGAAGATGTGCCATCGGCAGAGATATGCCGGAGCTCACTCCTGCTCAGGCCGCTCTCAGTCATTTATGTGCTGCCAACAAGCACTATACAGGGAGTGATTCCCTGACGCAATCAGAGGATGCTTCTCAGAAAATCATCTTTCTGCGTTGCGATTCGCCGGAGCTTTCACCGCAACCGGGCAGCAAGGTGCAGAACTTGGAGGGAAAGGTTGTCGGTAACATAACGAGTGCTACACCAGCACTTGCCAACGAGCATGGTTATGCTCTGGCCTACGTTTCCGCTCCGCATGATGAGCCCGGTACTCATCTGCATGTGGAGGTCAATGGCGAGCAGGTTCGAGCTACAGTTCGTACTCCGGATAACTGAGCTCGCTGCAGGAAACGCAATGAAGCCTTGACGGCACCCGGTACGAGCGCTATAATACGCCCCGATGAGCGAGCCTGTTCTAAACGTAAACCATCTGAGCGTGGAGTTCCGCACCCGCGCCGGAGTGAACTACGCTGTGAACGACGTCAGCTTCGATCTTCGAGAAGGCGAAACACTCGGTATCGTAGGAGAAAGCGGCTCAGGAAAGTCCGTTACCTGCTCTGCGCTCATGGGGCTGTTGCCTCGTCCACCGGCTCACATTGCTGAGGGGGCAACGGCGTTTTTTGAGGGACGGGATTTACTGCGTATGAAAGAGAAAGAACTTGCGACCCTTCGTGGTAACAGGATTTCCATGATCTTTCAGGATCCCATGACCAGCCTGAACCCCTGCATGACTATAGGAGCACAGGTAGCGGAACCACTCATCATTCACCGAGGAATGAACCGAAAAGAGGCATGGGAGCTTGCTGTTGAGGAATTAGCCAGGACAGGAATTCCCGATCCGGCGGTCAGAGCCCGGGCGTACCCGCACGAATTTTCAGGTGGTATGCGCCAGCGAGTGATGATCGCTATGGCACTTATCACCCGACCTCGATTCCTCATAGCAGATGAACCAACCACGGCTCTGGACGTCACAGTACAGAAGCAGGTATTGGATCTTCTGCGTGAACGGCAGCAGGAACTGGGAACGGCCGTGATTCTCATTACTCACGATCTGGGGGTTGTGCGTGAGTATGCTCACCGCATACAAGTGATGTACGCAGGCAGTATCGTGGAAAGCGCTCCGGTCGATGAGCTCCTCCTCCATCCCCGCCATGCCTACACTCGATCTCTGATGGCCTCCATCCCGGCCATGCACCCCAAGGGCAGCCGCCTCCGGACCATTCCCGGGCTGCCTCCCACCCTTCGTAAGCCAATCACAGGTTGTGCTTTCCGTGAGCGCAATATCATCGGGAACCATGAAATGTGCCTGACAGATCGCGTGCCGGAGATGTTGGAAATATCCCCTGGGCATCTTGTCCGCAACTGTCCCGGGTGCCTGAGCTAACCGGATAATCCTCACTGCAAACTTTTCCTTACATGATCAAAACTCATCCAATTTTCTTGTTATTATTTCTTACTGTGACTCTGAGCGCACAAGAAGCCGCTCCTCCCCCCTCTGAGCACAGCACTCCTGCACCCGAGCCTCAGACTCATCCCGGAGCGCCCTATCTGGAGCTTGCACTAGAGTATGTGATGGCTTATGATCAACTGGCAGCATTGCTGAAGGATGTGGAAGATAAACCTGCCGCCGAGGTCGTTGCCCCCGATGTGCTGACCGTGGTGCTTCGACTGCGAGAATTGAACGAACGACAGCGTTTATTGCCTGCTCCGACCGCGACCATATTGGACTATGTGAGTGGTAAACTCCGTGAGGTGGACATTGACGAACTGTCAGAGCGCTCCATGGGAAAAGTCATCGACCTGCTTACCCTGGCGGATCCACCATGCTATGGAGCCACGGAGCTGACCAAGGCGCTCAATCTTCTGGTGGAGGATCTCCTTCAGGGCGAATGAAAAATGTGGAGGGGTGCATTTTCATCAACAATCTTCATTTCCACGCCGGTCGGCTTGCACTCCTTCCATTCCTCCGGCACTCCGGGTAACAGAATGCACTCAGTCGCTCTGCTGTTTTCCAGAAATGGCAAGATGTCAATAGGAAAGTCAGGATTGTAACCCAGCACGATGACATGTGCGCTCTGTTCAGATTCCGGCAAAGTGTTGTATGTAATGGAAGCCGCATGACCGATGAAGAGAACGCTCCGGTCGGATGGTGTTTTCCAGCGGACGATAGGGGCGCCATTTTTCTCATTCTGCCGCGATATATCGCGCGGAGCCGGATATATGTCAAACGTTCCGGCCTCGGTTGACATACGTTGATGTCGAAGCATTTTATCGCCATGTATAATGTGCAGATGCGACCAGCTTTCCTGCAATAACTCGCATGCATTCAGCGCTGCTTTGTCCGAGTGTGTAAGAAGAACAGATGATGGTCTGAACCCGCCGAAAAACAATGCAGGTTCTGTCTGAAAATGAACGGATGTACGATCCCCCGGGTTTATGATCAAACCGGGGTTTCCCAGCACTACGAAGGAGTGATCGTACCCGGTATGGCAAACCATGGCTGTATTTGCATCTACCTGTTGCGTGACAGGAAGATAGGCCATGGGGAGACTTCCGAAAAATTGCACTACGGCTATGAGGAGAGAGCTGCTTTGCAGGGCAAGCCAGTTCAGGACATTACCCAAGAGGGGAATCCAGCCGAAGAGCGCTGTCAGGAGACCGAAGCTCATGACAATAGGCAAAATCGGCGCAATGGCGATATTAGTCAGGAAACTGTAGGGCGTAATTGTACGAAAGAATGCCGCAGTAATGGGAAGTGACATCAACCAAGCTGAAAGCGAGACGATGATCACACCTCGAAGGGCGGCATCGAAGCTGCGCAGGCGATCATCCCATTTGCTGTACTCACGAATGGGAAGGTAGCGATCCGGCGCAAACCATGGACCTTCCTTCATACAGACGCTGATCCCTATTCCGATGGCAGCATATACGGCAAAGGAGAGTACAAAACCGGCATTTCTCAATTGCCACGGCTGCAGCAACAGAATAATCAACGCAGCCAAACTCCATATATTGAGCGGATCTACTCTCCGGCGAAGCTCCAATCCCAGTAGGGCTAGTGAGATCATGAGATATGCCCTCAGCGCCGGAACTGCCAACCCGGTCACCAATACATAAGCCCCAACAATGATGAGTACCAGAACAGATCGCCCACGGGGATTCACCCCGCTGATGTACGCCAGTGCATAGAGCATCCCGGTAACTATTCCGACGTGAAGACCACTGACAGCGAAGGCGTGAAGACAGCCGCCGCGCTTGAATATGTTGAGCAAGGGCTGTTCAGATTTACTCTTGTCACCCAGCGCGAGAGCGCAAAGCACCTGGCGGCGATCATCATTTTCCGTACCCGGCGGCATGAGATTAGAGACAAGATGATGGCGGACAGACTCAGCGAATCCCAACAGGGTATAATACGAAACAGAGTACCCCTTGAACTCCCCATGCACCATGCGGAGATTAGCTGCCAAACCCTGGCTTTCCATCCACTCCCCCGTGTCGAACATTCCCTCAATCAAGGCTTCACGCACAGGTTGCTCGATAGCTGTACAGCGAATAACACTTCCGGTATGCCAGGGAATATCACCTCGCAGAACAACCCGCACACCATTTAATCCTGTGTTGAGTATGCAACCATGTGCAAGCTTGCGCTCGATCGTTCCGCACAATTCCACACTACTTCCGTTTGTAAGCTGTCGGTGAAGAAGAGACGCGTTACGATCGAGAACATTATCATGCACAGTCGCTATGGAGGTACATAATAACAGGCAAATCAAGATACGGTGCAACTTCATCAGGCAGGCCATCGCCACGGCTAGAACCACCAGCACCCACCATTGACCACCCAGCAGACAGCCAACTACGCCCAACAGAGGCAAAGCAAGAGGGGCTCTCCGAAGTTGCTTGATAGTGAGTCTTTTCAGGGAGTCCTCCTCCATGCACTTTCAAGAATGAGTTCTCAGCGATAGACCATAACCGGTCCGGTGATAGTTGATTGTACAGAACGAACCTTCCTCACGGCTTCGATGAATATGGCCGCTGCTTTCTCAACTTCTTCGGGAGTGGTGTAGCGATTCAGGGAAAAACGCAGACTCTCACGGATATGCTTATCGGGTAGTCCCATGGCTTTGAGCACATGGCTGGGATGGGGCTGTGTACTGGTGCAGGCTGACCCCGTTGAGCAGATCAACCCGGCCGGTTCCAGCAGCAAAGAGAGCGATTCTGCACTGCAGCCCGGTACACGCATGTTGAGCACATGAGGAAGACGTGGTGCTGTACAACCATTCACTTCACAGTTAATTCCTGCGACCATCAAAATATCCGTAAAGCGATCTCGCAACTTCGCCAGTTTCGTGTAGTGCTCCAACGCTTCCATCGCCAGCTCTGCTGCCTTGCCGAAACCGATGATGCCGGCAACATTCTCCGTGCCGGCTCTGCGGTAATCTTCTTGTCCACCACCGGTAATAAATGGACTGAAGGCTGCTCCACGGCGCACATAAAGTGCGCCTATTCCCTTGGGTCCGTGAATTTTGTGAGCGGCCGCAGACGCAAAGTCAACGGGATAATCGTGCAATGCGATTTTTACCTTTCCCAGCGCTTGTACAATATCAACGTGAACCCGAACACCTCTCTCGGAGGCAGCGTTGCTCAGCGATCGTACCGGTTGAATAACGCCTGTCTCATGATTGGCCCATGCGAAGCTGGCACCGTCTTTGCCCGCAAGTGCTTCCTTCCACGTCAACAAATCGGCCAGTCCATTGGAAAGAACAGGAGAGGTCTCCCCCTTTGCCGTACGGAGGGTGGCAGGATGTTCCGTTGCTAGAACCAACACGCTGCGGAACTGAGAGAGAGCAGAATTGGTAGCTTCGGTTCCTCCCGCCGTGAATACGATCTCATCAGGCTTTACACCCATGAGCGCAGCGACTACCTCCCGCGCCTGCTCAATCTCTCCTCTTATCTTTTTGGCTGGCTGATAGGAGGCAGAGGGATTGAAAAAACGTTCCCTCAAGTAGGGCAACATCGCCTCCAGAACTTCCGGTGCCAGAGGCGTTGTCGCATTGTTATCCCAATAAATCATTATTTGAGAGCAGCCTCGATGCCCTTCTGCAACTCGCTGGACATGGCTGTATCCGACGAGCCGCCGCCATAGCTGCCCATGGCTGAACTATCCAGCTCGGAGATGCGATCCACCTCCTCGGAAATGGCATTGTCTAATTTTTCTATGTGGTTCTGGAAGCGGCGCTCAGCTGCATCCATATACTCGCTGTCCTCAGGACGAGGAGCCTCTTTCTTCTTACCATCCAAGTTGTAGAGCTTAGCGAGCTGACGAGCTGCCTTTTTGCTGGACTTGCTGTCCTTTACCTTTTTCAGAATGCTGAGAGCCTTCTTTTTCTTGGCCATTTTTGTGGACCAGTAGCGATTAGCCGCTTTCTTGAGGGCTTTCTCATCCACCTCAGGTTCTGCCTCCTCTGTATTTTCCTCTGCAGCGGGCTGTTCCGTAGTGGCAGGTTCAGCCTCATCCTGGGCCATAGTGAGAGACATGCAGCCAAACATGCCGAACATCAGTAGATATACGATAGGTTTCATTGTAGTATTGGTTGTAAGTGATGTTGTAAAAGTGCGAGAATATAGTGTCATGATCCTCCCCGGTTGTCAAGTCTTATCCTTGTACAAACGTGCTTCAACGGCATCCGCAACACAACCGGGTACACAGGCCCGCACCCAGCGTTGCCAGCCGGGCAGCCCAACAAAACCTCGCACCATCGAAGAACTGATTTCTTCGAGTTCGGAAGGAGGCATGAGGAACACTGTCTGAATTTCGGGCTGCATACGGGTGTTCATTCGCGCCATCGCTTTCTCGTATTCGAAATCGATAGTGTTGCGAATCCCTCTGAGGAGATGCGTTGCCCCGGTCCCGGAAGCAAAGTCTACCAAGAACCCTTGGGGCACGACTTCCACCCTGACCTTGCCGGACATGTCAGCTGTCATTTCCAGCAGCAGATGTCTGCGTTCCTCCATGCTCAGAAAACCGCGTTTATCCGGATTCACGGCAAGAGCAACCACCAGTTCATCGAACAGTTCAGCCCCCCGCTTGATCATCCAGAGATGTCCGTTTGTGGGTGGATCAAAGCTGCCGGCGTAGAGGGCTGTTTTTTTCATATTTGCTGAATGATTATCCCCGGGACAGCCAAACAAACTGCCCCGAGGATAGAAAAATCAGAGCATCAGGCACCCCCGGCATTCGCCAGATTCGCCTTATCCGGCGGCAGGAAATTCTTGAATCGAGCCTTGTCGATAGCCTTCATGTAGGCCTCCTCGGGCGAGACCAGCCCCTGCTGAAGCTTCTGCCAGATAGCATCGTCCATGAACTGCATACCCAACTGCTTACCGCCGATGATGACATCTGCGAGTTTCTGCGTAGCGCCCTCGCGGATGATGGCTCCAACGGCAGGTGTGGCAAAGAGGATTTCGTTCACGGCCACTCGCCCCGGCTTATCACAGCGTTTCATGAGCAGCTGAGCAACCACTCCTCGCAATGAGCCTGCCAACATGGTGCGAGCCTGAGCCTGTTGTTCAGCCGGGAATACATCGATGATACGGTCGATGGTCTTGCGGGCATTGTTCGTGTGCAGCGTGCCGAACACCAGCAGACCGGTCTCTGCTGCCGTAAGAGCAAGAGAGATGGTCTCCAAATCACGCATCTCACCCACAAGTACAATATCTGCATCCTCACGGGTAGAGGCTCTCAAACCATCCGCGAACGTTGGGCAGTTCACGGGAACTTCTCGCTGGGTAATGATGCTCTTCTTGGAGGGATGCACGAATTCGATGGGTTCCTCCACCGTGATGATATGGCGGGAGAAGTTCGTATTGATGTAATCGATCAGAGCTGCCAGAGTGGTGGATTTACCGGAACCGGTGGGACCGGTGACCAGAACCAGTCCCGATCGCATCTCGCCGAAGCGCTTAATCTGCTCCGGAACATTGAGTTGCTCCATCGTGAGAATCTTAGTCGGAATGAGACGGAACACACAGCCATACCCCCGCTGTTGCTTGAGGTAGTTGCAGCGGAATCGTGATTGAGCATCCATTTCGTAGGCGAAGTCTGCATCCCCCCCCTCTGTGTATTCTTTCCACAGACGGGGCGGACAGATGGGCTCCATGAGCTCTATCATGTCCTCGTGAGTAAGGATCTTTTCCTCGATGGCAACAATATCGCCGTGTACTCGCATTTTTGGTGGCTGCCCCTCGGAAAGGTGCAAGTCCGAACCGCCGTTTTCCACGAGAGCGGTGAAGTATTTATCAATGATATTTTTCATATTGAATCAAAATGGCTGTCAGGTTACTGGGCGCTAGTGGGCTCGGGATGATCCTTCAGGAACTTGTCCATCATGACCTTGTCTGTGGCACGAGTGGTACACTCTTCAGCACTGATGAGCCCCTTCAGGTAGAGCTCCTGCAAGGAGTCGTCCATCAGGCGCATTCCCTGAGCCTTGCCTGTCTGGATAAGACCGGGGATCATGAAGGTCTTGCCCTCGCGAATACAATTTGCAATGGCGGAGGTGTTCACGAGCATTTCCAGAGCCATGACTCGTCCTGTACCATCCTTTCTGGGAATAAGTTGCTGGGAGATAATACCTCGCAGGGATTCCGACACCATTATTCGGATATGCTCACGTTCGTCCACGGGGAAAGCATCCAGCACACGGTCAATGGTACGAGCGGCAGATCCGGTGTGCAGAGTTCCGAGCACCAGGTGACCGGTTTCCGCAGCGGAAAGTGCCAGAGAAATCGTTTCGAGGTTACGCATTTCACCCACCATGATCACGTCGGGATCCTGACGAAGAGCTCCTCGAAGAGCTCGGGCAAAGGACTCTGTGTGCTTGTGAACTTCTCGCTGGCTGACTTGACAGCCGCTGGGAACGAAAATTGTTTCAATCGGGTCTTCCAGGGTGATGATGTGATCATGGCGCTCCTGGTTGATGAAATCGATAATGGAGGCCAGAGTGGTGGACTTACCGGAACCAACGGATCCCGTAACAAGAATCAGACCGTTGGTGAAGCGAGTAAGCGGTACAACGTGCTCTTCGGGGAGGTTGATTTCCTTCATGCTCATCACGTTGTTGTTGATGATGCGGAAGCACATATTGTACCCCAGACGTTGATCCACTACAGAGGAACGATAGCGTCCATTGGGGTTCTGATAGGCAAAGTCAACATCCCCCTTATCTTTCAGGCGTTCCCATTCTTTTTCCGTCAGGAAACTATCCACGAGGGCCTCTGCATCCTCGCGGGTGAGGTTGGGAGCTCCTTCCCACATAGGCTCCAGATTGCCGAAACGGCGCCAGCTGGGAGGACAAGCCGCAGGCAGATGGACATCGGAGCACTTGGCGTCGATACCCTGCTTGAGGAAGCTGTCCACATTCAACATGAGAAGAATGAGCAGGTAGCCAACCTCCTGCTTATAAATATAGGCATGGTATTTACCGGAGGGAGAATCAGCCAGGAAGTCGATTACACCCTCTGTCATCAGCTGCTGACGCTGTTCGTCCGTAGTACAGCTGTTGACAAGTGCAGTTGTATCCTCCTCGGTAAGAGCCGGAGCATCCTCCGCCATGGGTACATAGGCGGCAGCCTCCATCCAATAGGGCTGAAGCCCCACCCCCAGATACAGAGACGGGCTGTAGAACTTACGCCCGAGCTCAAGATATCGGTCTACGTTGTCGAAAATGTATGTCTCGCTCATGTTATCTTCTTTATCCTATCATGTCGGACTTCCTCTTACCAGTCAAAAGTTCCGATACCTCTCAAAAAAGAGCCCTTTTCCGACACTGACAGGCGGAAAAGGACGAATAGAGACAAAAGTGCGGATATTATCGTACCAGTTCTTCCAAGAAACGCCACTTACCTTCCTTAACAAAAAGGTCGTAGTAGAGCCCGGCTTGCGGATCTCCGTTACTGATTGCCATGTCCAGGTACATACGGGCACGGCGAGGATCGGGAGCAGCCGAGGCGTTGCCAATAGCTGTAATGGCAGCCATGAGTGCATAGGCATGGCGGGATCCATTGACATAATCTTCCATGAGTGCATCGATGGCCTTATTCATATTGGCCGGCACGCCATCTCCATTGAAGTAGACGCTGGCCAGGGCCTGATTGACCCACTGCGCGCCCTTATCGCGGGCACTTTCCATGAGGCGGATTCCGGCGGCGGGATCCTGCTTGCAACCGACGCCGAGTACCATACAATACCCCAGACCGGCCGTACCATTGGGATCCCCGCAACGATGAGCTGTACGGTACAGCTCGTAAATAAGCTCGCGAGGAATGGATTTGCCGTAGCCCTCTGCATAAAGCGAGGCCAACGTGCCGTAGGCAGCCGGAGTACACAGCATGGCGGAGAGATGGAGCATGTGCATACCCTCGGCTGCTTTTGCTGCATCGAACTGTTCCATTTTGGCTGCTTCACGTCGCACTATATCAGAGCCAACGTGGCCGAGAGCCGCCGGGAAATGCCTGTTAACAGCCTGTTGCATGTACTTCTCAGCCGCGTTGGGCGCAACGAACTCGCAGAGAGCGAACGAGGCGAACGCACTCCCGTGTTCCGCGGCCTTCTCCATCCAGACAATGAACGAAGATTCCTCCTGCTGAGCCGAGGCTATCATCTCCTCAAGGAAATAGTTATTCTTCTTCAGTTCAGATACAACTTCCGGCGAAGTGATACCGCCGGACTGCATACGCCCGGAAACCATGAGGTAAAGTGCTCTGGCTTTGAAATCTCCCTGTCGGCAGGCATCCATCAGCATGGTCAGACCTTTCTTGCCGGCCTCAGGGGAATTGGCAGAGTAAAGAACTCCGGCATATTCCACCATGGCGGGGATATACTTGCGGGAAGCCGCTTTGCGGAGAAGTTCCTCAACCCTCTTCTGCACAGTCGGCTCCGTCGAAACAAACATGCGAAGATAGCGGGCCAACCACAGCTGAGCTGCCGGATTTTCCTTGGCAGCCTGGTCCTGCATCATCCGCTGAAAACTAAGCATATCTCCCGATGCTTTCAACACGAGAGAGGCAACCTCATAGTAATCATCACTATTTTTCTTCACCATATCCTGCAGCGCAAGCTGGAAACGGCTTTCGAGTGCAGAATCAACCCCAGCAGGAGCGGCGGCATAAGCGACCGAGCTCAGCGAGCCCAGGAAAAACAGGGTGAAGATGTACCAACTTTTCATGCGCGTTATTATAGACAAATCCTCTTTGGTAGTGCAAGCGCTTTCTGCGACACAGAGCCTGATTGTTTTTTCTTGACACTATCTCTAACTCCATGCAGAATGGAGCCATGGGTATCCTCAAGCGCGTATCTCTCTACATCTGTGTGGCGTTGGTCATTCTCTGTCTGGTCGCTGTCTGCGGATGGAGCATTCTTGCAAACACGCTCAATTCATGGCGCTATTCTCCACCTCCATCATTCCATGAAAGCTGGAATGAGCAGCAGCGAGCAGATCTGGCTGCAATGGATGATTACCTGTGCAATAATCAGGAACTGACGGCCCTCTCCCACATGTTCACAGCGGGTCTTTCTCCCGTCGCACTCAAACTGAGGGAATACCCCATCTGCGCGCCATTGGCACTGCTGCTGGGGAGACGTGATCTGGGCAAACCGGCAAGAGAGGCTCTGCACATTGTCATCAGCACGGGCAAAGGTGATGTAGAACTTCGTTCCGGGGTGCCGATAGCAGATCTGGCGCTACGAATGCACAAGATAGAGCTGGTGAAAGAACTGGTGAACAGAGGCGCGGATCCGAACCATCACTATCGCAGCTGGATGGCACCGGAACTACTCGCAGATGACGATGACTGCACTTTGATGGTGGAAACCCTGTGTGATTTAACGTTCTTCCCTGAGAGTCCGCTTCCTGTGGAAAAGCGTCTCGAACTGCTGGATCACATGGCTGCTCATGGAGGTACATTATCCGATATCTCGAACCCGAAATTAGCCTTTCTCTATGCAGCAGTCAATCTGTCAGCCCATGAGAACGAGGAGAGTCAACTGCTCAGGTGGGCTCTTCAACATGGTCTGAAACTGAATGACGAAGATTCGATCATGTACATCAGCCGGATGTATCCCGCATTGTACCAAAAATTGCAGCAGGAAGGGCTTTTACCATAGTAGCTCAATTGATGTCAGTACGAGCCGGGACGGACCTCATTCCCAAGCGGGTGAGGTAGCGCCACACTCCCTCCAGCGGACCATAGCGAAAGCGCCGCAGCCACAGATTGCAGGCAAACATCTGCAACAGATAGAGGATAAGGGCTGCTGCCATGATCGCACTTACACTCAGCTGACATGTCAGACCGGCTCCGTAGGAGCAAAGTAACCACACCATGATGGCATTCTGAAAGATATAGCATGTGAGCGTACATCGCCCCAATCGACCGAGTACAGCTGTGGCTCCCTGCACCCCGGAAAATCGAAAAAACTTCTCCAACGCCGGAATAAGTACCAGCGCAAAGAGAGAAGGCTCAATAATGCGCCAATAGGTCATGCTCGAATTTCCGGTGGTGGCACATGTAACCAATCCCCAGATCATCACGGTTACAAGCAAGAAAGGCGCCATTCTGACTCCTCCTTCAAAAATGCGCAGTCTGCCCGCAATCATACCTAGGAGGAACATGCCGATCAACGCCCATATCCGGTAGCTGTATACAACGTAAAGGAGGCTGTGGCATACTCCGTCAGAGATATTCCATATACCCATTTCAGAGAACGAGGCCGTGAGTGATGAAGGAGCCCAGGTAAGTCCGCAGTTTTCTCGGATCCCATCGTACCATTGGTGCATTGCATCCGGGGTGCCGGATAAATCGTGGTATAGAGCCAGAGGTTGCAGCAAACAGATTCCGCTCAATACCACCAGCCGGCGGGTGGATACTCGCCACAACAGTACAGGAATAAACCCCGTAATGGCAAATATCAGCAGAATATCACCACAGTAGAACCAACTGTTCAGCAGTCCGAATCCTGCCAGCAATACCAACCTCCAGCAGAAACGCAAGCGAAAATCAACCCCCTTCGCCATTGCCCTATCCATTTGCAAAAAGAAACTCAGACCGAACAAAAACGAAAAGATCAGGAAAAATTTCTCGCGGAACAGTCCTTCATACAGGATATTCCATACCCCATCCGCACAACCGACAGGAACCTGCGGTTGATAGATGTTGAAAAAATTATGTGCGTGTGCCAGCAGAATACCCAAGAGAGCCACCGCCCTCACGGCATCGATGGAGTGTATACGCTCTGCCATGTGATATATCAGCCGAAAATCACGCGCCGAGCCTCTTCTCGAGCCCACGCATCATCCTCAAGAATCATGTCCAATCTGCCTTGATAATCACGAGCAGTGGCGCGGGAAAGCACCTGCTCGACCGTCTCCCATATTCCGGTAAAGCCGAGTTTGCCATCTATGAATGCCTGCACGGCCTCCTCGTTGGCGGCATTGAACATAGCCGGCATGGTGCCACCGGCCAGTCCGGATTGACGTGCCAGCCGCAGCGCCGGGAAATCCTCCCACCTCGGAGCCTCGAACTTCAGCGCCGCGATTTGAGCAAGGTCAAGTTTCTTGAGGCTGTTCACCGTGCGATCCGGCCAGGTGACGGCATATTGAATGGGGAAACACATATCACTACTGCTCAATTGAGCAAGAATGGAGCCATCGCAGTATTCCACCAGCGAGTGTACAATGCTTTGCGGATGCACGATGACATCTACCCTCTCCATGGGAATACCGAAGAGCCAGCGAGCCTCAATCATCTCCAGACCTTTATTGAACAGTGTGGCAGAATCAATGGTGATCTTGCGCCCCATCTTCCAGGTAGGATGATTGAGCGCTTGCTCAAGTGTGACGTTTGCAAGTTGTTCCCGGGGAGTAGTGCGGAAGGGACCTCCGCTTGCCGTGAGGATGAGACGACTTACCTGGTCAGCACCGCCTTTGTTCCCCTGCAAACATTGAAAAATAGCATTGTGCTCACTATCAACAGGCAATACATTGATTCCCTTCTCCCTCGCCTTGTTCATGACGACCTCTCCTGCCATGACGAGAATCTCCTTGGAGGCGATGGCGAGGTCTTTCCCCACCTCGATGGCGCAAAGCGTTGGTTTCAAACCGGCTGTGCCGATGATGGAAACCAAAACCATATCCGCTTCTTCCAGAGAAGCCAGCTCACACAGCCCCTCCAATCCGGTCAGCACCCGGGTGCCGGAAGGTACGCTACGCTGCAACTCTGCCGCCTTCGATGAGTCGAATATGCACAGATGTCTCACCCCGAACTCACGGGCCTGTTCTGCGAGAACCTGCACACTACTGTGGGCAGCCAGCCCCACAACCTCCATACGTTCGGGAATATCTCTTGCAACTTTCAGGGCACTTGTGCCTATACTACCGGTCGAACCGAGAATAACTACCTTTTTACGCTTCATGTCCGGGACTTACTATACTATCAAATGAGCTATTTTGCAAGCAGGAACGCATTTTGCGCTTGCAAAATACATGTTTGCGTTGTAGATTAACTGCGCCGTTCGGGTTCGGGTGGTCGCTGTGCAGCCTGACGCTGTATAGAGGAAAGTCCGGACATCACAAGGCAGCGTGTCCTCTGAAAGGGGGAGACTTCCGGAGTCAATGCCGGAGGGACGGAAAGTGCCACAGAAAATATACCGCCCGTCAGGGCAAGGGTGAAAAGGTGGGGTAAGAGCCCACCGCTCCGAAGGCAACAACGGAGGCACGGAAAACCCCGCGCGATGCAAGACAAACAGGGGAAGGGTCGCCTGCCCGATTATCCCCGGGTAATAGTTGCACCCTGCTATAAACGCAGGGTATGGAGTTCATCTCCATAAGAAAAATGGCCACACAGCCCGAAAGGGTGGACAGAATCTGGCTTACAGAACCCGAACGGCACCTCTCCGTTGTATGGATGGACGCGCTTTTTGTTTGCAATGGTCGGTGAAAGGCGTTACAATGCCGCGCGTGAAGATCACCTCCCTCAAATACAGCATGATCAAACTGCTGATTTTCGGCAGCGTACTGCTCTACATCGGCATAGATCTGCTGCTGTGGCACGGACCGCTCTGGCACACGATGTACGATGATCGACCTGTTGTAACCGATCACTCTGAAGTGGTGGCCTCGGTATATGGTGAGCCCATCACCCTGGCACAGCTCAACCGCCATGAAGCAGAGCAGGACGTACTGGCAGGACGAGCAAATCCCGAGGCGGCTCGCAGGGCATCCATGCTCATGGACCTCGTTCGCCATCGTTTGCTTCTCATACGTACTCGGTATAATGTTGCCCACCTCCCCGACTGTCGGACTGCCGCGCAGGAGGAGGTGGAACGTCTGGCATCGCGGGCACAGTCCGCTGATCATTTCAACTCTTGGCTGAGAGGACAGGGATATTCTGATCGTGAGGCGTACACGGATCGGCTGACGGTGCGTATGCAGTCTGCGGCGCTCTTGGAGCGAGCCATCCAGCCCCATGAAACCGTGAGTGAAGATGAGTTGCTGCGGGTATATGAGCAACTGAAGCCGGAACTTCCCGCCCCGGCCACCCGTGAAGTCAGCCATATATTCTTCGCTACTCTTGATAAAGATGAGTCCGCGGTCCGAGAGCATGCTCAGCAGGTACTGGAGAGATTGCAGAACGGCGAAGATTTTGCTGAGCTGGCTCGTCAGTATAGTGAGGATACACACAGCGCCCCCACCGGAGGTTCACTCGGCGTGATATCTGACAGTTCGGAACGCCCCTTGGCTGAGCTCCCGCTGTTCGGCAATCAGGCTTTGGCTCCGCATACCCCTGCCCTTTGCCGCAGCAAGTGGGGCTGGCACATCCTGCTGGCCGGAGAAATAACTCCCGCAGGATTACGCACCTTTGAGGAGTGTCGCGAGAGCCTCCGCAGTGCCATCATCAGCGTACGCCGCGAACAGGCTCTCGATGCTTGGTATAGAAGCGCGATCAAAGAAGGTTTCAACAAAAAAAGAATCAAGATACATGTCAAGTGATACGATTACCGTCTGCCGTGCGTCCCATGGATTACGAGGCACCCTGACGGTTCCCGGCGATAAGAGCATATCCCACCGCGTGGCTATCCTCGGCGCACTTGCGGACGGAAGCATGAAGGTAACTAATTACCTGTGTAGTGAAGACTGTCTGAACACTCTCCGGGCTATGCAACAACTCGGGGCAAAGGTTACTCCGGGAGATTGCCCACAGAACTTTCTCCTGACCGGAGTTGGGATGAAGCCAAAAGCCCCTGCCCGGGACATCGACTGCGGCAATTCCGGCACAGGGATGCGACTGATGGCCGGGCTATTAGCAGCCCTTCCCTTCAACAGCCGTATGTATGGCGACCCCTCCCTGAGCAGTCGCCCGATGAAGCGTATCATCGATCCTCTTTCTCTCATGGGAGCAGATATAACAGCCTGCGGACAAAAGCCGGGGTGTGCTCCGCTGCAGATATCAGGAAAGGCGCTTCATCCCATTCGTTACGAACTTCCCATGGCCAGTGCACAAGTCAAGAGTGCTGTTCTGCTTGCCGGCATGCTCACGGAAGGTACTACCACCGTTCGCCAGCCGGCCATTACCCGCGACCACACAGAGCGCCTGTTTGAGCATTTCGGAGTTCCCTGCCGTGTATCTTCCGATGGGCTGGAGATCAAAGTGGACGGACCGGCAAGAATAACCCCGGCAGATATTACTGTTCCGAGCGATATCTCCTCTGCAGCCTTCTGGATGGTGGCGGCCAGCATCGTTCCCGACAGCGAGCTGCTACTGCGCCACGTCGGGCTCAACCCCACACGCTCAGCCATCATCAATGTGCTGCAGCGAATGGGCGCAGACATTACCCTGAGTAACATCAACGAAGTGGGAGAACCTTACGGCGATATCCTGGTTCGCGCCTCTTCGGGTCTGCGGGGGACGGAAATTCTGCGCCATGAGATCCCGAACCTCATTGACGAAATTCCTGTTCTGGCCATTGCCGCTGCCTACGCGGAAGGCACCACCACCATCCGCAATGCGGGAGAACTTCGAGTAAAGGAAAGTGATCGTATTTCCACCGTTGTGAACAATCTGCGAGAAATGGGAGCAGCGGTTGAAGAGTTCCCGGATGGAATGGAGATAAAAGGCGGAGCTGCCCTTCATGGTGCAGTACTGGACAGCTACCATGACCACCGCATTGCCATGGGATTCCTGATGGCAGGGTTAGCAGCTGAAGGAGAAACAACCCTGCTCCGTTGTACCAATATCAACACCTCTTACCCGGGATTTGAAGAACATCTCATTTCCCTGACAAACTGACACGCACACCCCATGCCGAGAATCACCGAGGAATGCGTAGCGCGCATAAAAGACTCTGCCGATGTGGTGGAGATCGTGGGTCGCTATATTCAACTTCGTCGTGCCGGCAATGCATGGAAAGCCTGTTGTCCTTTCCACAATGAAAAGACTCCATCATTCAGCGTCAATCCGGCAAGGCAGACATTCAAATGTTTTGGCTGCGGCGTGGGTGGAGATGCAGTGAAGTTCATCATGATGTTCGAAAACCTCGATTACCCCACGGCTCTGCGCCGTGTGGCAGATATGAACGGTATACCCGTCATCGAGGAGGAAGAAAACCCCGAGGCTGCCCGACGTCGCTGGCTACGCACTCGAGTGGTAGAGGCGAATACTCTCGCAGCTGATTATTTCCACCGCCAGCTCTGCCGCAGCAAAGAGGCAGATCATGTACGCGACTACCTCAGAAAGCGAGAGTTCGGTATAGAAATTGCCAAAGCCTGGCAACTGGGATGGGCGCCGCCGGACTTCGGTCCATTCCAGCAGATGGCAAGCTCGCACAATATGGATTCCCGCCTGCTGACCGAGGCCTATCTTCTCGGTCATGGCAATCGGGGAACTTATCCGGTTTTCCGCGATCGTCTGATGTTCCCCATCCATAACGTCCGGGGAGAAGTCGTGGGCTTTTCCGGTCGAATCATGGCAGAGGGGCAAGATCCTCGTAAATATGTCAACACGGCAGACACCGTTGCCTTCCATAAGGGCGAGTTGCTCTTCGGCTTGTTCAAGGCAACCGGTCACATCGCCAAAGCCAACATGACGGTAGTTGTCTGCGAGGGGCAGCTCGATGTCATCGCCTGCCATGAAAAAGCAGATATTCGCAACGCCGTAGCAGGTCTCGGAACCGCGTTCACCGATGAACATGCAGGCATTCTCCGCAAGTACGCCAAGCGCGCCATTCTCTGTTACGATGGTGATGGAGCCGGCATCAAGGCCAGTGAAAAAACCTTCCGCAAACTAGCGGCCGCCGGATTGGAGGTATATCTGGCCCATCTTCCTGCCGGCGAAGACCCGGACTCCCTTATCAAGAGCCAAGGTGCTGATTCGCTCAGAAAAATCATCGAAAATGCCCGTCCGTATCTGGAAGCGAGAGCCGACATTGAAATTCTGGCTGTTCAGGGAAATTCGAACGCCCGAGCTGCACTCATCCCACGCATGGCAGATCTGGCCTCCGAGATTACAGATCCCATTCGGAGAGGGGTAGCAGTAAATGACCTGGCCAGCCGTCTCAATACCGGCTTGGATGACCTGAGACTCAGCGTGGAGGAAATTATACGCGCGAGAAAAAACACCCCGAAACAATCTCAGAATACGGAATACTATCAAGATGAGGAGGATGAGCATACAGCCCTCGGGCAGACAAACATTTCTTCCGCTCCTCAGCGCAGAGTGCAGCCCATCCGACTTCACCCGGGAATGAGAGAAATGATCACCCTTGCAGCCTCTCACTCAGCAGTACAGCAGGCTTTGGTTGAAAGGATAGAAGAACTTCAGGAGCCTATCAATCTGCTGTCAGGCGGATGTATTTTGCAGCATTTGCTCGAGCAGCTGCCGGAGCCGGGTTCAGATGAGGCATGGAACAATTTACTGACCTCTCTACCTCCGGAACAGGCAGCAGCATTACGAACAATTCCGCACGTCCCGCAGGATATTGCAGATCCGGCGGCTGTGGTGGACCAGGCATGCGCCCGAGCCGCACGCGATGCCATACGTTCCAGAATCGACATCATTAAAGCCAGAATCAACAGCGACTCTCTGGATATGGACGAATTCAAAGCACTAAGCGTGCAAGCTACAGAACTACACCGCATGCTCAACGACTGCTGAGCCCCCTTTCGCACAGCGTTTTTATGGCGGCTGTACATGCTTTTTGCTTGCGGAAGGCGCCACACAAGCGTATAATGCCGAAAATGGATGCTCAATTAGACAAAATATGTCGAGAGGCTCAGGAATACGGAAAAAAACTTGTGGGTCTTGTCAAGGCCTCACCTGAGTTGCAAAAGCTGGCAACAAGAGGAAGCCGGGAGATTCAACGCAGTCTGGCACGTTTCCGTTCCAACCTGTTGCTCATGGCAACCATCGGATCCGTCAAAAGCGGCAAATCCACTCTCACAAACTGCCTGGCACACCGCAATCTCTGTGCCACTAAATTAGGCATCGAAACCACGCGTCTGCCCATGGTCATTCTGGCAAGCGATGATGGCACAGAGCGCATGGAGCTCTTCTCCCCCTTGGCTGCAGGAACACTTGGCGAACAGGAACTTTTTGAATTGGTGATTGATTATCTCCGCAAAGTTGCCCCGGAAGATTTCGAGGAGAAGGTAGCCATTGAGCGCCGAAATATTTGCCAGGTCAATCTGGACGCTTGGGCGCAGGGTCACACCAGCGCAGGTTGTGCCGCAATCTTCTTGGTGGAGCCGGCCGCGCGCCTGTTGCAAGCAGGAATCGGAATTGTGGATATGCCGGGCATGGACGGATTGACATCCAACTGGCACGATGAGAAGTTGCACGAGTGGATGAATGAGAATGCGGACTACTTCCTGCTTGTTCAAAGTTCCTTTGCCGCGCTTACCCCGGATACTAGGGATTATCTTCGCACAGCCATGGAGCGCTCGCAGAGACCCATCCGCGTTGTACAAAACAGAATCGAAGCTCAACATTGGCTCTCCCCCGAGGAACAGCAACTCCAACAAGAAAAGCAGCAGTACAACACTCAGCGGCAGCTCAGCGACTTCATCCGCAAAGTTATCCCCGGCAGCTGGGTGAATGCCGGACTTGCCTGGTGGCAGCACGAAAATCAATTCCGTTCCACACCTGCCACCCCCATCGAGGAGGCTGCCAGCAAGCGAGACTCGCATCTTGCCCCCCTGGAGGATGAGATCCTCGCTGATCTGCGCAATCCGGAGGCAACTCTCCGCCGCAATTCCTCAGACTACCTGCTCAAAACGCTGGAGGGGATCGACACTCGCCTGAAAGACTTTATTCAGGAAAGCCAGAACCACATTTCACATATCCACTCCATCCAGGCAGGCATCCGTAAGCTGATGGACTCGGCACGTCTGCGCGAAGCTGTGGAGAGCAACAACTTGCACGAAGGGCGCATCCGTTGCGGGTACTTGGCGGACCAGGCCCGACAGACCCTCAACAACAGACTGGACGCCATACTCGATCTTGCTGCAGACGGATATTTCCCTGCTGACTGGATGGGGAATGATCTTCCGGCACAGGAGCTTAATCGTATTCGCACCAAGGTGGAAAACGATCTTGGAGATCTCATGGCCGAGCAGGAAACGCACATCCTGGCTCCGGCCAAAATCTGTGAGCTGACCGAGCTGGAACAAGAGAAGATCATCGCCTGCGCAGAGATCCTTCAACGCCGCACCGCAGAAGAGATCCGTAAGGATTACATCAAAGCTGTACTCAATGCCTGGAAGGATGTGGAACTCGACTGCTCCCCCATTCCGCTCGGAGAACTCCGCGAAACCGCCTTCATGGGTATGATTAACCGCTCATGCAGCTACAATGATACCACACCTCCATGGCGACGAGCAGGGCGCGAGGTCATAGCCGGACGCCTCGAAACGTGGAAGCGCAAGGTTGGTGAAGCTCTTGACATGTTCGTTTCCGCTCGAGTGAATGCTCTTAAAGACTGCCTGTCTGCCGAACTGGTCGCTTACGAGCAATCTGAGCAGACCGGTCGCTCCATTGCCGCAGCAGAACAGGATATAGAACTCTGCCATGCCGCCCGCAAACTGCTCGCCCCCACGCTGCTTGAGGCCAGGCGACTCAAGGCTATTCAGTAACATCATATTCAAGATTTTCCGCTCATTTCACATCAACGCATACAAACTATGGAAGCATACAGCATGAAGAATCCGTTTCCCGCCACAGTGGTGGGAGTTCGTTCCGTAACCAAGCCGGGTAGCGCCAAGGAGACCATCCATGTGGATTACTCGCTGGAAGGATCCGGTATGAATTATATCACCGGCGATGCTCTCGGCGTCATCCCCTGCAACGACCCTGCGCTTGTCGATGCTCTGATCAGCACTCTCGGACTGGATCCCACGGCTGAGGTCCCGACCGCAACCGGCACAGCTACGTTGAAGGAGGTACTCACCACTTCTTGCGATATTACAAATCTCAAGAAGGCCGTTCTTAACAAATGGAACGCCGTTGCAAACAGCCCCAAACTTACCGCAATTCTGGAGGATAAGGATGCCCTCAAGGATTTCTGCTGGGGGCGTGACCTGCTGGATGTTGCACAAGATCCCGAGATGACAGCCCATTTCAGCGATGCCGCTTCCTTCGTTGCCATTCTGGGCAAGATGGCTCCCCGTCTATACTCCATTGCCAGCAGCCCGGATGCCGTTCCCGGTCAAGTTTCCCTCTGCGTGGGAGCCGTTCGTTACAAGACCGGGGATCGCGAACGAGGTGGCGTATGCTCCACCTACATGGCAGATCGCATAGCGGTCGGTGACAAAGTGCGCGTGTTTGTTCACAGCAACAAGAACTTCCGTTTGCCGGAAGACGGAGCAACGCCGATCATTATGGTTGGTCCGGGGACAGGCATAGCCCCCTTCCGCGCATTCTGGCAGCAGCGCGTGGCAGATGGCGCCACCGGTCCCATGTGGCTCTTCTTCGGAAATCCCTACAAGGCCACAGACGGTTGCTATGAAGACGAACTGCAGCCTCTCGTTGAGTGTGGTAAACTCAAGCTTTCCGTTGCCTGGAGCCGTGATCAAGCCTATAAGATTTATGTCCAGAATCTCATGGAGAACGCTGCGGATGAGATCTGGGAATGGCTCGAGAAGGGAGCAGCCGTCTATATGTGCGGCGATGCCAATCGCATGGCCAAGGACGTAGAGAAAGCTCTACTGAACATCATTGCCACCAAGGGAGGGCGTTCGGAGGAGGAAGCTGCGGCTTATCTCTCCGACATGAAGAAGGCCAAGCGCTACCAGAAGGATGTCTATTAAGATTCCCCTCTGAACACAGACATATTTCAATCCCCCCGCAGAGTAACATCTATGGGGGGATTGCTTATAAAGAGATTAGCGTAAATATCAGATCTCAATCTGCAAACCATCGTAGGCCGGTTCCATGAATGCAGGCAGCTCGCGACGGGCCTCTCCATAGTCCACACTATGCCCGCAATGGGTAATGAAGCCCCGATGGGGAGCAAGTTGCTCCATGAGAGCTACATTTTGAGCAACGGAGAGATGAGTATGGTGTTCTTTTGTCGTCAGCCCATCCATCGCCAACACATCCAGACCGCACAGCAAGGGGCGGGAGCTCTCCGGCAGACTCTTGATGTCGGGAACATATCCAAAAGACTTGTCACCATGGCGGAACACATAACCAAAGGTTTCCACCGTAGCATGCTCCACCCTTACCGGAGTCACCTCAATATCGCCTATCGTGAAACCAGCCCCCCGATGATCATGAGCAGCCGGTCGAATGTAGCCCTGATAGGTATTCTTTTCCGAGAAAGCCCAAGCGAACATCCTCCGCAAATGGGCCAGACAATCGGTGCCGGCGTAAAGTGGTAAACGATCGGTTCTGTGCCAGCAAAATGCCCTCATATCATCGAATCCGGCCGTATGATCCAAGTGCTCATGAGTATAGAGTACAGCATCTATCGCTGTCAAATTGTGGCGAAGTGCCTGCTGTCGCAGATCGGGGCAAGAGTCCACCAGCAAAGTGGTACTTTCGGAGCTCACCAGCACAGAAGCCCTCAGACGTTTATTTCGGGGATCGGAGGAGGTGCAGACTTTGCACCTGCAACCTATAACGGGAACCCCGGTTGATGTGCCGCTGCCAAGGAAAAGTACTTTCAACATCAGATTTTTGTTTAATTTCGGCGGGTATTATGCCATAATATGCGCGCAACGCAAAGCAAATTATGCTCTCTCTGTTAAAGATACGTAATCTCGCCCTGGTTGATGAACTGGTATGGGAGCCGGAATCGGGCTTTCTGGCCATCACCGGAGAGACCGGCGCCGGCAAGTCGGTGATTATGGGCGGCATATCCTTGGTGCTCGGGGAACGAGCGGACAAAGGTCGCATTCGCAGCGGCGAAACTCAGTGTAGTGTAGAAGCCGTTTTCCTGCTCAGGCAGGTCCGGACAATCAATGATATTCTGGAAGAAGCCGGTGTCCCCCCCTGCGAAGAAGGAGCTCTCGTTATTCGCAGAGTGATCACGCTCAATGGCAACAAACAATTCATCAACAGCACCCCGGTCACCCTTCAGCTCCTGCGACGTATCGGTGGCGGCTTGGTGGATATGCACCATCCGGAAGCCCATCGTTCGCTCACCTCGCAGGAACGCCAACTGGAACTGCTGGATGCCTTTGCTGAGAATGAACAGATCCGGCAGAACTACGCTCTGGCATATACCGCTTGGCTACAGGCTCGTAGTGAATATCGCCAACTCCGGGAAAATGAGATGGCCAATGAGAGAGAACTCGATTTCCTCCGCCACCAAGTGCAGGAAATCGAGAGTGCCGGATTCACGGAACAAGAAGCAGCGCAACTGGAAACAGACTGGCAACGGGCTAGAAATGCCGGTCGTCTGCGTGATACAGCAGTACCAATGGCCAAGATGATAGACGGCTCAGACGATTCCGTGCTTGCCCGGCTGCGGCAGATAGTTCGGTCGGCCCGCGATCTGGAACGGATGGATGCAGCCTGTACTCCCTGGCTTGCCCCCCTGCCCGGTATCATCGAAGAGCTGGAAGATATTTCCAACGCTCTGCATGACTACGCCGACGAGTTATGCTCCGACCCGGAGGCTTTGACCAGACTGGAGGAAAGAATCAGTTTGCTTGATACCCTCAAACGTAAATACGGAGCAGAATATAGTGATATTTTAAGCCACCTGGAAGAATGCAGAAACCGATTGCTTGCCATTGACAACAGAGAGGAAAATCTCCAGCGTCTCGCTGAAATTGAGCGAGAACGACATACTGAGCTGCTGACAGCAGCAGATGCCCTGAGCAATAGCCGTCGGCAGGCTGCGCCCGAACTCTGCGAGCTTTTCCTGCACCATGCTCGCCAGCTCGGATTCCGTCAATCGCTCTTTGAAGTATCTCTAAGGTCTGTTGCAGAACCCGGTCCGAATGGAGCCGAGACGACCGATTTTCTCTTTGGGCCGAACCCGGGAGAACCCCTCAAGGAACTGAGATTAATCGCCTCCAGCGGCGAACTGGCACGAGTGATGCTCGCGCTTAAGAGCGCACTGGCTACGCGCGATGACACCCCGCTGCTCGTCTTCGATGAAATCGATGCCAACGTAGGAGGAGAAATTGCTCGAGCGGTCGGCATGAAAATGAGTGAACTCGGTAACAGCCACCAAGTTATATCCATCACTCATTTCCCACAAGTCGCAGCTCTGGCTGACCACCACTACCTCATATCCAAAACCACCAGCGGAGAGAGAACGGTCTCCCGACTGACCGAAGTCAGCGGCGATGACAGAGTAGAAGAACTCATGCGCATGCTGGGTACCGGGGATGAGACGGCAAAGGCTCATGCGTGCAGTCTACTCGATCATAAATCAGGGACCCCGAAAAAATCGACAAATGGCAAATCGTAGAAACCCTCGCCTCTTCTTCCCTAAAACTACAAATTTGAAGAGAAGCCAATGAGCCGTAGGATGGAAATAAATAGCTTTGTCGAGTTTTTGGAGCTTCCTTAATCGTGATTTTTGCCATAAGTCGCATTTGTTGTTTGCATCATCACAAGATATGTGATAGTATCCAAACAGCATCAGATTTTAACCATAACAGATTCCGAACATGAGACCTTCATCCTTCCTTTTCTCACTCATACTCTGCGGGGCTTCTCTCCTGCATGCGGCTACTGTGTATGACATCACCATGACGGATGCCACTCGCTACACGCAATGCAAAGTCATGTACAACAGCTCCGATACGACAAAATTCTCCGGCACGGATAAAAGCGGCAAATATGTAACACTGGAGGTCAAGACATCGAGAATTCTCATCATGAAAGAGGTGCCGGAGAAGACCGCCGACTCTACGCCGACACCTGCAGGAGCCCCGGATCCCGCCGAAGGGACCGAAACTCCGACGCCAGCTCCTGAGGATGCAGCTGCCGCTGATGGTGCGGCATCGCCGGCTGAAGGCGCTGCTGCTGATGCTGCTGCGACACAGCCAGCAGAAGGAGAAGCCCAGCCTACAGAGGGCGAGCCCACTCCGAATACCGCCCCGGAGCCGGATGCAGACAAGGTAAAGGATGTCACCCTCAGACTGCGAGAGAAGCTTGCCCGCATAGATGCGGAACTGGCCACCCTGACCAATCCATCCCGCTCCCTGCTCAGACTCTGCGAATCCCGCAAGAAGATGGTGGAGAACAAACTGGCTGAGCTCGACAAACTGGCGCTCAAGGTGGCAGATCTCCAGTCCCGCTACAACACCGTAAAGGGAGCAGACTACACCTTCACGCATGTCAGCGTGGATGATCGAGACAAATACACCCGTGACGGACAGGCAGCCTACAAGGCCATGCTCATTGATGTGAAGGAATACAAGAACAAGCGCAAGGTTGCCGGTCTGGACAAATTTGAGATTCTTCGCGAGCGCTACCAAGGTATTCCCGAATATAAAGAAGCTCACAAGTGGTACATGAATACCCTGCGTAACCTCGAGAAACGCTGGGGCAACCTTCTGAAGAAGGAAGAAAGCAAGCGCAGCAAGCTCACCTCGGCAAAGAAAAACGATATGGATGAGCGCGATGAAGCCGACTTTGAGAAACTCAGTGCTCGTCTAAAAGCCAAGGGGTTGGAAATTGCAAAAGTCTGGTTTGACCCGGATGATAATAACATCCGCATGCTCAAGGCTGCTACCAACAAAGTGCGCGACAACCTGCGCCGCAATGAAAAGGGGCTGCAGAACGAAGCCATCGGCACGGTACCCGAACTTCTGGCTCAGTTCTGGGAACTCATGGACAGAGCTCGCGATTTCATGCTCCGTGGTGATCTCGAAGGTGCCGAGGAGCTCCTGAACAAGGACGAGACCTTCCGTAAGATCATTGCTCTGAACACCAATCTTCTCCCCAACGAATACAAGGAGCCCCTCAAAGCTCAGCGCCAAGATATGATCAACGAAATCCGCAAGCGCGCCCGCGATCGTCGTAGGTTGCAATCCGAGCTTGAGAGCACTATTGGACGTCTGGAACGCGCCACTGCCTCTGCCGAGGCTCAAATCGATGCCATGCTCGAAAGCATTGGCAAGGAAAAAGAGGTGGATACTCAGTCAACGGAAGTTGAGATCGAGGAGAATAAGCCCGGAGAGGCAAAGCCAGAAGAGGGCGCCCAGCCCGGAGCCCAATCCTGAGTCATTTTCTCTGAGCAACCGGGCGGGAATCCTGCCCGGTTGCGCTGTATACCGCGCCCGAGAAAATATGAGAATCGCCCCCATTATAACAGCACTCTGCCTCACCCCCATGTTGGTGCAGGCCGCAATCCCGGAACACATTGATCAGACCTTTGCCAGATTCACAGCACTCCCTGAAGAGCTCCATCCCGTTCTTGCAAGTGTAACGGATAAGGAAAGTGCAGATCAGGCAACAGAGGCACTCAATGCCCTTCTTCCGAAAATTTACGATCTCCGTACGGAACTCCGCGCCATCTCAGAACTGCCAACGGATGTCAGGACTGAGCTTCTCCGTAAGTACGAAACACCCATGCGACGGAACTGGGGAAAGGTCTACGAGGAGATCTTCCGGCTCCAGACAGCGCGCTGTTACGACTCCCTTTCCTTCTTCAAGCAATTCCACGCCTTATGCATGATGCTCAACAAATAAGCGCAGTACTATTCTTCCTTCCCTTTCTTGCAACAGCTCAGGAGCTAAGCCCGATCGCGGCAGACAGTCCCATCACTTCACAAGACTCGGTAGCCTCCGCAATTTCTGCCGAGCCGGAGCTTCCCGCCGGAGAAGCACGCATACGAGCCGGGATTGTCCTGCTGGGTCTGCTGCTCGACACCATGTCCAACATTCAAGACAGAGATTCTGCAGAGAGTGCTGTTCCGGTCATCATGCGGATGTCGCGAGAACTGCAAACCTGGGGACAGGGATTTGCTGCTTTGCCCCCCTTGGATGAAGAAACGCAGAGTGTATACGAAAAGCGCTACCTGCCCATCATCAATAAACTCAACGAACGGATCCAAATTCAGGCGGATCGGATTGCAGCAGCCGAATTCTACGGATCCAGCAATCTTCCCGCAGCACTAGTCAAACTAATTCACTCTGTTCAATAATCCCATGTTTAAATTCTCGGTATTGCTCTCCTTTCTGGCAGTCTCCTTCATTACTTCCGAAGCTGTGGCAACCCCTGCAACAGAGTTGATTCCTGCCGACCTCTCAGAACTGACATCGGGTCGTCACATGTTGGTGCTGGATGTCATCCCCGGAAAATCTGTCAAGGGGCAGGCACCAGAAGAAAAGGATGGAGTCTACTGCATATCGGACGGCAGCGTCATCTTGTGGGGTGGAAAAGCCGGGGATCCTTTTGACATTACGCCATACAGCCGCAAACTTTACCTGATGAGCATTGGCTCGTCTGATCAGAACTGGCAAGCCGTAACTTGGCACCCGGCAGATGTCAAATACCCGGAGGGAGGAATTCAACATGTGTGGAATGAGCAAAACGCTTGGCACTTTGCCGGAAATCTTATCCCAAATTCACAGGGAGATTCCGGTCCCGCGCTCAGAGCGATTCTCCGATCCGCCGCTGCTCAGTCCCTTGGAGGAGCGACCAATACCATCGATATACCCAAGGGAGAGTACCACTTCTACCCCGCCGGAGCACTACCGCTGAGTTACTATGTATCCAACCATGATCAGCAGGATTTTCAATCGGTAGGAATTCCGATCGTTGGTCAAAAAAAACTGACAATCAATGGCAACGGATCAACATTCATCTTCCATGGTGCCATGCAGCCTATCCTCGTCATGGATAGCGAGGATGTTCAGATCAATGATATTACCATACAGCATGATCACCCCTACTATAATGAAGGTAAAATTGTTGATATAAGCGATGGCTGCACCACACTCCAATACGCGCCCCAATTCCGATGGATGGTGAAGGATGGCATATACTACCTCATGGGTGATGGCACAGCCCGAAAAGCCGGTGTGGTCTTGGCATTCCGCGAAAATGGTCAGATGGTTCCCACCGGAAATAACGGAGATATTGTCTGGACCCACTCCTGCGAACAGATCGCGCCCGATAAGGTTCGTTTCCATCAGGATGCCTCTGCTGCCGGTCTGCAGGTTGGCGACATCCTGGTGCAGAGACATTACGGGCGACCTCACCCGGCCATGGTGCTCTACCGAGCCGATCGCACAGTTCTGAACGAGGTTGTATTCCGGGATAGTCAGGGAATGGCACTCGTGGCTCAGCGATGCCGAGATATCAACATCAACGGAGGTGGCTGCATTTGCGCACCGGGAAGAGTGTATACAGTGTCGGCAGATGCCACACACTTCTCCAACTGCGCCGGTACGATAGAGGTGCGTAATGCCCTGTACGAAGGAATGATGGATGATGCCATTAACGTACACTCCACCTGCCTCCGTATTGTACGGGTTGAGAACGATCGGGAAATTGTTGCCCGTTACATGCACCCGCAGGCTATCGGGTTCGAAACATTCCAGCCGGGCGAAAAAGTCCAGTTCATCAACGCTCCGATATTACAGAATCACCCCACCCTGGGTGTGGTGAAGAATGTCTCAAAACTGAATGAAAGAGAACTCCGCATTACGCTTTCGGAACCTTTGCCGGCAGAGGTAAAAGAGGGGGATGCCATCGAAAACGCGGATTGGTATCCGGCCGTCAACTTCATTGGTTGCACAGTCCGCTACAATCGTGCGCGTGGCTCTCTGTTCACAACCCCGGCGCCGGTACTTGTCAAGGACTGCAAGTTCATCGCCTCGCACGGATCAGCCATCCTTCTGGCAGGAGATGCCCAGGGATGGTTCGAAAGCGGTCGCTGCCTGGACGTTAAAATCGTCAACAATCTATTTGATCATAATCTGACAGCCCGCTATCAGTTCACAGAGGCCGTGATTTCCATATACCCCATGGTACAAGAGCCTCAGAAGCAGACAGAACGTTACCACCGGAACATCCTCATCGAAGGCAATACGTTCCGCACTCACCGGGTTCCCCTGATCTATGCAATCTCAGCAGACGAGCTCATTTTCCGCAACAATACCATCATTTATGATGATATGTACCCCGGCATGCACGGGGGAACTCCGTACATCCTCCGACACTGCGGAAGAGTAGAGCTGCAACCACTCTGACAACACCTCCTTTTCATGACCAAGAAGTTCAACGATCACACCGCTCGCGCTAACAAACACACGGCACGCACAGATTCAAAGGGACATCTTCGCCCGGAAAAAGCCCCGGCTCGCTGTGTGGTGAAATCTCTCGATGAAGGACATCTGCTGGACATCCTTTCAGAGCAACCACAAGGACTTTACCTCATCCTCGACTGTGTGCAGGATCCTCACAATCTCGGAGCCATTCTGCGCACAGCGGATGGTGCGGGGGTAGCAGCAGTCGTTGCCCCAAAAGACAAATCGGTGGGAATAACAGAGACCGTTCTGAGGGTCTCCGTGGGTGCAGCGGAAAAGGTACCCTTCGTGCAAGTGACAAACCTGGCTCGAACTATGAAGACCATGAAAGAAGCAGGGATCTGGTTTGTCGGCACATCCGATCACGGAGACCGAGATCTCTACGACATGGATCTCAAGGGTGGGATAGCCTTGGTCATGGGAGCTGAGGGAGATGGAATGCGCCGACTGACAGAAGAGAATTGTGATTTTCTCATCCGCATCCCCATGCATGGCAGCGTACCATGTCTCAATGTCTCCGTAGCGACAGGCGTATGCCTGTATGAAGCCGTGCGACAACGCAGCCCTCGAAACTGATTATGCCTACCATCGAGAGTATCGATCCGCCCGCAGGTGTGCTCGTGCGTTTCATTTCCGATCTGCATTACGGACATGAGCGCTGCGAAGCACCGGAACCATCAATTTTGGCAGAACATCTGCTGAAAGATGGTGTGGGAATGCTCGTGGTGGTGGGAGATCTGGCAGAAACCCGTAATTGTGCTTGGCAACAACGCGGAAAAGCTCTTCGCGAAGAGCTACGCACCGAGTGCAACCGACGCGGGGTGAGGCTGATAGAAATCTCCGGGAATCATGATCCTGATGTAGCTCCCCTGCTCATCCGTTTCTGGCAGGGACGAGTGGTCGCCATGCATGGACATGCCCTTTATCGAGAAGTAGCCCCCTGGAGCTGGGAATATCTGAGAAATAAAAAGATATGCCGTAATCTCATCGAGCGCTACCGCGAGCAAGATCACATTCTGACCGCCCGCCTGGAGCTTTCACGAGAAATATGCCAGCTCACTGCACCCATCCTGAGAAGAGAAGGCATCCACAACAAATACCTGCGTGGATTTCTGCATTGCTTCTGGCCTCCTCAACGACCCATCAGCATCGTCCTGAGCTGGCTTACATGTCGCCACCGGGCCGAACAATTTGCCCGCACCTATTTCCCCGAATGCGAAGTGATGATTCTCGGGCATTTCCACCGATTCGGCAACTGGAAACATCGTCGTCATATTCTCAACACCGGGGCTTGGTTCCGGCACGCCACCCCCTACTGTGTCGATATGAAGGATGGACAGGTACTGGCCTACAGAAAAGTCCGGCTCAAATCACCCTCACATACATGAAATTTGCTTGCCTACGAGGGATTGAAATGCTACAATATGGGGCAGCATGAAAGTTATCACCATCTACGGCAGCAAGAGCGACCTTCCCTTCATGGAACCGGCTCGCGCCTATTTTGCGGAGAATAATGTTGAGCACGAGGAAGTCATCTACTCTGCTCATCGTGACCTGCCTGCTCTCATTGAGTACCTCCAAAAGCTCGAGGCTGATGAAACCAAGGCAGTTCTGCTGTGCGTGGCAGGACTTTCTGCCGCTCTTCCGGGTGTGGTCGTCATGAACACACAGCTCCCCGTCATCGGTGTCCCTGTTCCCTGTGGTCCTCTCAATGGCGTGGATGCCCTGTTGGCCATTTCTCAGCTTCCCGGTGGAGTACCTGCCACGACTGTTGGTCTGCACAAAAAAACGCCGATCAACGCAGCGATGGCGGCTCACAGAATCATCAACCTCGCTAGTTAACCCCATATCATCACCATGCCCACTATCAGCAAAGAAGAAATTGAGAGGGCATTGGATGCCTGGGCTGAGCATTTGCTGCTGACTCCGGTCGTTCAGAGCGGAGCTCCTTTAGCCGTGGTCGGCATAGTGAGTCATGGTGATGTTCTAGCCCGCCGCTTGGTCAACCGACTGGAAAAGGCTGGTTGTCAGGCCCTGTATGGTGCTATAGACATCACCCTTTACCGCGATGATCTGGACCTTCGCGGCTCACGACCGGCCCTGCGTTCCTCGCATCTTCCATTCTCGACCGATGACCTCTATCTGGTTCTGACGGACGACGTGCTGAGTACGGGGAGAACAGCCCGCGCTGCCTTAGAGGTACTCTGGGAGTACGGACGTCCTGCCAAAGTGGAATTTCACTGTCTGGTTGATCGTGGAGGGCGCCAGTTGCCTATCCAGCCTGATTATGCGGCCTTCAATCTCACGGTCACGCCCGAGCAATCAGTACGGGTGCGACTGCATGAAATCGATGGAGCGGAAGATATAACATTCTGATTGCAATCACTTTTTCGTCACGTCATGAACCCGCGGAAAGATCTAATCACCATCAGTTCCCTGAGCGACGAGGATATCCGGACTATTCTGGACAGCACCTCAGCCATGAAGGACATCTTCACCAAGAGCGTGAAGAAGGTTCCGGCGCTCAAGGGAAAATCCGTTCTTACACTTTTCTACGAACCAAGCACACGCACGCGCTCATCCTTCGAAGTAGCCGCTCACAGACTGTCAGCGGATGTGACCACCTTCACGGTCTCCACCTCTTCCGTTGTCAAGGGAGAAAGTGTGCATGATACCATCGACACGCTCATGAGCATGAAGATGGACTATATCATCGTCCGTCACAAGAACAGCGGCATACCGGCCGTGATCGCACGACATTGCAAAGCTTCAGTAATCAATGCCGGTGACGGAGCACACGCGCACCCCAGCCAAGCGTTCTTGGATGCATTCACCATCAAGGAAAAATACGGCGAAGTAGCAGGACGCCGCGTGGTGATCATCGGAGATATTCTCCACAGTCGCGTAGCTCGCTCCACCAGTACGATCTTGCGGCGGCTCGGTGCCGAAGTCGCCTATATGGGACCGGGACCGCTCGTTCCATCTACCCATCACACAGGACTTCCCCGGTTCACCGACTGGAACCAGATTTTTGACTGGAAACCCGATGTCATCTACCTACTGCGTGTGCAGAATGAGCGCATCGATACCCCCTTCTTCCCGGCGGCAGATTACCACCAAGCCTTTGGCGTGACAGAAGAACGCTTGCGCCGGATTGACGACCTTGACCTCAGTATCATGCACCCGGGACCGGTCAATCGTGGCGTTGAAATATGCGATGGCGCCATGGAGTACAGAAACTGCCTGATCAACAACCAAGTGGAAAATGGTATCGCCGCTCGCATGAGCATACTCTATCATCTCACCCCTCAGACGCTGAGCAATGACTAATACCTACATTAAGAATGCGACTTGGGCCCTCACCGGGGAGAAACTCGATCTGCGTATGGGGCAGAATGGCGATGATCTCGCCACCCTCACCCTCAACGACATCCCGCTTCAGGGGGTAACTACCATCACCCCGGCCGGAGAAATGAATATCCCGACAGGAGCCCGAGTGATCGATGCCGAGGGCAAACTTTTCCTTCCGGCGCTCTTCGATCTGCACGCAACCATCAACCTGGAGGGGCGCAGCAAGCGCGAGAGCATCTATCGTGCCGGACAGGCTGCCAATCAAGGCGGCGTGTGGGGCATGCTCGTCATGCCATCCCCCGGCTTCGTCTTCGACAACGCCGCCACCTTGGACAGCTTTCACGATGCCGTCAGCCAACGTTCCTTTGCCACCATGCTGCCGGCAGGCTGTATAACTGAAGGAATGGAAGGGCGGCAGCAGGCTCCCTACAATACTCTGGCAGCCCGCGGCGTGAACATCCTCAGCGATGGAGGCCGCATGCCGGCAAGCCTTCTCATGCTCTACCGAGCCATGCAGTATGTGGCCGAGATGGGTCTCACCCTGGCCATACGCGGTGACGTACCCTGCCTGACAGAGAAAACTCAGGTACATCCCGGTACCACATCTTACAAACTCGGACTGCACGGCTCTCCGGCCTGCGCCGAGGAAATCGGAATCGAAACCCTTATCCGCCTTGCGACAGAAACCGGAGCAAGGCTTCACATCCAGACTGTCAGCACGGCCGAGGGGGTCAACATCATTCGCCGCACCAAGCAATCCGGCAAGTGCAGACTAACGGCAGAGGTCGCTCTGCACCACCTTCTCTACACCCACGAGAATATCGGTGATTACGACACCACCTTCAAAACCATACCCCCGCTCAGAGAGCAATCAGACTGCGAGGCTCTTCTGGAGGGCGTGAGGGATGGAACCATCGACTGTATCGTCTCCGACCATACCCCCTGCATGCCTTTCGCCAAGAAACAGGACTTCGTAAGCGCACCGCAGGGCATGGTTGCGCTGGATTCCTTCCTGCCGGCTATTTACACCCATCTCATCAAACCCGGCAAGCTCAGCTGGAGCGATGTTGTAAGAGCATGCAGCACTGCCCCGGCGCTCATTGCTCATCCCTATGACTACGAGGAGGATACCCCGATCATCGCCCCACTCATGTTCTTCGATCCTCGGGATGACCATTCGGTAACGGCAGAAAGTCTCCTCTGCGGCACGCTCAACAGCCCCCTTCTGGGAGCCGTCGTCACCGGCTCCGTCACCCTGCCCATCAACTGATCACAACTCACCCCCCTCATCCTCTCTCCATGGTTATCTACATCGTCAGCGATGGCAAAAAAGGCCATCTTTCTCAGACTCGAGGGCTGGCCGAAGCCCTGCTGGAGCGCGCCCGTTCTACACGTCCGAAAGTTCAGCACTCCTGCCATGAGATTCCCATCAATGGCAAGACTTGGCTCGGCAAGCTCTTCTACAAGGGAAAAGATCTGGACTTACCCCGTCCCAATCTCATTCTCTGTGCCGGTCACAGCACCCACTTGGCAGCACTAAGTCTGGCACGCTCCATGCGCTGTCTGTGCATGGTCTGCATGCGCCCCAGCCTACCCACTCGGATGTTTGATCTGTGCATCATGCCCCGGCACGATGTTCCGGAGGGAGGGGTGCCATCTCCCAGTACATTCCTGACCAACGGCGCTATAAATTGCATAAAACCGCAACCGGATGTTCCCAAGAAAGAGACTCTCGTCCTTATCGGTGGTCCGAGCAAGGAGTTCAAGTGGGAAGCCGAACATGTGCTCAACCAGCTGACCACTATTGCCCGTAAGAGCACTCGCCCTATCGTGCTCACAACCTCACGCCGAACCCCCCAGGACTTCGTACAGGACGTTGCGGCAGCTTGCCCGAGCATTCGCGTGGAGCCAGTTGATCAGACAGGTCCCAACTGGGTTGCCGAGCACTTGGCCTGTGCTCACGAAGTGTGGGTGACTCAGGATAGTGTTTCCATGGTATATGAGGCGCTCTCCAGTGGTGCGCCCGTAGGTATCATTGAAATGCTCCGCAAGGGCGATCCGCACAAGGCTAAGCTCTCGCGTGTGCTGCGTGGTCTTAACATGCTCATTTCCGATGGCGGTGCCACAACCTTCACCGAGTGGGCAAAAACTCTCACAATCCCTCAGCCACGGAAAGTGCTGGACGAGGCGGGACGTGCCGCCGACTATATTCTCACGACCTTCCCTCAGTTACTGCCATGAAGATCATGCATCTGCTGCCTTCGCTGTCATCCGGCGGTGTTGAACAAGTTGTTTTGGAACTCTGTCAAGGACTTACAGAGAAGGGAGTGGATTGTGTCGTTGTTTCTGCCGGAGGTCCCATGGTTGCCATGATAGAGGCAACAGGGGCACGGCACCTGACCCGTCCTATCGGCAAAAAGAGTCTTAAGACATTCATGCAGGTGGGCAAGATGGTTCGTTTGCTCAAAGAAGAGCGACCGGACATTCTTCACCTGCATTCACGCGTCCCGGCTTGGGTGGGATATCTGGCAGCCAGACGCCTTCCTGCGGCCATACGTCCGCATGTCATCACCACCTTCCATGGATTCCATTCCGTCAATTTTTACTCGGCCATCATGGCAAAGGGAGATCGGGTGATTGCTGTTTCCGAGTGCATGAAGGAACACATTCTACAGCAATATCCGGGAAAAGTGGAACCAAAGAATATATACGTCATACCCAATTCCGTAGATACGCAGATAAACTATCCTGAGTACACCCCCTCAGAGGATTGGATCCGGAAATGGAAGTCAGACTATCCGGAACTGGAAGGCAAGTTTACCCTCTGCCTGCCCGGACGAATCACCAAAATTAAAGGAGCAGCTCACTTAGCTCCCATTCTTTCAGGGCTTCGTAACCGGGGAATTCCGGCGCATGCCGTCATCGTTGGTGAAACAAAGAAGGGAAAAGAAGCCATCCGCCGGGAAATTGAGGAAACTCTTGCACGGGCAGATCAGACCGCGAATGTCACCTGGACAGGTCACCGCCGAGATCTCCGTGATGTGCTCTGCTCTTGTGATGTCACCCTCTCCCTCACCTTGCAGCCGGAATCCTTCGGCAAGACCACGCTGGAGGCACTTGCCTTGGGACGTCCTGTTGCCGGGTACGAGCATGGCGGAGTCGGGGAGCAACTCAATGTGTTCCTACCTGAAGGTCGCGTTCCCACCCGCGATGTTTCAGCCATGGTGGATTTGCTTGCGCGCTGGTACGAGAAATCTCCCGTTCCCCGTCTGCCGGTGCCATCCCCCTATCGCCGCGAGGATATGATCAACTCCCATCTGAAGCTCTACAACTCCGTTTGTCAGTACGACTCATGATTGTCGTTCACTACAGCCCGCATATGCACCCGGGCGGACCTGCTGCTCTGGCCGCAGATCTGTCGCGAACCTTGCAGGCTGAGGAATGTGGGAACATCGTTATCTCTCGCGGTGGTGAGATCATCAGTCGGCTCCATTCCTCCGGCGTGTTGCATATTGTCTGCCATCGTCCGAACATCCTGACAATATGGAGCGAAATCCGCCGCATACGAAAAATCATTCGCCAGCATGAGCCGGATATCATTCAAGTCTACTCGGCAGATGCCGCGTGGATAGCAAGCAGGGCATGTCGGAAAATCGGCAGTACCAAGCGTCCTTGCATAGTGGGAGCTCTTACGGGATATCTGCCCCCGGCAGCACAGGCCCGAGCTTGGAAATACTGTGATTTTCATACAGTCATCTCCCGTCACCTCGGAGCAGTACTGCAATCAGACAGCACACCATTCCGCTGCAGCCCCTGGGTTATTCCCTATGGCGTAGATGAAGACATGTGCCACCCCTCGTACTACCCCACAGACGGATGGCTCAATCAATGGAGAGGGCAACACCCCCTGCCCGCTCATACGTTGAAAATCTGTATACCCGGTGCAATCAGCCCCCTACACGGGCTGGAGGATATTGTACACATCCTCACCGGGCTCATCCGTTCAGGAGTCAGTACACATGTATTTATCGAGGGAGATGTACGCCGGGCTCTTACAACCTATGTCGAAGAGTTGCAGGATCTGTTTAGCAGTACTCAGCTGGCTGATCACATCACATGGCTGGGAGCAAGACCGGATCTTCGGGATGTACTATGTGTCTGCGATGTCATCTTGTCACTCCATCGTCAGCCTGCTACCTATGACAGAGCTATACTCGAGGCTCTTGCACTGGGCAAGCCGGTTGTAGGTTATGACGTGGGAGTGATTGGAGAACTGCTGGAGGCATTCCAGCCCGAAGGACGAGTTACCCCCGGCAACACGCAGGCCATCATCGACACGTTGCTTCAGTGGCACAGCTTCACTCCCACCCCCATCACCGAAATCCCCTATCCCTACAAGATGACGGATACCGCCGCCACCTACCACAAACTGTACAACCACATACTCAGTATTAACCGAAAATGAGACGTCTTCTTTCCCTCTTGCTGTTAATCGTCGGAACGAGCTTTACCCTTACCGCGGCTCCCGCTGACAGAGCTACCATATCCCCACCCTCCTTATCATTCACATGGAACGATGTTGATCCCGGAGTGAGGAAGTACCTCATACTCATGATGGCAAACACACTCTCCATCCAGAGCCAATACATACAGACCACGCCCACTCCTCAGCAGCAATTTGATATCATGGAACAGGTCATCGAGCGTACACCCACGGACAGCCTGAGAGGTGATTACCTCACCTATGTGATGGAGGCGAACAAGATTAATCATCGAATGATCGCCATCTTCCGCAAGGAAAACCCAACCTCTGCCCGTGCTGTGATCAATATACGCAAACGATTTGATCGTGAAATCACTGCGCTGAACAGGAAATATCCTGAGGCTTCCCGTTATTTCACCCCTGAGGCTCAAGCTAGGCTGAGCCTCATGCTGGCAGATGAAACCGGGCTTCGCCGCGTGATGGAACAGGCTCGCAAGTCCGGCAAAACTCCACAGGAAATGCTCCGCACAGCAGAAGAACACCTCCGCCACGAGGCTGAACGTCAGCAGTAAATCCTCTCACAACGCACCGCACAGACTTCATGCGCTCAACGGGGCTGAATTGTGTCTGTTTTTGAGCGCATGTCTTGCATAAACAAGTAAAACATGGTATAGTCGGGCATGCCCAGAATCGCACTCATCCAGCAGGAGGCTGTAGCCGATCCAGCCGAAAACAAACTCCGCCAGATGGCAGCCATACGCCGGGCTGCCGAAAATGGTGCTCAGATTGTGTGTACGCAGGAGATGTGCACAACACTCTACTTCTGTCGCACTCAGGACTGCAGCCTGTTCGATGCCGCAGATCCCCTGCCCGGTCCTTGGACGGATGAGCTGTGTGACCTTGCTCGTGAACTCGGTATTGTCATTGTGGCAGCCGGGTTCGAAAAACGCGCTACCGGTCTTTACCACAACACCGCCTGGGTCATCGATGCAGATGGGAAGTTCCTTGGTCTTTACCGCAAAATGCACATACCCCAAGATCCCGGATTTGAGGAGAAATTTTACTTCACACCGGGAGATCTCGGTTACAAGTGCTTCGAAACCCGCTTCGGCCGGATCGGCGTCCTGATCTGCTGGGATCAATGGTACCCGGAAGCAGCTCGCCTGACAGCCATGCAAGGTGCGGAAATCATATTCTACCCCACCGCAATCGGCTGGATTCCCGGAGAGGAGGAACTCTACACCGCCCAGCACTGTGCATGGGAGACAGTGCAACGAGGACATGGTGTAGCCAATGGTTGCTACATCTGCGCAGTCAATCGCTGCGGAACGGAGGGAAATACAACATTCTGGGGACAGAGCTTCGTGAGCGACTACTGCGGACAGATTGTCGCCAAAGCCCCCATCAAGGAAGATACAATACTTTATGCCGATCTCGACCTAGCGGCACTGGAGGACCACCGCAGGATCTGGCCCTTCTTCCGCGACAGACGCATAGATTCCTACAGCGGCATCACACAGCGCTGGGGCAAATAATCACAATTTTCATATATGACCACCGAGCAGATATGTCCGACTGAGAAGCAACCGCTTCGAGTAATCGTTGTCGGCATGGGTGTACGCTCCATGATCTACGCGAAAATTGCGCTGACGAATCCCGAATTGCTCGAAATCGTAGGCGTGGTTGATGTGGATGAGCGCCGTCGTGAATATGCCCGCATGACCTTCGGACTGGATAAGGCCAACTGCTTTGCATCTGTAGAGGAACTGGTTGCAGTGCCACAATTTGCAGACGCAGTCATCAATGGTACCATGGACAAGCTGCATGTCAGCACGAGCCTGCCGTTGTTGCGGCATGGTTACGACATGTTGCTAGAAAAACCCTTTGCCATCAATGAGGAAGAGGCCGAAGAGCTACTCACCTGCGCGCGTGAGACAGGGAGAACGGTCATGGTATGTCATGTGCTGCGCTATGCCCCCTTCTATCAACGGCTCAAAAAAGCCATGGAAAGCGGGGAAATCGGCAAGGTCATCAACATCCGCATGTCTGCTCAGATCAACTATTTCCATGAGAGCGTTTCTTTCGTGCGCGGCAAGTACGCCTCGGCAGAAATATGTGGCTCCGGTATGCTGTTGACCAAGTGCAGCCACGATCTCGATCTGATGGCCTGGCTCATGGAACCGAACACACCACGCCGTATATCAAGCGTGGGTAACATGTTCCAGTTTGTGCCTGAGAACGCGCCTGAAGGAGCCGGCACCCGTTGTCTGACGGATTGCCCTGTAGAGAGAGATTGCCCCTATTCTGCACGGCGTCTCTATGTTGAGCGCCCGCAGCGCTGGGCTGACAATGTATGGCACGACAGCAACATGAAACGCCCTGAATCGGACGAGGAAAAAATCGCTGCTCTCAGCACAGAGGATAATCCCTACGGTGCCTGTGCCTATCGTTGCCACACCGACATTGTTGATCATCAATCTCTTCTCATTGAGTACCGGGATGGTGCTACCGGCACATTTTCCATGACGGGGGGAGCCTCCATATCTGAACGGCGCATTCACATCATCGGCACCCGAGGTGAGATCTATGGTACTTTCGAGACCGGGCGCTTCACGATTTCCTCTATTGTCCCCGAAGCACCGGAAGGGCGGCTGCAACATGTTGTCGATGTAACGGAAGCACAGGAAGGGCGTCACCACGGAGGAGGTGATCGCGAAGTAGTACTGGACTTCATCGCATACCTGCGCGGAGAACCAACATCCCCCGGAAAGACTCTCCTGGAAGATTCTGTCACCGGTCACAGAATCGTATTTCTGGCAGAGAAATCACGTCTGGCCAACGGAGCCATGCAGGATTGGTAACCCTAATTGTCCATGCCCGACGCAACCCCCGCCCACCATCCGCGATTCCGTTACCCGGATCTGCCCATTTCCCGACGTCGCGAGGAAATCGCAGCAGCGCTTCGCAACCATCAGGTTGTAGTCGTAGTTGGCGAGACCGGTAGCGGCAAAACCACTCAGCTGCCGAAAATCGCTCTCGAAGTGGCCGGGAGGCGCCGTGGCATGCTGGGCTGTACTCAGCCCCGCCGACTGGCAGCGGTAGCAGTAGCCCGTCGCATAGCCGAGGAAATAGGTTGCGAACCCGGACAATATGTGGGCTACCAGGTTCGTTTTGATGACAAAACCGGGCGCGACACCCGGATCAAGCTCATGACGGATGGCATACTACTGGCAGAGACCCAGGATGACAGAGATCTACGCAAGTACCACACCATCATTCTGGATGAAGCCCACGAGCGCAGCCTCAACATTGATTTCCTGCTCGGCTACATGAAATTGCTGCTGGAGAGGCGGCGAGACCTCAAGCTCATCATCTCCTCCGCCACAATGGATGCCGGATCTTTCTCGGAGTTCTTCGGGGGAGCCCCCATCATCAACGTGGAAGGTCGCACCTACCATGTGGACATGCACTACATGCCGCAGCGGGATCCCGATGAGGAATTGCCGCAACATGTCGCGCGTGCAGTCAACTGGCTGTCTGAGTATGATGAAAAGGGGGATGTCCTCGTATTCCTGCCCGGAGAGCGAGAAATCCGCGATTGTGCCGATGAGCTGAACAATCTCGATCTTCCCCATACCGACATTCTGCCCCTCTTTGCCAGACTGGGACTTGCCGAACAGCAGAGAATCTTTCACCCTCAAAGGGGAAAACGCCGTATTGTCCTTGCCACAAATGTAGCAGAAACTTCACTGACTATCCCAGGCATCATCTACGTTATCGACAGCGGACAGGCCAGAATCTCGCGCTACCTTCCCGGTCGCCAGATCCAACGGCTGCAGGTGGAACCCATCTCGCAGGCCAGCGCACGACAAAGAGCCGGCCGTTGCGGTCGCGTGACGGAGGGTGTATGTATACGACTGTACGCCGAGTCCGATTTCGAGAACCGCGCGCCTTTCACCGATCCGGAAATTAAGCGCAGCGCACTTGCCGGCGTTATTCTGCGAATGGCAGACCTCCGGCTACCGCCGCTGGGTGAATTTCCGCTGCCGGATCCACCCAGTTCTCGGCTGATCAACGAAGGTTACAAAACCCTACGAGAAATAGGAGCGCTGGATCGCAGCAAAAAGCTGACGGATATTGGACGAAGCCTGGCGCGATTACCACTCGATCCTCGCCTCGGTCGCATGCTGCTGGAAGCTGAGCATGAACATTGCCTGCCAGAGTTGCTCGTTATTGTTGCCGGATTGAGCATCATGGATCCCCGGGAACGCCCGCAGGACTATGCCACACAGGCTGATCAGGCACACGCTCAATGGAAGAACGCAGACAGTGATTTCCTGTCCATGCTCACCCTCTGGAGAGCCTCTCTTTCCTGCAGCGACAAGCGTAACCTCAGGCGCAATCAGCTGCGAAAATGGTGCTCTGCGAACTATCTCAACTTCCTGCGAATGGTTGAATGGCACAATCTGGTGCAGGATCTCGGGACTGCACTTCAGGATACGCTGCGTTGGAGCATCCCGGAACTACCATCGGAAGCTCAACAGGCAACACCCGCTCAGATCCACAGAGCGCTTCTCTCCGGAGCACCATTGCAGATTGGTATGTGGCGTCCTGATGAGAAGGTCTATCGTGGAGCCGGAGGTAGAGATTTCACCATTTTCCCCGGTAGTGGTATGTTCCGTCGACAGAAACGCGCAGAATGGATTTTCGGAGCTGAGCTGGTGGAAACCAGTCGCCTGTTCATGCGGCGTTGTGCTTTGCTAGATCCCGCATGGGTTGAGCAAGTCGCGCCCCAGCTCTGTGCCTGCCATGCCTACGATGCCGCATGGGACAAAGATGCCGGAGTTGTCTATGCCAAAGAACGCGTGACCTGCGGAGGGCTCACCATCATCGACGGGCGCCGGATTTCCTATGCACGCTACAATCGGGATGCTGCAAGAGAAATCATGATCCGCGAAGGCATACTCGACATGCAACTGCGCGATGAGCCCCCTTTCCTGTCACATCTGATTGACATGCGCGAAAAGGTGCGTACGATCGAGGCGAAGCTGCGACGACGAGACCTGGTGTGGTGTCCTGAGGGTGTTTACCGTTTTTTTGACGGAGTGTTGCCCCGGGAATGCACCTCGGCGAAGGCTCTTCGCAACTGGCGGGAAAAAACAGAAAAACAATCACCCCGGGCATTATTTGTTCCCTATGAGGACTGCGTGTACCCAGGCGAGGATCATGCTCCGGCAGATCTCTACCCGGACGAGCTCCATGTTGCCGGTGGAGAATACCCGGTTTACTATGCTCACAGCCCGGGCGATGCTGACGATGGCGTGACCCTCGGAGTACACATTGACCAGCTGGCGAACTTTCCGGACTGGTTGCCGGAGTGGGGAGTGCAGGCTCATCTGGCAGACCGGTCTGAAATTCTGCTCCGCACCTTGCCGAAAGATGTACGCAGCTTTCTCATGCCGATATCAGCTGCGGCAGATGACTTTGCCGAAGAATGGTACGATCGGGAACCGGATCGGGCAATGAGCCAGGCATTGGCCGAATTCGTCATGAAGCGCACAGGAAAATTCTGCAATGCTCAGCAGTTCGATTTCTCCCGGCTCCCCGCAGAACTTGTTACCAAAGTCTGGATATGCGATGACGATGGACGGGAACTCGCCATGGGGACAGACATGACCGCCCTGCGCAACAAATTGCTTCAGTTGCAGCAAAAACGCTTCCGCAAAAAAGCCTCCCGAACATTCTCCGCCACAGCCATGACCCGCTGGGATTGCGGTGATCTTCCTCAGATGGTAGAAGTCGGAACAGGATCGGGATATCCGGCACTTTGCGATGACGGCGAGAGAGTTCGCATTGTTGTATACCCCACACAGCAAGAGGCTGATCACGCACATCGTTTCGGAGTCCGACGTCTGGCGTTCATCCGTCATAGTGACTTCATCAGCAGCATTCGAAAGCGCTTACCCGTTCGTTCCGTCGAGGCCAAACTCGCCATGAGTACTCTGGGAACACAGCCCAAGAACAACGTTGCGGATGCGATTTACGCCGCTATGGATGCCACCCTGTCGCCACTCCCTCGCACGGCGGCTGATTTCGAGGCAGCCTGTCTGCGCATGCGTGAAGGGTTGTACGACACACTAGCCGGTCCCATCGCCAAATTGTGGGAACAACTGGCTGCAACAGAACAACCGCTGCGAGAGTACTGCCTGACTGCCGGACGTGACCGATATGCAACCCTGATAGCCGAAGATCTGCAGCAGGAATGGAAATGGCTGACCCGCCCCTATTTCCTTTCCTCTGTTGCCCCCTCGGCTTTGCCGGATATCAGTCGCTTTGCTCGGGGACTGCAACAGCGATTACTCAAAATATCTCAGCAACCGCCTATTCGGGAACTGGAGCGCATAGAGCAGCTCACCTCGGCCATTCGCTCTGATTTCTATTCAACTTTTGCACAGCATGCCAACTCCCCCTCCTGGCAGCTATATGCCTTCATGGTTGCCGAATTCCGACTGTCTCTCTTTGCTCCGGCACTCGCCATCAAGGGACGCGCCTCAGCGAAGAAACTTGCTGCCGCGGAGGAGCTGCTTTAACGCTTGAAAACAAGGCATGACTGTGATAAAATGACGTGCGTGAAAAGACCGCTGACTGTACTGTGCTTTCTGCTATGCGCCTGTAACGAGGAGCAGAAGGTCGTGCCGTATACAGGCAATAGTGCTCACTGGCGGCAAGCCTCAGTCCCGGTCTCCCTCCAATGTGCAGCCTGTCATACCAGACAATTCGAAGAATGGGCAGCCAGTGACCATGCCTGGGCATACCGAACGACAGATCCGGCGCTTGACTCCGAGCCTTTTCATGGACAACAGCTCAGCGCCCACAGCTCCGAACTGACATTCAGCACCTCAAAAGAGGGTCAGCTGCTGATGTCTGATGGAGAAAGCGGACGCAGTTTCCGCATACATTCCGTTCTCGGGCGTCGCCCTCTGGTGCAATACCTGGTGGAAGGTCGCGATGGAGGTCTGCATACCCCTAGTGCAGCTTGGGATACGCAGCGCCACGAATGGTTCGATATGTTTGAGGCCGACAGTCGGCTCTGCCGGGAGGGAACCGCCACGCGCAACTCCGGCGACTGGGGGCACTGGCTCGGACGAGGCATGAACTGGAACTCTCAGTGTGCTTGGTGCCACACATCACATTTTCGTAAGAATTACGATCCTGCAACGGATCGATACTCCTCCCGTTGGACGGAACCCGGAGTAACCTGCATACAATGCCACCGAGTAGCAGACAAGCCTTCAGAGGATGGTTGTATGGTTGCAAAACAGCACCGGAAACTCACCACGAAACAGAACCACGATAACTGTGCCACATGCCACGCCAGACGAGAGGAATTCGATGATAAATTCACTGTTGGCGATAGTTTTGATGATCATTTCCGTCTCGAATTACCCCTGATTCCCGGAATTTTCTGGGCCAACGGCATGCAAAGAGACGAAGATTACTGCGAGACAGGTTTACGCCTCAGCCGCATGGGTGCCGCCGGAGTGAGTTGTCTGGATTGTCACGATCCGCACACAGCCACACTCAAACTTCCGCAGGAGGACAATTCTCTCTGTATGCGCTGCCACGCAACCGGCACCATAGTTGGTACCACAGCCAGTCCTATCATTGACCCGATCACCCACAGTCCCTGCCCTCCAACCGAAAAAGGGGCTCGTTGTGTTGACTGTCACATGCCGGAGAGCCCTTACATGGCACGCGATCCTCGCCGCGATCATTCCTTCAATTCTCCGGATGCCGTACTCAGCCACGAACTGGGGCTTCCCAATGTCTGTGCGACCTGCCATGGGGATAAGGACATAGGCTGGGCGATGGAAGCTCAGAAAAAATTCTGGCCAGGAAAACAATCAGCCTACCACAGAGCGCGTACACGAGCCGTTCATCATGCCATGGAGGGACGGGGAAAAGCTGATGATTTGTTGAGAGCTCTGGCTCAGGAAGATGTGCCGGCTTGGCGCGCGACCATTCTGGGACTACTCGGTCGGATGGAACCCACTGAGCCCATCCTGAATGCAGCACGGACAGCAGCTAAGGACAAACATCCCATGGTACGCGCTGCTGCTGTCGGAATTCTGGGAGAAGAGGCTCTCAACCTGACCCGGGATCCCGTTAAGCTCGTGCGCCGTGCAGCAGCTTGGCCTCTCATCGATCGACTGATAGCCAATCCCGATAGCTCTGAGGTCGTTGCGGAGATGGAAGCTATCGCCCAACATCAGTCGGATCAACCCACCGGCGCCATGCAACTTGCCGTTCTCGCTGAGGCCCGGGGAGATATGCAGCAGGCGGAGTTCCAGTACCTGAGAGCCGCCAAGCTGGATCCCAACTCCTGCGTGGCCTACATGGATTATGCCGTCTTTCTGGCACGGCAAGGTCGTTCCATGGATGCTCTGCAGCAGATGCTCCATGCTACGCGGGTCGCGCCACAGAACCCCGAGGCATTCTATCGTCTGGGGCTCATCCTGGCCGAAGTACAGCAGTATGGTTATGCTCTGTCTGCCTTAGAACGAGCTCTGGAACTCGACCCGACCTATCATCGGGCTCGCCACAACAAGGCAATGATTCTGCACCACCTCGGGCGCCATGATGACGCCAGAAAAGAACTCGAACTCCTGCACGCACTTCAACATCCTCCCATATCTCAACCGTAATGAACTACGACGCTCAAACCACCATACTTATCGTACTATCGGTTATCCTTCTATTCATCGTCATTCTCTCGCTCCTGAAAGGAGTCATCCGAGTCATACTTCTGTCCATTGCCATAATCGGTGCCATTGCCGTCTGGGTATTCATTCAGAACAAGGGGTTCACGCTGCTGGAACAGATCACAGACACACCTCAACCATGGATGGTGCAGGTAACGGCCTGGGGACTGGGGATCTTCACCTTCGCGGTGTTCTTCCACGGCATGAACTGGTTTTCTCATCTCTTCTCCTGGCGACGTGGAGGGGCCAGCCCCGGTGGAATCATCACCTCTGTCCTCATGTGTGCGCTTATGCTCTGGGTGGGAACTGTTGGAATCTCCTATTATGGGAATATCGCCCGAATATCCTATTACTGTGATCTGGCTCAGGCTCACATCAAAGGAGAGGAGAATCCTGCCATGCCCTGGTTCACCCGCGCAAAGAACACCATCCGCAAGGCCGAGGCTACAGCTTGGCTGGCTCACATAGATCCGCTCGAAAGTGCAGCTCAGGCTAATCTTGCCTGCCTGGTAGCCTATGGCTGCTCTCTGCCGGAAGAAGAGTTCACCCGATTTTACAATGAACGACTGGCCCATTGCGGCATTCCCCACCCGGGGCGATTCCTGGAGCTATTCCGGGACAAAGGCTTGCGTACCCTGGTTTCAGAATGTCGTTACGTCACCCTGCTGGAAAATGAGCGTCTCAACAATTTCCTCCAAATGGGTAATACTGCGGAAATCATTGCCGGAATCATCTGATTCCCACACAATTTTCCCGATGCCTCTAATGGTTCTTGCATAACACCGCTAAAAAGTGTAAAATCCCGCCGCGATGCAAACACCTTCTCAGGACAATTTGAACTCAGTACCTCAGTCGGGCTTGGGCGAAGGAGCTCGCTTCCTACTGACTGCTGCCTGCACCATTGTCGTACTTTTCGGTCTTCGCGAGGCCAGAGATCTTCTGGTTCCCATCGTCATGGCCATTTTCCTTGCGGTCATCAGTTACACCATGACGGACATCCTCAGGCGCTGGCTACGCTTCCCTCACTGGCTGGCCGTATTCTTCACTGTGGTTGCAGATGCCGGAATCATCTACGCGGCGGGCTCGCTCATCAAGTACCTGGCTGCCGACATGAAAAATACAGTAGAAGGTGATTTTCTGACACAGATTCAGGTGAAATATCAAGCCATCATCAGTTTTCTGGACAAGTGGGGGTATGGAACCGAAGCGCAGCAGTTCATTCACAATCCGCAGGAATACATCAACCCCAAGGTTATCCTCTCCATCTCGCAGAGCCTTGGTAGCCAGGTGATCTCCATGACATCCATCACCACATTAGTACTCGTTCTCATGACCTTTCTGCTGGGTGAAGCTCCGCTCTTCATGCGCAACTTCCGCGCTCTGCCCAACAGCGTGCAGGGTAAAAACAAGGTTGTGGATGCTCTGAAAAGCATACAGCGCTATCTCTTCATCAAAACCATAGCGAGTGCCTGCACCGGTCTGCTGGCCTGGTGGTTGTGCCATGCCATGCAGGTTCCCTTTGCCTTCCTGTGGGGGATTGTTGCCTTCTTGCTCAACTACATTCCCACCATCGGGTCCATTGTGGCAGCCATTCCACCTATCCTTCTGGGGCTTGTTCTTGGCGATCTTGGTGACGGACTCATCGTTGCGCTGGGTTACATCTTCATCAACTTCATGATAGGCAACGGCATTGAACCCCTTTTCCTGGGCAGGGAATTCGGAATTGCCACCTCAGTTGTCTTGCTTTCCGTTCTGCTTTGGGGCTGGGTGTGGGGACCCTGCGGCATGCTGCTGGCAGTTCCCATCACCGTGATGATCAAGCTCGCCCTGGAGAACTCTCGCGATCTGCACTGGGTCGCAACAATCATCGATGACAATGCTACTCCATCATCGGAAGACGTGAAGAACAATTTAAGAAAATAACACCTACCATTAAACATTATGCATTCATTCGCATACAATAACGGTGATCTCTACTGCGAGAATGTCAAACTCGCAGACATTGCTTCTGCCGTTGGCACACCTGCTTTCGTCTACAGTCGCAAGACCATTCTGGATGATCTGACCGAGCTGAAGAGAGAACTCGCTCCATTGGATGCCCATGTTGCCTATGCTGTGAAAGCCTGCTCGAGCAAAGCCATCCTCAACCTCCTGGCCCAACAAGGTGTGGGATTTGACATCGTCTCCGGGGGAGAGCTCTGGCGCGTTGTGAATGCCGGCGGAGATCCCACGCTCTGTACCTATGCAGGAGTTGGAAAAACCGAGGCGGAGATCCGCTATGCCCTTTCCCTGAACATTTACTGCTTCAACTGCGAAAGCGAAAACGAACTGCGAGAAATCAACAGAATCGCCGGTGAAATGGGAATGAAGGCTCCTGTAGCCGTGCGCGTGAATCCCCATGTGGATGCCCACACGCACAAGTACATCACCACCGGGACTACTGAAAACAAGTTCGGAGTGGATATCACCCGGATTGAGGAGCTCTATGCCACCATCGCAGCAGAAATGCCCAATCTCACTATTCGCGGTCTCCAGATGCACATTGGCTCCCAGCTTACTGATACAGAGCCCTTCGTGCAAGCCGTCCGAAAGGTAACTCCTGTTGTTGAGAAATTCAAGACGCTCTACAACATTGAGTTCTGGAGCATTGGCGGAGGTATCGGGATCGTTTACGATGGATGTCTCGCCTCCGGTAAGGAAGAATGGTGGAAAGAACATCCCGAGCAAATCACCTTAAGAAGTTACGCAAGAGCTCTCGTGCCACTCCTTCAACCGCTTGGTCTGAAGATACTGGTGGAGCCCGGTCGCAGACTGGTGGGCAACGCCGCTTGCATGCTCACGACCTGCCTATATGAGAAAAAGGGCGAAGCCAAGACCTTCAAGATGATCGATGCCGGCATGAACGACATCATCCGCCCCGCTCTTTACGAGGGATATCATGAGATATGGCCTGTAAAGCAACACGAGGGGGATACCATCGTAGCGGACATCGTGGGACCCATCTGCGAAAGTGGTGACTTCCAGGCACAGAACCGAGAAATAGCTGATGTCAAGCCCGGTGAAGTGCTGGCTGAAATGAGTGCCGGAGCATATGGCTTCAGCATGGCCAGTACTTATAACTCCCGCCCGCTGGCGGCTGAGGTACTGGTGGATGGCAACAAGTGGCACATCATCCGCCGCCGTCAGACGCTGGAGCAAATTGTAGAGGGAGAGTGCCTGCCTGAGTAACGACAACGCCATGATTACACTCACCAACCTGACGGCAGGTCCCGAGATCGGAGCAAACTGTTACCTGCTCGATATGGAGGGCTCGCGTATCGTACTCGATTGCGGCATGCACCCCAAGCAGGACGGCAATGCAGCCAAGCCGAACTTCTCCCTTATCGGAGCGGCAGATCCGGATGCTATCTTCATCACACATTCCCACCTTGACCATATCGGCACACTGCCCGTTTTCCAAGATGAATACCCGCGAGCTGAGGTCATTATGACTGTCGGCACGGCTGAAGTCGGTGACGCTATGCTGCACAACTCTGTGAATGTGATGACAGCCAAGCGTATGGGCGAGGGCATCATCGAATATCCTTTCTTTACGCATGGAGAACTGCAACGCCATGTAAATGCCTGGGTCACGCGCCCCTACAACGAACCTTTCCGTACAGGTAACAATGGTACGATCCTTGCCACCCTGCACGATGCCGGACATATCCTCGGTTCCTGCGGGGTGCTGCTGGAGGGGATGAGCGGCACTACGGTATTCTACACGGGTGATGTTCAGTTTGAAAACCAGACCATCATTGGAGGTGCAGACTTCCCGCAAAGTGGAGTAGACATACTGATCATGGAATGTACCCATGGTCTGAGTGATCGGGATTCGGACTACACACGGGAAAAGGAAATGCGCCGCTTTGCCCGTGCGATTCGTGAAGTACTGGAAGGAGGAGGGGCTGTGCTCATTCCGGTGTTTGCCCTCGGCAAGAGCCAGGAACTGCTCTGCGAGATAGGACGGTTCAAACGCGAAGGTCTCATCCCTGATGCACCCGTTTACTTTGGTGGTCTCAGTTCCAAAATCACCCAAGTCTACGACCGCCTGTGCGACAAAACCCCACGTCTCAATCCCGGTTATCGCATAAAGGATGATGTGGAAACCCATGGACTGCCCAAGCAAGACAAAGGTCCGCTTGTCGCCACTCCCGGCAATATCTACCTGGTTTCCAGCGGTATGATGAGTGAGCATACGGTCTCATACAAAATGGCTGCTCAAGTACTGCCGCACAAGAATGATGCCATCCTTTTTGTCGGCTACAGCGATCCCGAATCACCCGCCGGACGCATCAAGGCCACCCAACCGGGAGAGAACGTGAAACTCAATGGTAAAGGGCAGGCCTACCCCCTGCTTTGCCGCACCGAATGCTTTGATTTCTCCGGGCACGCTACGCGCTCTGCTCTGATAGACTACGCCTGCCGCCTACGCCCGCATACAGTAGTACTCGTGCATGGCGATGAGGATGCCATGGCCAGCATGCAAGCCACGCTGACCGCTGCTCTGCCTGATAGCCGCATCCTCTGCCCGCGCCCGGGCAAAACCATTCGACTGGCATAAAACATTGAGCGTTCGTCTGCCTCGGATTACCACGCTATGAAACTAGCAGGAAAACTGTTCAAAGCAGCGGCAGATGGCGATGCTGCCCTCCTCGCCGCTGGTGCATCCCCGCATGCTCGCATGCACAACATTATCACACCTCTTGACATGGCAGATTCCCCCGAAATTGTCGCCATTCTGCAGAATCTATCATAAAGAGACTGAGCTCAACTCCCGGCAGCAAGCTCAAGCTCCGCCTGTTCGATGGCTGTGGCAAGCTCTTCCCATCGGGTGTATAGTGCTTCCGACTCACGCTCGAGAGACTGATATTGCTGGGTGAGATCCATGAGCTTCTGATTATCGCTCATGTTGGCCGGATTTTCCAGCTCAGCAGATATATTTTGCTTCTGCTCATCCTTGTCAGCGATAGCAAGCTCCACCTGTTCCATCTCGATCTGCAAAGGCTTGAGAATACGCGAACGCCGCTCTCGCTCCTGAGCTCGAGCTCGACGGGCATCCTTTTTGTTGGCTATAGCGCCGGCGGGGTCAACAGCAGCCACAGGGAGAACGGAAGCAGCAGCGACCTCCTTCTGTCGGTGCTCCTCAGCTTCCACGGTTTCTATGTATTGCGACACATTACCATGGAAAAGACGTGGAGCATGTCCCAGCCTGAACTCCAACACCTTGTTGACAATGGGATCGAGGAACTGGCGGTTATGAGAAACGATGCAGTAGGAACCGGGGTACTCTGCCAACGCCGCCTGAAGTACATCCTGACTTTGGAAGTCCAAGTGGTTGGTTGGCTCGTCCATGATCAGGAAGTTGGCAGGTTTGAGCAGCATGCAGACCAGAGCCACGCGAGAGCGCTCGCCGCCACTCAGCACGCCGATTTTCTTGAATACATCATCACCTCGGAAAAGAAAGCAGCCCAATATATTCCGTACCAAGGGACGGGTCTCGCGGCTGGCAGCCGCCTCCACGCATTCCAGCACAGTCTGCTCGTTGTTGAGTACATCGGCATGGGTCTGAGAAAAGAATGCTACCTGAGTATGATGACCGAAGGAAAATTTGCCGCTGTCGGGTTCTTCGGTTCCGGAAATCAGGCGGGTGAAGGTGGATTTCCCGGAGCCATTCACTCCCACGATTGCGATCCGATCGCCCTTATCCATGCGGAAGTCATAGCCCTCCAACAGACGGATCGGGCCGTATGCCTTACACACTTTTTCCAAATGGACAACTGTGTTGCCACCGGGAGGGGGCGGCGGGAAGTGAAAACTCATCACAGCATCATCCTCCTCCACCTCGATGAGCTCAATCTTCTCAAGCTGTTTGAGTCGGCTCTGTGCCTGGCTTGCCTTGGTCGCTTTGGCGCGGAAGCGGTCGATGAAGGCTTGCGTCTTTGCTATCTCTCTCTGTTGAGCCTTCGCCTGTCGCAGCAGAATTTCCTTGCGTGCCTTACTCTCTTTCAGGTAGAAAGAAAAATTACCGGAATATTCCTCCGCCCGCCCGTGGTGGAACGCAATCGTGCGAGTAACAAGATTGTCCAGAAGAGCAATATCATGGCTGATGATGCAGATGGCCCCGCGATAGTTACGAAGGTTTTGCTCCAGCCACCGCTGGCTCTGGATGTCGAGATGGTTCGTCGGCTCGTCCAGAAGCAGAACCTCCGGCTCCTGCAGCAACAGACGGGCAAGCGCTATGCGCATTTGCCAACCTCCGGAGAACTCGCCACAGTCTCGCCCAAAGTCAGAATCAGCAAAGCCCAGACCTCGCAGAATAGACTCTGTACGGGGACGTAGAGAGGCGGCATCCCTATCCTGAAGTATAAGTTCCAATCGACCGATTTCCTCAAGTATATCGCGATATTCCTCACTATCTGCCGACAGAGACTGCAAATCGGCGGAGAGTTCATCGACAGTCCGCTGCAGCTCCACTATATTGCCGACAGATCCAAGCACCTCATCCAACAGGGGGCGCCCGGCAATATGTATGCCATCCTGAGGCAGATAGCCTACATGAGTATGTTTGGGAAGTATCACCTTGCCGTGGTCAGGCTCCTGCACACCCACAATACACTTCATGAGGGTGGATTTTCCGGCTCCATTCTGCCCGGCAAACGCGATCCGCTCCCCCCGATCAACGACGAAGGAGAGCGAATCGAAAAGAACGCGGGGACCGAACTCAATGTGCAGGTCCTGGACGGCAAATACCATTACTTGCGCAGCTTGCTGTTCCAGCGGGTAATGTTGGCAGCCTGCTCTTCGAAGAGATCAGAGCAATCATCGTGGATCACGATGTCAACGATCTTGTCCCCCTGACGAACAGAGTCCACAACTTTCTGATCTTCGGGACCACAGACCTCACCGAAGATCGTGTGCTTACCATTGAGCCAGTCCGTGGGAACGTGTGTGATGAAGAACTGGGAACCATTGGTTCCCTCACCGGTCCAAGTCTTACCGGCATTGGCCATGGCGAGCAGACCGGGACGATTGAACTTCAGGTCCGGACGGCACTCATCATCAAACTTGTAGCCGGGGCCGCCGCATCCGGTGCCATCAGGACATCCACCCTGAATCATGAAGTCGGCAATCACGCGATGAAAGGTAAGCCCCTTGTAGAAGCCCTTGCTCGCCAGATTAAGGAAGCTGGCTGCCGTCATCGGAGTCTTGGAGGCGAACACGGTCAGATTGATATCGCCGCTGCCGGTCTGGATGGTGATTTTCTTGTCAGTTGCCATGGGCGCACCATACCAGCATGTACTCACGCATGCAAGCACAAAGAGTGACATGAAGCGGGCGGAGGGGTTCTTTTGACTTGCCATAAGCAGACTACCTGCCGTATAATCTGCGACATGAAGATGAAAGCCCTTCTCGCAGCTCTCTCGCTCATCCCCGGTTTCTTCACCCTGCATGCCGCAGAACCGGCCATGCGTGCAGCTCTGACCAAGTGGGAACAGCAGATGACTGAGTACCAGGCCGCTCTGAAAGTGGCAAAAACAGATGAACAGCGAGCTGCTGTAAAACTCCCCGATGGAAAGGACGTTGCCGGTGAGCTCTGGCGCAGCATCTGCCGCAAAGTGGGTGAACGCGACGAGCTGGTTACCCCAACCCCGGCAGAGCGGATGAACGGCGCCGTGGATGAAGTAAAGAAAGTTCCGATCTATGAGTTCGACCAACCTTGGGCTGCTCCGGCTGTAGTCTGGTTCCTGAACCATCCGCAGATTTTTGCTGAGATTTTCAATGGCAGACAGCGCCAAATCTCCTACTATGCAAACGCCCTGCTGGAGAGCGTGAATCGCACACACTATTCCAGCCCCTTCATTGCAGAGGCCTGTGCAAAACTCTCCGAGAGCCAGAGCGTTCGAGTGTATGAAATGCTCCAGAAGATATACACGCGCAATCCGGATATGACAGCCAGGGCAAATGCTGCCATGGCCATGTGCATCATGCTCAATAACCCAACCATTCAGGGAGCTGAGGGGAGTGCGGCAATGGCTCGTGGCAAGCAGCTCTACTTCCTGCGCCAGGCTGTCACCAACAGCCCGGAGGATGCCATGTTCGGCAACCGTTCACTCAGCGAGGCGGTTCTCGATATGGCTTATGTCCTGCACCATCTGAGCGTGGGAACCATTCCTCCTCAGCTACAACTCATCGGCATGGATGGGCAGCAGGCAACCTTCCCTGTACCGGGAAAACCGAATCTGATTTTCTTCTGGGCCCCGGAAGAAAGCGTGGGTCTCAAGGTAGTGACGAGGCAAGATCAGCTTGCCGCTCAATATCCGGGGCTGGTGTTCTGTCCCATTACTGTTCACCGCGATCTGACAGAATGGAAAACGGAACTCAGCCGCCATGGGATCGTTGCCAACTGTTTCATGGATGATTCAGCCAACAGCAACGGACTCGCCTACCGAGTATCACAACTTCCTATGGCTGTCCTGGTAGGTCCCGACAGTAAGATTCTCTTTATCGGGTACCCGGGACTTCCCCTCCAATCTGCGCTGGATACTCTGTATTCCGACAGCCGGGAGACCGGAAGAATCATCATCAACGGAGAACCTCAGGCCCCAGCTCCCAATGTGCAGCCCGGATCCCAACCGACCCCGAGAACGGACGAGGCTCCGGCTCTTCGCGACATGCCGGACGATCTCTGATGTCAGCAGCCCTTCCCATAGAAACACTGCGCAGCAAAATCTGTGAGCTGGCAACCAGCCCCGGCTTCTGCGTGCTGCTCAGCGCACCCACCGGCAGCGGCAAGTCCACACGAGTTCCGCTTATGCTGGAAGCTGCCGGAGTGGCGGAGAGGGGAACAATTCTCGTTGTTCAGCCGCGTCGATTGGCAGCCCGTCTGCTCGCCGGTTATGTTGCTCGCCAATACCCGTGTAATCTCGGGCGGGAAGTCGGCTATACTGTGCGTTTTGATTCGTGCCGCAGCTCGGCTACTCGCATTCTGTATGTGACAGATGGCATACTGGAGCGAAGATTAACAGATGATCCCGAGCTCAGCGGAGTCAGCGCCGTAGTGTTCGATGAAGTACACGAACGTCGTCTTTCTGGCGATCTTTGTCTGGCTCGTGTACTGGATCTGCAGCGCAGTAGTCGGCAGGATATCGGGGTTTTCGTCATGTCAGCCACGCTGGAACTTGATAAACTTCAGAACTATCTGCCGCAGGCAACAGTACTGCGTACTGAGGGACGCCTTTATCCCGTTGAAGTGAGCTACATGCCACCATCTCCGGAAAGGGACGCCCGCGGCTATGTGAACATGCCCCCGATCTGGGAGCAATGTGCCCGGGCTGTTCGAAAATTGACGGAATATCCCGATAGCGGCGACATCCTCGTATTTCTTCCCGGTGCCTACGAAATCCGCCGTACGATAGAAATCCTCGAGCATGTAACCTGGCTGAGCGAACGCGATATCTACGCCTTGCATGGTCAGCTCAGCCCGGAACAGCAAGCGTGTGCCGTTGAGAAAGGAGATCGACCCAGAGTAATCGTCAGCACCAACATCGCAGAAACCTCACTGACCATTGAAGGAGTACGTTCTGTTGTGGACAGCGGCACCGCTCGTGAGGCTCGCTGGGATCCCCTGCGCGGCATCAGCACCCTGCACATCGTCCCGATTTCGCAAGCACAGGCAGAACAGAGAGCCGGTCGTGCAGGTCGACTCGGAGAAGGGCGTTGCATACGCCTGTGGAGCGAGGCCGAACAGCGCAGAAGAGCTGCATTTCCTGCACCGGAAGTACACCGATCGGATATTTCCCTGGCATTTCTCAACCTGCTGTCGTGGGGCTACGGAGGTGCTGACGGAATACGCAATTTCCGCTGGCCGGATGCCCCTACAGAAGCTCAGACAAACAAGGCCTGGGCGCTGCTTCAGGAGCTGGGTGCCATCACGAAAGAGGGGTTACTGAGCCACACGGGACGGGCTATGTTGCGCTATCCCCTTTCTCCTATCCTGTCACGCCTGATGGTTGCCGGTCAGGAAAACAACTGCGAATCCGAGATTGCAGCCATCGCAGCACTCATACAAGGGGAAAACATCGCCATGAGTACAGGTTTGCATGAGAGCCTGAGCGAAGAAAATGATTTCTCGGACTTTCAGGCGGAGTGGAGAGCGGTACGATTTGCTGAAGCTCGGCACTTCGACGCAGCAGCCTGCACAAAATCCGGGATCATGGCCAGAGCTGCGCGCGAAGTCTTGTTCACCTACAGACAGTTGAGTCCGAAAGGGGCGACAGAACCGGATTTTGCAACTCATCGCGATGGTATCATCGCGGCGCTGCTGCGAGCCTTCCCGTCTCATGTCGCAGCCAGGAACAGCCCGGCAACTGCCACGGCTCGTTTGACCGCCCGCCGTGGAGGCAAAATCGCCTCAACTACCGCACGCAAGGCAGAACTCTTCCTTGCAGCGGAAATTACAGAAATAGGGGGAAAAACGGTGGAAACACGACTGAGCCGCTGCACAACGCTCAGACCGAATGACCTGTTCACTCATGAGGATGATGTTCCGATCTACGACCCCTCCCGCAAGCGTGTACTCAATCACCACCGAACCCTCTATCGTGACCTTGTGCTCAACGAGAAAGAAACAGGAGATGCTGAGCCCGATGTAGCTGCATCCATACTTGCAGATCAGGTCATTCGCGGAGAATTGCGGCTGGAGGGCTGGGATGGTCATGTTCGCCAATGGATAAACCGCCTCACATGTCTGCGCGCTGCTATGCCCGAGCTGGAGCTGCCTGATTTCGGTGAAGAGGACAGACTGGTTGCCATTACCATGCTCTGCGAGGGAGCCGTCAGCTACAGAGAAATTGCGGAACGACCGCTTCTCCCCATCCTGGCAGAATGGCTGTCACCATGGCAAAAGGAATGTCTGAATCGCTACGCACCCAAGGTCATCCGATTAAGCAATGGACGGGAGGTTAAACTGCTCTACAAAGAGGATGGCACACCTTCCTTCGCCTTGAAATGTCAGTTACTCTTCGGCGTGCCCACTACCCCAACCATCGCGGACGGAAGAGTTCGCTGTCTCATCGAAATCCTTGCTCCCAACCAACGTCCATACCAGACGACATCCGATCTCACCTCCTTCTGGAACAATGGTTATCCGCAGATGAAAAAAGACCTTGCAGGACGATATCCGCGCCACGACTGGCCGGATCGAGCGCCGGACGCAACATAAACCGCATACCACGGCTCCTCACGGACCCTCATAACTTGTCGAGAGAGGAAATCAGCACTTGCCATTCGAAGCATATCATGGTAATATGATCGGAGAATCCATCAACGCATGCAACGAAAGTTTCTCAGCTGGCTCTTTGTGCTCATTATTGCTGCATTTGCCGTGGCGGGATTGCTGTCGTTTCTTCAATTCCAACGTCAGTCCGAAGCACGAGCTCGGGAGCTGATGAGCAGCAGACTGCACGACTTAATGGTTCTCATCCGACTGTCTCAGGACAGCATGCAGCATGTTGAGGAGATCAACAACAAGACTACCCTTGAGCGCACGCGTGCTGCCGCGGAAATCATACGACTCAATCCGGAAATCCTTCGCGATCAGGAAGGACTGCAGGGGCTCTGCAATGATCTCGGAGCCGCACAACTCTGCGTGACAGATCTGAAGGGGATCATCATAGCAGGCGTACCACGCTCGGTCAATGGCTTCAATCTGGCCGAACATGACCAGAGCCGTCCCTTCCTGAGGTGTGCGACCAATCCCGGCTTCGAGCTCACTCAACGGCCCCGCAACAATGCACAGGCAGGAATACTGCTGCAATATGCCGGAGTAAGCCGCCAGGACGCTCCGGGAGTTGTTCAACTGGGGTTCCGAGTCCTTCACGAGCAGAGCGTGCGCGACTCTGCCAATTTCGAAGCACTTGTCCACAAAATCATGGAGGGAACATCCGGGCATATTGTCGCCTTCCACGAAGGGCAGATACTCAATCAACATGTGACCAATCTGCCAACCTCCACCCTGTTATCGCTCCCCCTCAACAGCGTGGGTGAAGTCAGTCTGGGCGGCACGGACTACGCGACATTCGCCATTGAGGAAAATGGCATGCGACTGGTTGCTCTCACGCCCTGGAAAGAAATCAGCAGAATCAGTTTCAAGTCTCTGCGCCATCTGCTCCTGAGCAATATAGGTCTGTTTGTTCTCATGTTCGTGGCCGTTTGGCTGCTGCTGAGAATATATGTGCTGAGGGGGATGCAGCGAATCAACAACACCCTGCGCCGTATATCTGAGGGTTACACAGAAGAACGTCTCAGCGAAAACAGCACCCCGGAGTTCACCAGGCTCTCCACCGGCATCAATACCATGGTGGATGCCCTACAACTATACAGCGATCAGAAACGCGAACAACTGCAACGCGAACTACAACTGGCAGGAGCCATTCAGAACACTGTTCTCCCCCACAATTTCCCGGCTTTCCCTGAGTGCAACGAGTTCGACATCTACGCTACCAGCACACAGGCTCACATCGTGGGCGGCGATTTCTATGACTTTTTCATGCCGGATAACCGCCACCTGTGTTTTCTGCTGGGAGACGTGGCGGACACGGGAATACCTGCAGCACTGTTCATGATGAGAAGCATCTCCATCATCCGAGAGCTGGCCAACAAAGGAGCAACTCCCGAAGAGCTGGCAACGGGAGCGAATAACATACTCTGCCAAGAAGGGGCAGACATGCGATTATCCCTTTTCTATGGTCGTCTCAATATAAGGACTGGTGACTTCCGCTTCGTCAATGCCGGTACGCCGCAGGCTCTTCGGCGGCAGATTGGCGGAGAATACGAAATGCTCTCCATGCGCTCCGGTCCCGTTCTGGGAGCACATGCCGGAGCTAGCTACAAGGAATGTCGGATCAGCCTGCAATCGGGAGATCGCCTCTTCCTCTACACTCATGGTGTACTTGCCGCCGAAGGAGCAGACCACACCCCCTTCGGAGCCGCTCGGCTCCAAGAAGCGCTGAAGGTGGAAGTAGCCTCCGTAGCCGATGTTCCGCGCCGCATCCGCACCGCGCTTCAGCAATTCACGGGAAACATGGAGCAAAACAGCGACATTACCATGCTCGCGCTCGAGTACCGCGGCAAATGGAGTTCACACACCCTTCTGCACACCACGGCAGCCGACAGGGAACAGATCTGCAATACTGTGAATGACAAGCTTGAAGAAGTATTTGCCGCACCCGACAGTATAACCCAACTTGTTGCAGCACTCTCCGATATTCTGTCCGTATTCCCACAAGAGACAAACATCAGACTCCGCCTCCGCTGCAATGATCAGGAGGCGAGACTCGATCTCAGCTACAATCAGCCTCACTTCAACCCCCTCTACGTCCTGCCTCATCTTTCACTGGATCATACGGCTTACCATTCTGACAACGAATACAGCACCCTCAAACTTCGTAAATCTCTCTGATATGAATGTCTCTCCTCCACCCATTCCCTCCACCCCCGGAGCACCTCCACCGCCGCCCATTCCGGTCGCACCACCAACCGCTTTGGATCAGGTCGCGACAGAGAGCAATGCAAGAGAGCCCCTGCCCTCCGGTACGATCGTCGGGGATTACACCATTATTTCCAAACTGGGGCAGGGAGGGTTCGGCATAACCTACCGCGCCAGGCACAACTCCCGTGGCAACTTCGTTGTCATTAAAGAGCACATTCCCTCCGGACTCGCCATGCGCATGAGCGGAGGAACCTTTGTAAGCAGCATATCTCCCGAAACAGACGAGCGCTTCAAGGCTACCATGTCGGAGTTCATGGAAGAAGTCGTTGTACTCATGGGGCTTGAGCACCCGGGAATTGTACCCATCATCTCCGGCTTCGAGGCCAATGGCACCGCTTACTACGTCATGCCTTTCGTCGAGGGAAAGTCTCTCGAAGTTCCCGAACAGCCCACCTTGGACAAATCCCGACAGGCCGGCGAGGCGCGCCGCCACAAACAACTGCTGCGCTCCTTGCTCTACACACTCGAGTACCTGGAGCAACATGGTATTGTTCATCGTGATATCAAACCGGAGAATATCATGGTCAACACGGAGGGACGCCCCATCCTCTTGGATTTCGGTTCGGCACGACAACTTCAGGAAGGTAAAATCTATACCAACATCTACACCCCGGACTTCTGCGCCCCGGAACAAAGTACCGCAAAGTCGGACTCGCAAATGAGTGCAACCATAGGGCCTCAGACCGATATCTACGCGCTGGGAGCTACCTTCTATTACCTCATCACCCGCCTGCTGCCGCCCAAGTCAGACATGCGCACACTTGCCAGCCCCGATCCCTATAAACCGCTGGCCGGTCGCAACTATCTGGAGGAAATCTACGGGCGCCCCTTTCTGCAATCCATTGACAGAGCGCTGAATCTGCAACCTTCCGACAGGTGGCGCACCGCAGCCCATTGGCGCGACAGCCTGGAGAGCGGTATCATCCCGCCTCCGGCAGGACTGGTCAAGCGCATGCAGATTCTCATGACAGCCAGTGCAGTTGTGGTTGTCGCAATGGCTGTGCTGACTATATGGGCTCTGACCGAGAAAGATCAAGCCATGCAGATTTACAATAACAGTCTGAACTTGACGGAAGGAATGCTCTATGACTTCAATGACGAACTCGCGGATATCCCCGGGTCCACCGCTTTGCAGAAACAACTGGGCAATAACCTGAAGAATTACCTCAATTCCATGGAAAAACTGCCTGTTGCTCGAGATGAGAAATTGCAGCGAGCCCTCGCGATCGCCTGGAAAAATCTCGGCTCCGTCAATGTCCAGCAGGGAGAACTGGCTGCCGCGACCGAAGCCTACCGCAATGCCACAAAACTCCTCCAGACACTTCATGAGAACAATCCGACTGACCAGCAATACCGCTATGAACTGGCTCGTACTTGGCTCCTGCGAGCAGAAGTCGGTAGAAGGCGCAATATGAATGAACAGGCCCGGGGGCTTGTTGTCCAAGCGCTCAACATGCTCACCTCGCTTTGCCAAGCTGCCCCGAACAATCCCGACTACCACTGCGAGCTGGGAAGAGCTCTCGATTACACAGCAAGACTGGCCGTCAACTCGGGAGATCAAAAACAGCGCCGGGAAGCCATCAACAGTATGACTGATCTATTTTACAAGCAAACCGGACTTTATCCGCAACATGAAGGAGCAAGTGTCGGTCTGGCCCAGGCTCTCATCAACCAAGCCAATATCATGATGGAGGATGGTAACTACGCCATGGCGACTCAGCTTCTCAATGAGGCCCGAGACATCTTCAACAAGCTGTACTCTGCTCAGCCCCACAAGCTCTCCTTCAAGGTAGGGCTCTGCAACGTAGAGTATGCCCGCGGCAATATGTACACCAAGCTGAGTGCCGGAGCCACGGATGAGAATATCAGCCATGATTTCGATGAGAAGGCAATGATTGCGTTCAAACAGAGCATCGCTCTTTCAGAGGAACTGGCAGCCATGGATCCATTCAACACCGAATATCCGTTCCAACAATGCCGCGCCATGGCTTTCATGACAGATATCATGTTGCGCCGCAAGCTCAACAATCAGGCGGAGGCATACAGCATAGAGATTTGCCGGAAAGTAGACAAACTCCTGACGACCTCACCAGGCAACGCAGAATATCTCATGATCAAGGGAGGAGCTGTTCGAGGACTGGCCAAGGTACATTCGCAGTCGGACAAATACAGGGCTCAGGCGACGGAGGAATTCAGCACTTATCTCAGCATCACCCGCCAACTCCTCCAGAAATCGCCCGGCAATCCCAGTATCAAGAGCATGTACGCGGATGCTCTCATTGAGTCCGCCGACTTTGCCATCACTCAGCAGGAGTACAAGGATGCTCGGATATGGCTGGAACAAGCCATCGTACTACTCTCAGACATCGCCCGCAGGGAGCAGGACAACCTCCCCACTCAGTTACGCCAGAGCCGGGCGAAGGAGCTGATGGAGAGCATCCCGCCCGACGCCCCCGAAGAGCCATAATTCTTGCTTGCGAACAAACAGATGATATGCTAGAATGAGTGACGTATGGGAGCGTTTGCACATCGCATGAGACTTGGCTGGAAAGGTGTTCGTAACTACCTGGCCCAAGGAATGATCGATCCTCTGCCAATCAGGCACGCTATCAGCTCGTATGATCTGAAGAAAGCCGGCAGAGATTCCAAGGCGGCACTCGATGTGGCGCTGGTAGGATTACCGCAGGGCATGGCGTTTGCAGCCATGGCCGGTCTGGACAGCATATACGGCATCATGGCTGCGACCGTTGGAACATTCATCGCCCCGTTGTTTACTCGTTGCAGTTTGACTGTAAGTGGACCCAGCAATGCGACAGCTTTCATGCTCGCCAGCTTTTTTCTGGCTTCATCTCCTGCCATACAAAGCCATCCGGCGGTATTCGTGCCGCTCATCGTGTTCCTGGCGGGCTTGGTATGTGTGATTGGCGCCTTTGTGAAAGCCACTGAGGTTCTTCAATTTGTCAGTCGAAGCGTACTGGTAGGCTACATCACAGGTGCTGCCACGCTCATCATAGCCTCACAGCTTCGCTATGTCCTGGGAATAAATGATGTGAATGCCGGAAGTTCGTTCTTCACCATGAGCTCTGCAATTCTCGTCAATCTCGATAAGGTGCAATGGCAACCCATCGTCCTTGGCACCTTGTCGTTCCTGATGTTCATTCCCCTCAAAAAACACTTCAAATTTCTGCCGACCTTTGCAGTCATCCTGCTGACCATGAGTGTACTGAACTGGCTATTGAGCCAGCCATGGGCGGGGGGCTATTTCTCGGATGTGCGCATGCTCAGGGATTTCACGATGAGCGATCTGACCTGTACCCCGCCGGCTATCTGGGAACTACCTGGCCACTTTGCAGAGATTTTCCCTGTTGTCATCGGCATAGCTTTCCTCTCCACACTGGAGCAGACCGTCATGAGCAAAACCATCTCGGCAAAGACGGGGGAACCTGTTAACCTCAATCAGGATACCTTTGCCGTCGGCATGGCCAACATCGGTTCGGCTTTCACCACCTCTCTCCCCTGCTCAGCCTCTCTCACCCGCTCCATGCTGAACTACACCGCAGGAGCTGCCACACGATTTTCCGGCGTGATCTGCGGGCTGCTCTGCCTGGCCATCACCTTCATTCTGGCGAGCTTCCCGATCATCTCCTGCATACCTCACAGCGTGCTGGCAGCTCTGGTACTAGCCAACGCCGTCTCACTCTTCGATCGCAAGCTGCTCCGCATCTGCTTCCGCTCCACGCGTGGGGATGCAGTGGTTCTGCTCATTACGTTCATAGCCGCCCTGCTCCTGCCGCTCCACATTGCCATCTTCGTAGGCGTGATCATCTCGGTCTCTCTGTTCCTCCGCAAAGCTGCTAAGCCTGAACTTGTGGAATACACTTTTGACAAGGAAGGGACGCTCATGGAAGTCAACAGTCAAACCAGCAGACTTCCGCAGATCTCCATTGTCCATGTTGAGGGTGATCTCTTCTTCGGCGCGGCTGATCTCTTCCGCAAACAGGTTTCCCGAATCGCTGAGGATACCTCTCTCGCTGTCATCGTGCTACGCATGCGAAATGCCCGCAACCTCGATGCCACTTCAGTCTGTGCCTTGGAGGAACTCATTAAGTTCACCCGGGAAAAGGGACGCCACCTAATCATTTCCGGCGCCGGACGAGAAGTTTTCCGCATCCTTCGCAAGAGTGGCGTACTCAATGTTCTGCAGGAGAACTGTGACCGTCGGAAAGGCGAGAGCAACATATTCATCTTCGAACCGCGCAATCCCAATATCTCCACCCGGAAGGCACTCATGCGCGCTCAGAAGCTGCTCGGCACCCGCAATGCTGATATATCCATCTACACGACCGAGACAAAGAAACCTGACTGAGTATGAAGGAAGAGCTCTACCAGGTGTTTTCACAGACTCTCGTAGATTGGTTTGCAGCTAACGGTCGAGATTACCCCTGGCGCCGCACCACAGATCCCTGGGCCATCCTGGTAAGTGAAATCATGCTGCAGCAGACGACCATCCCTACCATTCTGGGACGGTATGAAAGCTGGATGGCTCAGTTCCCCACTCCTCAATCACTCGCGGCAGTCGATGAACAAACGGCTCTACGCTCATGGGAAGGTCTTGGTTACTACCGACGGGTGCGCTCTCTGAGAGCTGCAGCCATTGCCATCTGCGAGCAGCATGGAGGCATATTCCCCACAGATGAAACCACCATCCGTTCATTACCCGGCATAGGCGACTACACCGTCGGGGCAATCCTGAGTTTTGCATACAACCGCCCTGCTCCTTTGGTTGACGCCAACGTGAGCAGAGTACTCGCTCGCATATTCAACAATTCAACGCCCATTGACAGCCCCGCAGGACGTCGGTACCACTGGCAACTTGCCGCTCAGCTCGTACACCGGACGAATCCTCGCGCTTACAACTCCGCTCTCATGGAGTTGGGGCAAACCATCTGCACTACCGGCACACCTACCTGCCTTCTTTGCCCGGTACGCAATTTCTGCACAGCCACCACCCCGGAAAAACTACCCGTCAAACTGCCCCGCAAGGCAATTTCTCAGTCGGAGCACTGGGATATCTGGGTACTTGGTCCGGATGGACTGCTCATGGAGAAGCAAGCCGGAGGTAAACGCCACGAGGGCATGTTCCGTTTACCCCGCCGCTCTCAGGATGAAGTCCGGGGGCTTCCCTTTCTCTGCGATCAGAAATATAGTGTCACCCGATACAAAGTCATCCGACATCTTCACTTGGCGGATAATTCCACTCTCCCTCGCCCGAGCGAGCAGTTTATCCCTATCCAAGAGCTTCATTCCACCCCCATGGCCAGTCCCGATCGTAAGATTGTTCAACAATTCCTGCCAGCTTACTCTTGAACTGATCTTTTCTCATCCTTTTTTATACTAAAAGTTAGCCACAACTTACTTTTACGCTTGCAATCAACATCCGAAGGTGATATAGTTTGCCTGGAGAGTTAGTCACACCGAACTTAATACACAAAGACGATGAACACGAACATAGAAAAAATCACGGCCCGGGAGATACTGGACTCCCGCGGGAATCCCACGGTAGAAGCCGAAGTGCGGCTCCGTAATGGAATAATCGGCATGGCCTCTGTCCCGAGCGGAGCCTCAACCGGAGAGCACGAGGCCTGTGAATTGCGCGATGGAGATCGAAATCGCTACCGCGGCAAAGGTGTACAAATGGCGGTCAGACACGCGAATGAAGATCTGGCACCTTCACTTATCGGAATGGATGTGTGCGATCAAATCGCCATAGACAGCACGATGCGCGAGATAGATGGAACAGTCACAAAATCCCGAGTGGGGGCAAACGCCATATTGGCCATATCACTAGCTACAGCCAGAGCTGCGGCGCAAGCAACAGGTCAGCCCCTCTATCGCTATCTGGGAGGGCCGAATGCTCACATCCTACCCGTTCCCATGATGAATGTCCTGAACGCCGGAGCTCACTCAGATGCCCCCATTGACTTCCAGGAGTTCATGATCATTCCTCGCGGACTACCGACATTCCGCGAGGCTCTTCGATGCGGAGCCGAGGTATTTCATGCGTTGGCGGCAGTACTGCGCAGAATGGGCCTCAGTACAGCCGTTGGCGATGAAGGAGGATATGCTCCGAACCTGAAGAGTGCGGATGCCGCGCTGGACGTCATCATGACGGCCATCGAGGAGGCAGGTTACAAGCCCGGAGAAGATGTATATCTGGCCCTGGATGTCGCCAGCTCAGAGTTCTACGATGCTGAAAGTGGTCTGTATGTCTTCCGCAAGAGCGGAGGAGACAAGCTCACAGCAGCAGAACTGACAGATTACTACAAGGGGCTCATCAATCGCTACCCAATCATCTCGATCGAGGATGGTTGTGCAGAGAATGACTGGACCGGCTGGAAGCTGCTCACGGAAGCCATCGGCAAGCACTGCCAGCTGGTGGGAGATGACCTCTTCGTCACAAATGTCGATTTTCTCCGCCGTGGCATAGAGGCAGGAGTTGCAAACTCTATTCTGGTGAAACTCAACCAGATTGGCTCTCTGAGCGAGACGTTCGAAGCAGTACGCCTGGCAATGACAAATGGATATACGGCTGTCATTTCTCACCGAAGTGGCGAAACGGAGGATTCCTTCATCGCGGATTTGGCAGTCGCAACGAATGCAGGACAGATCAAGACAGGCTCGCTCTCACGGGCAGATCGACTGGCAAAGTACAATCAGCTTCTGCGCATTGAAGAGCAGCTCGGAGCTGCTGCTCGCTATGGCTGCCGCTGATAAACGTACGGAACAACACCATGCCGTGAGCCCCGCTTCCTTTCGGTAGCGGGGCTCAGAATTATTCTAAGAGAATGATTTTTCCTTACTGCTGAGCGGCGGCCTTACGAGCAGCTTTGGCAGCGGCCTTGGCAGCACGCTCGGCCATCTTTTGCTTCTCCTCTTCGGAGAGGATACGTGGGAAAACCGGACTGGGTGCCTGAACCTGGTGACCATCCTTCAGAATACCCCAAGCAAGGGTCTGCGGACTGAGTACGGAGCCATCAACCTGCAACTGGGCAAGAATACGCTCAGAAGCACCGGGAAGCACGCAGCCAATGAGGTAACCGACCTGCACACAGCTCTCAAGCAGGTGTGCCAGCACACTTTTCAACTCCGAAAGACGGCTCTCATCCTTGGCAAGCGCGAAGGGCTGAGTCTTTTCGATGAATGCGTTGCACAGGCCGACATGAGCATTCAGCGCTGCCAGCGCCTCAGATGTCTGGTACGCATTCATGCACTCGCAGAAGCGACTAACAGTAGCTGCCATATTCTCACGCAGGGCGACAGAAAGTTCGTCCGAGGCAAGCTTATCCGCCACACTCACAGTACCACCAAGATAGCGAGTACACATATTGAGCGAACGATTGCAGAGGTTACCGAGATCATTGGCCAGCTCCGTATTGTAAATCATCTTCATGCGCTCGGCATCATAATCGCTGTCATAACCGGTCTTGGTATCTCGAACCAAGTAGTAGCGCACAGCCTCAGGTCCGAATACATCGCAGAGGTCATTCGGATCTACGATATTGCCGAGAGACTTAGACATCTTCTCGCCCTTGATGTTCAGCCAACCATGCACCAAAAGACGCGGCATCTCCTCATCTGAGAATCCCATGGCATGCAACATGCACAGCCAGTAAATACCATGTGCGGGAATCAGAATGTCCTTTCCTATCACCTCACAGGCAGCCGGCCACAGCTTACCGAAGTCCGGCAACGAAGAATCGCCATCGGAAAGATAACCGGCAAAGGAGATGTAGTTGATGAGGGCATCGAACCATACATAGGTCACGAAATCAGGATCGAAGGGGAGAGGTATGCCCCAGCTCAGACGATCCTTGGGGCGAGAGATACACAGATCATTCGTTGCACGATCAATGGCCTGCAGAAGATCCTGACGCCGGAACTCCGGAGTCACACAATCCGGATGAGTGCTCACAAAATCCTTCAGCCAGCTGATATGAGCGGTCAGATTGAAGTACCAGTTCTCCTCCTCCAGCTCGATCACCTGCCCCCACTCGGGACCGAAGTTACCATCCTCACCACGCTCCTTGTCAGTGAGGAACTGCTCTTGTCGGATAGAGTAAAACCCCTTGTATGCCTTCTTGTACAGGCAACCCTTGTCCCTGAGCTTGGTGAGGATTTTCTGCACGCAGGTCTTGTGACGGGCATCCGTAGTGGCGGCCCATCCATCATAGCTGATTCCCAAGCGCTCCCACAGAGCAATGAAACGAGCCGTAACGGTATCTGCATACTCCTGAGGAGAAATTCCGGCCTCCTCAGCCTTCTGCTGAACCTTCTGACCATGCTGGTCTACACCGGTCAGCAGAAAGGTCTCCTCACCGCACATTCGGTGCCAGCGAGCAAGTACGTCCGCAAGGACCTTCTCATATGCATGTCCGATGTGAGGAGAACCATTTGTATAATCAATAGCCGTAGTGATGTAGAACATAGCGCGGGGATTTTACTACCACCTACCCCTTCAAGCAAGTCAAATCTCAGACATATCTTATCTTCCTGATTCCATTGATGCGCAGAAACGGAGCCTCAGGTTGCATCCGGATGAAGTTTGGCGCCCCGCGAGCGGAGGTACTGCCCCACAGCACGAGCTGCCGGAGTTGCCTTCCTGCCAAAATGTATGCGAAGCGAATCTCCCCTTTTATTCAGAGCATTGATATCCGCACCGGCATCCAGCAGGAGTCTGACGATTTCAACAGCGCTTTCCGGATGAGTCTGAATACCGACATCCAGTTGGAACAGATAATCTGAAAAATATCTCCGGCCGCGCCCACCCAGTCGAACATCTGCCCCCTTGCTTATGGCCAGTTCGGTCAGCGAAGGATCATTCGGATGGCGCATCATCAGGACGAGCATGAGATTCACCCCTTTCTCCCCGATATGACTGTCGGGGTCTACTCCACCCTCCAGCATTTCTCGGATGAGCTCGCTACTGTACGAACGCCAGATAATCGACCAATTCTCCATGCGCCTGCCCAGATCCTGATTGCCGTAACGCAACAGCAGGCGGCGCAATTCATCGCTACCGCTCAGCTCAAAGGGAACCTTCATGTATCTGTGATCCCAAATCCGAGTATATACGCTGGCATCCGGGTCTGCCCCCTTTTCCAGAAGTGCCTTTGCCAACCGCACCCGGTCCTCTTCACTTGTCAGGTGCTCAAAACTCACCAGCATACCCAGGGGGCTATAGCCGGGATAACCCATTTCCTCCCAGCGATGCGGACGGGCATTCACATCCGCTCCGGCATCGATAAGCGCATGGGCCAACACCACATCCCCCATCATGCAGGCAGCCTGCAAAGCAGAGAAGCCTGAAGGAGAACGCAACGTGACATCTCCGCTTTCTGCCACTTTCCGCAGCAGCTCAGGAACTTCACTCCGCCAGACTTCGCGCCCAAGGTAATTTCCGGCACAGTAATCGCCACCAGGACGATTATGAGTCAGCACGTCTTCCTGACCGGGAAGTTTCTCGGCCAGTCGGGAACAATCTGCCTGCCATGCCGCAGCACCCCAAGACAATGGTAATAAAGCCGTTAGCAGAACTATTTGAAAAATGGGTCGTTTCATAAGAAAAAAATGGCAGCGGTCGCCAGCTGTACCCGTAAGGTAGCATGACGACCGCGACAAAGCAAGCCGATTTTTCGACCTGTAAATAGGCGACAGAGTGTCACCTCAGCGTCTGCGCCCGGAGGAAGGCTCTGCCTCCTCTGCCTTGAAATTATACATCGGTTTGAAGATATCCACCACTTCAACAGTTGGACCGATATGCTTGAGAATCGCATCCATCCCCTTGTAGGCCATGGGGGATTCATCCAGCGTTTTCTGTGTAACCGATGTGGTGTAGATTCCCTTCATCTGATTTTGGAATTCCTGCATGGAAAGTTCCCGGAAGGCCTGAGAGCGGCTCATGAGGCGCCCGGCTCCATGCGGAGCCGACTGGTTCCAATCATCATTCCCCTTACCGATACCATAGATGCAACCATCGCGCATATTGATGGGAATGAGCAGTTTCTCGCCATCCCGCGCGGAGATAGCCCCCTTTCGCACAATGTTGCTCTCGTGGTCAATGTAGTTGTGCGTAGTGTGGAACATATCCTGCACCTCCAGACCAAGACGCTGCAAGATGATTTCGGCCATGAGCTCTCGATTACGACGGGCGAAGATCTGGCAGATTTTCATATCGTGCAGGTACTGATCCCTCTCTTCCCCCTCGAGGTAGCAGAGCTCTGCGGGAATATCCGGATGAAGTCCGCTCCAGCTATCACGCAGCGCCTGCACGGAGCGCTGAATCTCCCGATGAAGACCCTGCGCCTTCAAGTCAGCGATAAGCGCAGCCTCCGCCTCATTTCTGTTGCCGATGCCTGAGCGGCGGTCTATGGCTTTGTGCTGATAAATGTCGCAAACCTGCTTACCCAGATTACGAGAACCGGAATGGATGATGAGATAGAAATTTCCCTGAGAATCGGCATCCACCTCCACAAAGTGGTTGCCCCCTCCCAGCGTACCCAGCGAACAGCGCAGATGCTCCGTATGGGTCAACTGTCCCAGACAATGAAGAGACTCCAGCTCTGCAAAATCCTCCACAGGCGCCTTGTGTGCATACATACCGCTGGGGATATTGCGGTGCATGATGTCATCCAGAGCAACAAAGTCCGGTTTCTGCTTGCCTAGTGCGACTGTCAGCATGCCACAGCCGATATCCACTCCAACAATGTTGGGTATTACTTTATCACCGAGATCGGCAGTAAAACCGATCACACAGCCCTTACCCGCGTGAACATCGGGCATGATGCGCACCTTGGCATCAGCAAAGGCGGGTTGAGCCAGCAGGCGCGATATCTGCTTGCGCGCCGATTCTTCCACCTCATCGGTGTAGATCTTAAGATTCATGATTGTAGTTTGTGAGTTTGTTATCTGATTTCTGTCTCCCGACAGAATAAGCTGGCTGATCCGCTAAGATCAGTCAGGCAGAGGAAAGTTTATCACCCACTCGGACCAGGTCAAGTCCGGATTGTGCTAAATCATGTAAAAAAAGCGTCTTACACTTGACAGCATGTCACTACTGTTCTAAGCTGAGAGCATGGAAATTGCACACGAGAGTCCATTCAGAAACATGCAGCCGGAAAATGAGCCCCCTAAGCAACTGAACAAGAGCGAGATCAAGCTCTGCAATGACATCAGGCAATATGGGCGAGCAGCCATGGAAATGCAGTTACTGGGCGGCGTACCTCTCTCTGAAGATCTACAGAAAAGTCAAATGCGTTCATACGAAAGACGTTGTAAAAGCTTGGAAAAAGTACTGGCATTTATGAAAGAGAGCGGCATTGACATCCCTGATTGATCTATGCTAGAATAGGGCCGTGGAGATATCCCCCGAACAGAAAGAGGTAAAAAACCTTTATCCCGCACGCAACAAGGCATTGGCAGCACTGGTTGCCGGCATTGCTGCTCTGGTTTCCTGCGAGCGCCACGTTCCCGGTATCGTGCCGTCACAGCTTCCCGGTGACGTACCCGCGACCGATTCGACACCAACTTCCGTTACGGACAATCCCCCAAACGAGCCATCCGGGGTGGATTCTCCGGATCGGTTCATGCCACGTTTACCGGGAGAAATCAATATCCCAGATGACGATGTGGAGCAGCCGACATCTATTCCGCCCACCTCTTCGTAAATGTAACACGATTCCGAAATTTCTCAAAAAGGCAAAACCATGAAAATATCACCCGCAACAATCACCCCCTCACCGAAATATCCCACCATCGTGAAAGCAGCAGCAGTTGTCACAACCGCTGCGGCTCTTGTGGCCTGCCAACAACAGCAACAACAGGGCATGACCCCACCCGGGGCACCGCTGCCCCCGCAGATCACAGGCGGTGTAAAGTAATAACCAGACTTTTTCTTGCCACCATGAAAATTGAACCCGAACATCACAGTTCCGCCAAATATCCTGCTCTCATTGTGAAAGCTGCAGCCGTAGTGGTCACAGCCGCTGCCGCGGCATCCTGTCAGCAGCAACAGCAGGGAGGCGTCCTTCCTCCCCCGGAACAAGCTATCGGCGGAGTCATTATCCAGAAGTAAAACACCCCCATGGCGGAATCTGTCTACACCCGCATGGCGGAAAGCTCGGGTAGCTACGATGTTTCGCTGCGCCCACCGGCCTTCAGTGAGTTCTGCGGTCAGGAAAAAGTAAAAGAGCGTCTGCTACTCATGGTGGAAGCAGCCCGCATGCGCGGAGACGTGCTCGACCACGTTCTGCTGAGCGGTCCACCGGGGCTGGGAAAGACAACTCTGGCCAACATCATTGCCAATGCTGTCGGGCATCGTCTGCACACGACTTCCGGTCCGCAGATAGACAAGGCCGGCGACCTCGCCGGCATTCTTACCAATGTTGAGAAGGGGGACATCCTCTTCATCGATGAAATCCACCGCCTCCACCCGGCCATCGAGGAATATCTCTACCCCGCCATGGAGGATTTCCGCCTCGATATCATCATCGACCAGGGACCAAATGCCCGCTCCATCCAACTCAACCTTCCCAAATTCACCCTGGTGGGCGCCACCACCCGAGCGGGCATGCTTACCGGACCACTGCGCTCGCGCTTCGGCCTCATCAACAGACTGGATTATTACTCTGCCGACGAACTTTGTCAGATTCTGCACCGCTCTGCCGGTCTGCTGGACATAGATCTGAGACCGGCAGGAGCACTCTCCATAGCCCGGCGCTCCCGCGGCACACCACGCGTAGCAAATGCCCTCCTTCGCTGGGTGCGCGACTATGCTCAGGTTCGTAGTGATGGCTGCATATCGGCCTCAGTTGCCGAGGCGGCACTCGGCATGATCGACATAGATGAAGACGGACTGGACGAGATGGACAAGCGGCTGCTCGAGACGATGATATACAAATTTGACGGAGGTCCGGTCGGACTTGCATCGCTTGCTGTCGCGGTGGGCGAAGATGAGAGCACCATCGAGGACGTCCACGAGCCCTTCCTCATCATGCAGGGCTACATCAAGCGCACCCCACGCGGGCGCGAAGCACTCCCGGCAGCTTATCAGAAAATCGGAGCAGCACCTTCCCGCACCCAAGGCGAACTTCTCCTTTAATATCCTTTCTCACACGACATACACCATGAAACGTCTTTTTCTGGCAGCCATAATGGTCGCTTCCCTACTCATTCCCTCCTGTCATCAGATGCAGATGCAGCAAATCGCCTACCATTCCAAAGTGGTGGTGCTGGATATCGGACATTATTATGAGCCCACGCGGGGTGGACAGGGGGCTCGCACTCCCGATGCCACAAAGGGTGGCAACATCGAGGAAACCGAGTTCTGGTATCGTTATGCCGGAGAAGTTAAATCCACGATTGAGGCTGGGGGCTATACCTGCCTGATCTGCAATCGCGGCGATGTTCCTACCGATCCGGCTCTGGCAGAAGCTGCGCGCAAGGCCGGCGTACACCATGTCAAGACCCCGGAGCCGACGGCCATCTATCGCTCCAAGCACCATCCGCATCGCATAGCCGTGGGTATGCTCAGCACCAACTATGCGCTGGATCAGCAACCGGCAGCCGTCGTATTCCTTCACCACAACAGCAATTCCGAAACTTGGCGCGTGTACAATAAGGGCGCATTCTACTGCAACTCCGTGGGTGTGCGGATGGCTCAAATCATGGCTCAGACCATGAGCCGCGACATCCTCGACCACCCCAATGACGGCATGCCCAACAACGATGTACCCTGCGGGGTGGTACTCCGCAATGATGGTCGCCGTGGTGGCGGCGACTGGCTCAACGCCTGCAATGAGTCATACGTTCCTGCCGTCATTACCGAGGTGGCCTACCTTTCCAACCCCGACCACGCCCGCTACCTCAACAAACACGAAAATGCCGTAAAATTTGCCCGCGCCATCGGTCGCGGAATCGTTGAATACCTCAACAAGCGCTGAGCCGCACCTCCACCATGGCTATATCCCTGCTCCCTACTTTCAGCCCGTACACATCTGTAATCTACCTGCGCAATCATAAGCCGCTCATTGATCAGGTAACGCTCCAAAGCGATACCGACCTCTCAGATCTCACCCTGAGTGTCAACTACTTCCCGGATTATGTCGAAACGCAGACCTGCAACATCCCCGAACTGAAAGCCGGTACTCCCGAGATCATTCGCCCCTCTGAACCTCGCTACGAGCTCAGTCGCCTCAGCAACATCACGGAGGAGGAACCGGGTCAGATGACCTTAGTACTCAGCCACGGAAGTGAGGAAATCCTCAGGCAGTCCATTCATTTTACCTGGTTGCCGGGAAATGCCTGGGTCACCGGTAAGATGCTGCAACACCCTGAACTTCTCGCAGCATTGGTTCAACCCAATGATCCGGCAGTGGATCGTATCCTGTACCTTGCCGGGCAGGAATTGCTCAACCATGGTCTCAATCCATCCTGGACAGGCTACGGAGCCGCCAAGAATGAGATCATCAATAAACTGCGAGCCATCTGGCGCGTGCTGAGTGCCTATGGCATCAACTATGCACTGCCCCCGAAAGGAAAAACGGATGCCGAAGTCGGTCTGATGCAGAAGATTCGCACCCCCTCCCAGATCATCCGAGGAGGCTGCGCCACCTGCATGGATTCCACCATGCTCATGGCAGCCGTGGTGGCACAGGCCGGCTACAATCCCATCGTCATCACCACCCGGGCTCACGCCTTCATCGGCATCATGCTCAAAGATGAGGGATTGAACCGGGCCGTAACGGAAAGCGTTTCCCTGCTTCGGAACCTCATGGAACTAGGGGAGATGCTCGTGTTGGAGACGACCGCACTCGGGCGCTCGGAAAAAGGAGCAACATCCTTTGACGAGGCAAAATTGATCGCAGAAGCCAAGCTCTCTTCCTGCGATGACTTTGAACTGGCCTACGACATCACGCAGATATGGAGCCAGGGTATTCAGCCTATCAACAGCATACAGGAAGAGCTGACAGAGAACGTCCTGAGTGAGAAATTGCCGGAAGATAAGGACGCCAAATACCTGCCGGAACAAACAGCAGCCGACCTGGAGGAAGAGGAATCTCTCGTCTCCTCCCGCAAACGAACCCGCATGGAGAACTGGCAGCTCAAACTGCTGGACCTCTCCATGCGTAACAACCTGCTCAACTGCCGCGTGGACAGGAACCAGATTTCCATCTTCCCCTACCCACCAGCGCGGCTGGAGGATGATCTTTCCAATGGCAAGAGCTTCCGCATAGCCGAGCTTCAACCCAACTTCGCCATCGATGAGGCTATCAAGGCAGAAAACCATGCTCTCGTAAACGAACTGATCAGCAAACAGGCAGAAGAAATGTACAATAAGGGCGAACTACTCGCCTTCAACCTCTCAAAAACCTCAACCCTCGACAAACGAACTCACGCTCTCTACTTGGCAGCTCGCCGCAACCTGGAAGAAAGCGGCTACAACACGCTCTACATTACCTGCGGATTCCTCAAATGGATACGAAGGGACAAGGGAAAACAAGAGCTGATGGCCCCGCTACTGCTCATTCCGGTCAAGCTCACCCGCAAGAGCGTGAAGAGCGGGTTCCGCTTGCAGACTACGGATGAGGAGCCCCGCATCAACCTCACTCTTCTGGAACTGCTCAAGACGGAATACAACCTGCGCATCCCGGAGTTGGAGGGTGACCTGCCCACCGATCAATCAGGTCTGGATATAAACGCCATTTTCCGCATTGTTCGCCGCGCCATCCAAGATTTCAACGGATGGGAAGTTTCGGAGATGTGTTCCATCGGCATTTTCTCCTTTGCCAAATATCTGATGTGGAAGGACATGTGTGATCGCCAGGCTGATCTGATGACGAATCCCATTGTCAGCCACCTCTCAGCGGAACAGCGAGCAACTTTCCCGGCACAAGTTGATTTCCCCGATCCCTCAGAACTGGACAATGAGGCTGATGCCCATCAGGTCTACACTCCGCTCTCGTCGGATTCCTCGCAGCTTTCCGCCATTCTCGCAGCCGGTCAGGGCAAGAATTTCGTGCTGATCGGTCCCCCCGGCACCGGCAAGAGCCAGACAATCTCGAACATGATCGCCCATTGCCTTGGCCATGGCAAGACGGTTCTCTTCGTGGCAGAAAAATCCGCTGCACTCTCTGTGGTATACAACCGCCTCAAGCGCATAGGGCTCGGCGACTTCTGCCTGGAGCTCCATTCCAACAAATCGGTCAAGAAAGAGGTGCTGGCCCAATTCAAAACAGCCCTTGACAGTATAGGTGCAGCCGACTCCCCTGACAAGTGGGAGCAGGTTGTCACAGAGTTGCTCAATATCCGCTTCGGCCTCAATCTCATGCCTTGGGAACTTCACCGGACATACCCTGATGGCGGAAGTCTGTACCATGATATCTGCCGGGTAATTGAGGAGCCCGACATCATAGAGTTCACCCCCTGCGAGGACTCAGCGCTCACCATGTCGGCAGAGCGACGGAAAGAAATTTCCGATCAGATCCAGACCCTCACACTTCACTATCAAGCAGTGGAAAAACTCTATCCCGGAGTAGCCGAAGGGATAGTCACTCGCAGCTACAGCTCCGTGTGGGAAGAGAAGCTCACGGCAGCTCTCAGCCGTTTTGCTCAAACATCCTCCACCCACGATGATCTCTTTGAGCAACTCTGTGTACATCTCGGACTGCAAGCGATGGAATACCGCAGCTGCGCGGACGCCCTGCTCAGCCTCCTGACCATCGCAGAGGAAACCACAGGTCAGGACAACACTCCCCTTCTCCCGGCTACGGCAGAGGTCGCGCTTGCAAGTCTGGAACAAGCCTTCGAACAAGCGCAAACCTACCGCCGTGCAAAGGCCGCCCTTTCGCTGCCCTATCCGGAGGGACTGGAGCTGGACCCCTCCATCCCCATGCTCTATCAGGAGTGGAAGATGGCTCAACTTTCCAACTTCATCAGCCGTTTCTTCATTAACCGACGCATCCGCAAAACGCTGCAGATGCATGCCTTCACCCGCACCGCTCCCGATATTCGCCACGACCTGGAGAACCTCCTCGCCATGAAGGCAGCAACGGAGTCCGATGTGTGGAAAAATCCCGAGCTCGCCCACTTCCGCAAAGGTACTGCCATGGAACCGGCAGACATCGACAAGGCTCGCAGCATTGCAGCCTCACTCGCCTCCCTCCGTGGGGTGACAGCTCTTGCCAAACGCTACCTGAGTATCGCAGGTAATCCTGTACAGAAAGGAACGGAAACCGCCTTTATCCTCGACGAACTGCAGGAATGTGCCGGTCGCAAAACAGCCCTGAGTGCAGAACTGGCAGAACTGCTGGGAGCCCCCCTTCCCACCATTGCCGACAACCAAAGGGGGGCTGCCGGATGGTGGTCTGACAAGCTGCTGGAGATCCGTCGTCAGTGGCGCCTCATTACCATCTGGAACGATTGCGCAGCTACAGCCCGTAGCAAGGGATTGGGTGCTGTAGTAGAACAGCTTGCCTCCGGACAGATTCTCCCGGACGATCTGGCAGCGGCAGTCAACGTCAATCTGTCCAGGCAGCGCCTGAGGTCCGCTGTAGATTCCAGCAGAACCCTCACCCGGTTCAACGCAGACACCCACGAAGCTCACATCGCAGACTTCCGCGAGAAGGATGCCAACCTGCTCACCGCAGCCGGACTGCACCTCCGACAAATCCTCAGCAAGCAAGCTGCCCGCGTAACTGAGTTCGGTCGAGAACTGGCTGAACTCCAGCACGAAATCGGCAAGCAGCGTGCGCACAAGGCTATCCGCAAGCTCCTCAGCCTCACGCCCCATGTCAGCCGCCTGCTCAAGCCATGTATGCTCATGAGTCCCCTCTCTGTAGCACAATATCTCACCCCGGATGCCGAGCCCTTCGATGTCGTCATCTTCGACGAGGCCTCCCAAATCCCGGTGTGGGATGCCATAGGAGCCATCGGGCGAGGCAAGTCAGCTATCATCGTGGGAGATCCGCGACAGATGCCTCCCACCAGTTTCTTCTCCCGATCCCGTACAGAGGGAGATGAAGAGCAGGAAGAGGAAATAGAGCAGGATCTCGAAAGCATACTCGATGAATGTCTCGCCTGCGGGATCCCGCAGATGAACCTCACCTGGCACTACCGCAGCAAGGCCGAAAGTCTCATTGCATACTCCAACCGAAACTACTATGAGAACAAGCTCGTCACCTTCCCCGCGCCGGTAGCAAAGGATACTGCCTTGCAGTACCACTACATCCCCGGTACCTACGAGCGAGGCAATCGAAAGCGCTACAACAGGAAGGAAGCCCAAGCCCTGGTAGACCATGTGCTGAACGTCCTGCGGACTCCCGGTTTCCGCTACGATGAGATGACAAGCATCGGTATCGTGACCTTCAACACCCAGCAACAGGCCCTCATCCTGGATCTTCTGGAAAAGGCTCGCGCCGAGGATGAAAGTCTCGAGCCCTACTTTGACGAGGAAAACCCCGAGGCCGTATTCGTGAAGAACCTCGAGAACGTCCAGGGAGATGAGCGCGGCGTCATTTACTTCTCAACGACCTATGGACCCGATGAGAAAGGCAGTATCTCCATGAACTTCGGACCGCTCAACCAGACAGGTGGTGAGCGGCGCCTCAACGTTGCCATCACTCGAGCCCGCACAGGCATGCGCGTATTCTCCTCGCTCAAGCCGGAGGATATTGACCTCAACCGTACCCGAGCACGGGGTGCAGCAGACCTTCGGGGATTCCTCGAATGCGCTCGCATGGGAGCCAATGCTTACTTCAACAGAACAGGCAACGCCGGTTCTACTGCCGATAAAGGTCTGCAACAGGCTATTTGCGATGCGCTGAGGAATTATGGCTGGAACTGTGTGAGCAATCTCGGCGTGTCCGGATTCCGTGTTGACATCGCCATTGCTCACCCGAAACAGCCCGGAAATATGCTTGCAGGAATTGTTCTGGATGGCCCAACCTATGCCTCAGCAGCCACAGCCCGAGATCGAGACGTCCTCCGCGAAAGCGTGCTCAAATCTCTGGGATGGAACATCTTCCATATCTGGTCACTCGACTGGTGGAGAGATCCGCTCAACTACGCAGAGAAAATCCACAACGAGCTCTCTGCATTATAAAGCTCCTCTCCCGGCACTCCCAAATCTCCCACGAAATTCAGGGCGGAAGTCAATCCCGACTCCCGCCCTGAAAGTTTACAGCTTGTATGGTAACTACGTCAGAACTTCCTGCTCAGACCGATGTTGGCGCTGTGGCTGTTAGCGTGCTGCATGAGCTCCAGGTTGTAAGCGGCGTTCACGGACCAGTTCTCGTTGAGGGCATGGCTGCCGCCAACGGAGAAGTTGATGCCCGCTCGCCCGGGGTTCGAGCCCTTGCTGCGGACGCCGCCGACCTCGGCGGTCG
>JAZQCA010000004.1:0-5660 GCA_045545975.1 Akkermansia sp.
GGCAGGAGCGCCGAAGGCGCTTACCTTGCCCCAGCTATTGCCGATGGCAAGTCCCATCGTGCTGCGGGTGGTGAGCTGCTGCTGCATGCCGAAGGCTGCTCCCGTCAGGTGGTAGTCCGATCCGGCGTAAGCACCATCCCATGAGATGCGCCCGGCACCGCCCAGCACGCTGAGCCAAGCGGCGGTGGACTTGCTCTCGCCAAGCGTGGTAGCGTTCTGCATGCGGTTGGAGAGTGCATCCACAAAGGCGCGGGAGGCATGTACCGTTCCCCAGCTGCTCTGCACGAGAGCGGAGCTCATGGTGCGGGTTGCTTCCTCTTGGATTGCTGCGGCTACCGCCTCTGACTGATCCTGATCGTTCGTAACCTCCTCGACATCGGTCTCAGTCGTTGTTGCGGGAGCCTCCACAGCTCCGGAAATCTGCGGTCTATCGGCAGATGCCACAGCATTGTAGGCATTAGTGAAAGTACTCTTATTGGAAGATATGTAACGATTCCAAGCCGCACTATCCGTCACCATAATGGCGATGTATTTGGGATAGTAGACAAGTACGCAACCGGCATTGGAAAGTCCAAGCAGACGTTCCAGATTGCTGGATTCCGTGAGATTCGTCTTTCCATAAGTGATAAGCTTATAGAACACGCCTCGCGTCAGATTGCAACCAAGATTGAGATCTACGGCTCCGGTCAGACTGAAGGTATATGTAACATTAATGGGCTTCAGGGTAGCAGAAGTCAGGTTAATGGTACCTCCCGATGCGGCCATGCTGTTAATGGACAGGCTTCCGCCGGCGGAAAGTGTAGAACCGGCTCCCATGGTCAGCTTGTTACGAACGCGAATACCACTGCTGCTGCTATGCTGGTAGATGCGTCCGGAATTGAGCGAAAGATTCCAGGCATTGAGATATCCCTTCAGATTCAACCCGGAATATGAGATATAGGCTGTATCCGACAGAGAGATGGTTCGAGCACCGGCACCATTGACAGCCATGGAGGAAGCGCCCTTAATGCTCAGATTGGTGGCACTCAGAGAGCCGTCAAGATGAGCAGTAGAGCCATTGGTCATGGCGAATTTGCCACTCAGATTCACACCGGATGTGCTGACATACTGGGAGAAATCACTGCCATTGAGATTCACCGTACCGCCGGTCAACGCACCATGAACGGACATGGAGGAGCTCGTCAGATTGGTCGCACCGCTGATAGTTACACCACGGGGAGAACTGCCATTCACAAGAATGGAAGAACCACCATTCAGGTTCACCGACTTGGCAGATATCCGACCAACGCTATTGATGGCCCCCCCGGTTCCCATGTGAATGTTATTCGTGACAAGACCGGCGGGCTGAGTTACGGTGAGCTTATTGCCGCTGTAAATAGTGAGCTTATTAGTCGAAATCGTTCCACCCGTCAGATTGACATATCCGGCAATGGCAGTAGAACCGGCACCGGTAATGCTTCCACTTATAGTACCGCCCTTGATGGTAGCGGTCTTTCCGGAGGCGATGTTGACAAGAGATCCGGACAAGAGCGTACCATTTGACATGGAAAGATTGCCCTTATAAGCGGAGCCATTGATAATAGATGCACTTCCACTCAGAGTGATCGGATTGGAAAGGGCCCGAGCATTCATGTCAAGCGTACCTCCCAGAAGAGTCACTCTACCGGAGCCGAGAGCATACATGGAGCCGGTTCTCACAGTACCTTGGTGAATTTCAGTACCGCCGCTGTAAGTATTGCTTGTGTTGATAGTAAGAGAACCTGCACCCTTCTTCGTCAACTTCATGCTGCCAATCAGCTGACCGGTTCCTGTCCAAGTATAGTTACAGCCGGCCGCATTGTGTACAAGTACGGATCCGGGGGACAACAAGCCATCGAGATATACTGTTCCATGACCGGTATTGTAGAAGATCGTGGACGCACCATTCTGATATACGTTCAGAACTCCATTCTGATCCCAGTTGTAAGAGTCCGTGCTCCACGTTCTGTCTCCCATGCTGTTCTTCCAAGTAGTGGTTACAGCCTTAATCAGCCACAGTTCATCACCTACCCAGCTGAGGTTGCCGAAAGTAATTCCCCAGCTTGCAGGTCCGCTCACAGTCACATTGGTGCTGTTCCAGTTGTAGGGACGGGTAACACCATCCAGCAACTTGAAGGAACCGGAAAATGCCAGAGATGAGTTAATCTTCAGGTTGAGAGCACCACCAAGAGTCAACGATCCGTCATCTATCGTCAGAGATGCCGATGTGCGATTGATGGCAGCAAGAGTGAAATTCATGGTACTGCCCGCACGCATCTGAAGATTACCGCTGAGGTAATTAGTCGCATTCAAAGCCAATGTTGTACCGCTATTGAACACAACATCACATCCATCATGCCAGAACAAGGCGTTACTCAGGCGTACTGTCGATGCAGAGCCGGCTGCGGCAACAAAACCATTGCCGTCAAAGGTTGTCACGCCTTCCACGCGCAGACGACCTCCATACAATGTGGTAAGCCCCTTAACTGTACTTATGCGCGAGGCAAGTATCTCATCCTCTGTTCCGGCTACACCGCCCTTCACGCTCATCAAATCATCCTTAACGTACGCACCGGAGAAAATAATGTCACCGGTCTGTCGACGGACTGTGTCGGTGGAATCGGTAAAATTGCCGTTGAGGGACAGATCGTCCCCTACATAAATCGTGTCGTAGAAAGCAATATTACCACCGCTCGGGGCAGACAGCACAACATTGCCGTCTGTATTGATACTTCTCAATTTATACCCGTTAGTAGAACTATACTCCGCATTGCGCTCAAACATGACGGAGCCATTATGACGAATGGCAATGGTATCATCCGCATCGCCAGTGATAGTGCCACCACCTACACCAACCAAGTTATTACTGAAAATCACGGAACTATTTTCCCCAATGGCAGTGGTACCTTTAAGAGCGCTTGCAGAGTTATTCTTAAACTCAACCGATCCATTGCCATACAACAGAATATTGTCACCATGAATACAGCCGCCGCGATTGCCGCTGAACAGTACGGAATTATTATCGGTCAGCGTTACAATACCACCTTCGTTGCCGTAAATGGCACCACCACCGGAGGCTTCGTTGTTGCTGAAGGTCACGCTGCCGTTGTTGTCCATGACGAGATTAATACAATCGATAGCACCACCGAAGTTAGTCGTTCCGGTTCCTTTATTGCCCGAGAACGTTACACTTCCATTGTTACTGATAACAATGTCGGCACCGGCTATGGCGCCTCCACAATGCGTGGCCCAGTTATTGGTGAAAGAAACATAGTTGTTTCCCCTCAATGCTATGGTACTGCCACTACCGCCGTTAAGAGCGCCACCGCAACCATTGTCACCATCTGCCTCATTGTAATTGAAAACAACATCATAATTGTCTTTCAACAAGATTGAGCCGCCACTCCCGACATGTACGCCGGCTCCGGACGTTGCGTAGTTCCAATGAACATTTACTTTATAATTCCTGGTGAAGTTGATTTCAGCATTGCTGCCGCCATACGCACAGCCTCCGACAGAAGAAGAATCGTTATCGTAAAATTCGATCTCATTGAGCATGGAGAAATCGAGACTCTCTCCACCGACCATATCAAACACAGTCGTATTGAAGGACTCGAAACTCAGACTTCTGAGGGTACTCGCAGTATAACTTGTAAACCACCAGGAATGAGCTGTAGATAAGCTGGAGATGGGAGTTGTACTGTTATTACCATCAATGGTCATACCTACACCCATGTAGAAAATCCTGTCAAGGGAACTCGATTTGTAGGCGGTGATATCGGACAAACTATCTGTATACTGCTCATAGTAGGAAGCAGGTACCACGATAGCTGAAGGAACTGTGTAGGCTGCCTGAACGGGAGCCACCATCGTAGCCGCCGCCAAAACTCCTATGACGGCGCGATATAAATTTTGAGGAAGATGTAATTTCATAACTTTTGACCTGTTGTCAAGGGCATGTTACGCTTTCGGAATCCGTAATAAATCATACGCAACCGCTATGCAATCAAGGGAATAAAATTCTATAATGTTCTTGATTAAATGGCTACAAATACAATAACAAATCATTCTGTAGGAAGTCAAAAAAAAACTTGACATACGGATTCCGAAAGCGTAAACAAAATGAACAAAAGCGAAAGCAAAGACCTGGCGGCACTCGAGATTCTGAAGAGTACTCGAGTGGATGTATTAGAAGCGGCATTGATCGCCAAAAAAGCGTTGACAGTAGGCAGAGGACGCATGAAACGCGCCCTGCACTGCATCGAGATCGGCGCTGAGGAACTCCAACGGCGAGAGCGGACTGTAAGTTTCCGCAAGGCAGTCGAAGCAGCGCTGGAGGCGAGGCAAGACAGACGGCCACGCACTCAATGGGATTTCCGCTACTTCACGAGCCGCCTCATGAAAAAATGCAAAGGATTGGCCAAGAGGCGCGTACGATCTATTCGCACGAAAGAATGTACTCATTTCATCGAGGTGGCATTCGACACGCCACGCCAAAGACAAAAGGCGCGTCTGATACTCAGCGGAGTATTCAGCACAGCAGTAAAGAGAGGCTGGTGCAATGAGAACCCCATCACCCTGATGGAAGTTCCCAAGGTGAAGGAGCAGAAAATTGCCATCCTCACACCTGTCGAAATCAGGAACTTGCTAGTGATGGCAAGGTCATACCACGGAGGTATCTGTCTGGCAGCAGTGGGAATGATGCTCTACGCCGGTATACGCCCTCACGAAGTAACTCGATTAAGCTGGGAGGAAGTAGATCTGGAGGAAAGGTGTATCAGCATACAGCCTCAGCACAGCAAGACCGGAGGCTCACGCATGGTAACTATCCACCCCCCATTGCTACGATTGCTGCAAACCTGCATATCAACGGGTAAAATCTGTCCACCACGATGGAATCACCACTGGCGCACCCTGAGAATCAGCGCGGGCTTTTCCTATTGGGTACCGGATGTTCTGCGACATACGTTTGCAACTTATCATCTTCGCCACTTTCGGAACTATAGTGAATTGCAGTACGAGACCGGCCATCGCGACAGCACCCTGCTGCGCACGCGCTATGTAAACATGAAAGGAGTCAGCAGGGCTGCACAATTCTGGGAATAGTAAGTAACACTATGGGCGCAACACAACGCCGCTCGGGAACCGGACCCGATTCCCGAGCGGCTGACTCAGTCTAATTTGCTCAGCAATGATCAGAAGGAACGGCTTATGCCGATGTTGGCGCTGTGGCTGTTAGCGTGCTGCATGAGCTCCAGGTTGTAAGCGGCGTTCACGGACCAGTTCTCGTTGAGGGCATGGCTGCCGCCAACGGAGAAGTTGATGCCCGCACGCCCCGGGTTCGAGCCCTTGCTGCGGACGCCGCCGACCTCGGCGGTCGGGTTGGTGCGTACCATGTCGCCCACGAAGCTCAGCTCGGCATACATGCTGCTGCGGTCGCTGAACTTGTGGCCCAGGCTCACACCGATCTCACCGCGCAGGTTCTGTACGGAGCCACTGGCTGCACCGGGGGCGATGTCGCCGCTGTCGGTGGTCAGGTACTCCAGTCCGGCAAAGCCGCTCAGGGTGGTGCGCTCGCTCAGGGCATAGCCGTAGGTGGCGCGGGCATTCAGCTGCAGAGCTTTCTGCTCCCATTCGCTGTT
>JAZQCA010000005.1:0-5493 GCA_045545975.1 Akkermansia sp.
AACTCTATTATTGCTTGTTTACTCATTTTGAGTGACATGTGTATATGTTAGTGCCTAATTTATGAGGCATCCAGCTTTTCACGTGTCAGCCGAACTCGTGGGAAGTGTCAGTTCGGTGACTGGATTTTTGAGGCAATGCGTGCCACTCACAGAATCAGCCGAGGGCAAATAATGAGCTTGCAGTGAGCGTGCAAGTGTGTTAGTCTGGCAGGCGGAATGAATATGCAGCGCTCCACATACCGGGCGATTCTTTACCGGCTCTGGCTTCTTGCTCTGGTCGGAGGAGCTCCGTTGTGGGCACTGGATGAAGCCGCGCTGCTGAAAATCCTCAGGGAACAGTCACCATCCATCCAGAATATCGAAAGGGAAATGACCGAGATCCGCCGGGAGAACGATGGGACCAGATTGACCCGCCAACTTCTCGACAATCTCCAGAAAAAACTCAAGGAACAAAAGAAATCATACCAAGCGCTCTTGGAGGACTGCAAGGCTCAGATTGAGCTGGTGAAAGAACGAGGAGACATCAACGCGCAGGACGAGTTCGGGAGAACTCTGCTCATGCTTGTGGCAGCCACCGGGCATAATCAAGCCACACGCCTGTTGCTCAGAGAGCAGGCTCGTCTGGATCTCACGGATGCCGCCGGTATGTGTGCCTATGACTACGAGCGGATGGGACAGGGCACCACTATTCTGCAGATTCTTCAGGAACGCTGGGCTCCTACCATCGAGGGACGCCGACTCGATGAACTCCAGGAACTACTCAACTGCGGAGCGGATCCGAACTGGGAGATTAACGTTGCAGCGCCTCTGGTATACGCGTTGGAAACAGGCGATCATGAACTGTTCAGCATGCTGCTCAATCACGGGGCAAATACAGAGGTTCGACTGGCTGACGGACGAAAAATAGCGGAATTAATCGTTGAGCGGGGAGATAGTGATGCTCTGCGGCAGTTGCTGCGCAGCGGTTTCCACCCGTTCGCCATTTTCGAAGATGGTCGGTCCATATTCGAGCATCTGCTACAGCCCGGGGCAGAAAAATGCCTTGCGGCTTGGATAGAACAGCTCAAAGCCCCGGAAGATAGGCAATTCCATCTGTGCCGAGTTGTCCGTCTGGGATCCCCAGCGGCCATCCGGGAGGTTCTCAATAGTCTACCCCAAGACATCAACAATGAAGATCCCCGAGGGAACATCCCGATCCACGAGGCAGCCCGCCGCGGCGTGCCCGCCATCTATCGGCTCCTCTTGGAAATGGGAGCAGATTCCCACGTCCGCAACATCCGCGGGGAGACCACACTCATGCACGCAGCACTGAGTGGAAACCCCGACATCCTTTCCCTTGTCCTCAGCACATCAACACCCGAAGAAATCAGCGCAAAAGATGAGCAGGGGCATACCGCACTCCACTACGCAGACCTGGCCCACGATCCCGCCGCACGCAACACCCTGAAAACGGCCCTGCACACTACTGCTCCCTGACCTCCCCTTCGCCACCGCATGTCCATCCACGTCAGACCCATCGATCGCGCCCGCAACCTCATCCGGCAGCGGATGCGGCGGAATAGGACCTTGGCACTGGGAGCCGCGGCAGTAGTAATGTTGCTCGGCGGTCTTCTGCTGTACCTGCACCAGTTCCTCATCGAACAAGAGAACATCCCCACCTTTACCTATGTCACCACAACTGAAGAAGCGGTAATCATACCCGAAAAAACTCACCAACCGACTCCCGGCGGAGGTTCCTCTTCCGCCGCAGCAGCCGCGGCAAATGTAACGCCGGATATCATTGTCACAACAACCAGCTCGGTTGACAGCCCATTGATGCCTATGGATTTCGACCTGGGGGAAGGTCTGGCAATAGCAGATCCGATGGAAATTGACTTCGGGCTGGGACTGAGCGAAGAAGGCTCGGTCCGGCAGGGAGAAGGTACCGCCGACAGCGGCGAAGGAGGTAAGGGCAAGGGAACAGGCAAGGGAACGGGCAGAGGGCATGGTAACGGAAACGGCGGAGGTAAAGGTTATAATGACGATATCCAGATCGTCCTCGTTCTGGATGCCTCGGGCAGCATGCAAAATCTCTTTACCGCCGTGGCGGATGCCCTCAACGATGTATTCACGGCGCTGAACCAAGCGAAGCTCAACGGCAATTCCACCCGGGTTAACGTCGGCATAGTCGTCTATGGGCAGGCACACCAGAACGGGGCACCCTTCACCCTCTCACGCTTTACGGACAAGCCCTCTACCCTGAAGAAAAAAGTGCAATCCGTAGAGTGCAATGGCAGTAACGAGGAATGCGGCAACGCCCTCATGTACGCCATCCACAACTTCCCCTGGAACATGCGCGAACGCGATGACATGCTCAAGGTCATCTTCATCTGCGGTAACGAAGCCTTCGACATGGGGCGCGTTCCCCCGGAGTCTGCCCTGCGCCTGGCAACATCTGCCAACATCATTGTCAACACCATTCATTGCGGTCCTCCGGATTCTCAGTGGCAGGAGGCAGCATTGCTCGGCAACGGCAGGGGTCTGGACTTCAACATGCAACTCACCCCAAGGAAGCCCCGCAACAACAGCCATGACAAGCTCAAGGCTCTGAGAGAACTGCACCGCATTCCCCTGCTCCCGATAGGCTCGCCCGCGGAACAGCAGGAACTGCTGGAGCAGCACCGGGGAGCCGGAGCCCCGCCCGCCGCTGACAAACAATTGGTCAAATGGATGAGCCAAAACCGGGAAAGAATCATCAACGGCTTTTCCTGGGATGCCGTGGAGCTCTGCCGTCGGCATGGAGCTGATTTCTCCCTGGAGCTCATAGGCGGTGTGGGTAACCTGCCACTCTCCCTGCGAGGTAACAGCCCCCAACAAGCCCTCCAGATCATCCGTCAGCATGCCCTCAAGCGCAGTCAGGCACTCCGCATGTACCACGAAGCCTGTGACGGCAGCGACTTCACGAACAACATCCTCGAGACCCTCCAGGATCAGGCCCAGCAAAAAGGAATCATCATCGAACTCTGACCACCCCACACCGACATGCCTTCCATCATCGTAACAGACAGCTCCGGCACCACTCATCGACACCGGATTCCCGAGGCAGAGGGTACATGTTACAGCTTGGGTCGCTCCCCGGAATGTGACATTTCCCTGCCTGAAGAGGGTCACCTCTCCCGCACCCATTGCCTGTTGATCGTACACGAAAACCGGCTCATTCTGGAGGACAACCATTCCAGCAATGGCACCTTCGAGCAGCACAGGCGCGTAACACGCGAACCCATGCACCCGGGGGTCATCTATACCCTGGGGAAATGCACCCTTACCCTTCTTCCCGCAGCCTCTCCATCCTCCGCACCGCCGCGCCCCTTGCAGCAGAACGAACCCGGCCCCAAAACAGCCCCCGCCACAAAGTCCCCTCGGCAAAATCGGGTACATCTGCGGCGACGCCCTGCTCCGGATCAGCTCAAAGAACAGAGAGAACCGGGAACTTCCGGAGCCGAACTGGGGCTACCCGTCGATTTCGGGCTGGAGCTGCGTCTACTCAATACAGCTGCGGTCCTACACCCCGGTAGCAAATTGAGATTTTCGCTGAAATCTGAGCGCGACTGCTACCTCTACTTGGTGCAGTACGATTGCGAAAACGTACCGACGCTGCTGGTTCCCGGGGTTGAGGACGAAGACAACCGCTTGTTTGCCGGCAGAGAACTGCAATTTCCACGCGCTGCCGGCAATGAATACGAGCTGATCGTAGAGCCTCCGGTCGGTCAGGAAATAGTCTTGGCACTAGCCTGCACCACTCCTTGCCGTTTTGAACAAGCTTGGTACAAGCAACTTTCCCGTCTGAACACCCCATCGCCCCCGGGTGAGACAGAAAGCCGGATCATCCGCATGTTTTCCAACAGAAAAAGACACTGGTCCTCTTCCGTCCTTCGGTTCTGTACTGCTGAGAAATAATAAAAAAATACCACATTCGCCACTATGAGCTTGCAGGCAAGGCGCGGCTGTGGTAGTCTTCATACAAGCCACTTACAATATCATCTGCCATGCTTGCAATCGTTATTACAGACAGCACAGGCCATACTCACTACCATCCGCTCTCATTGGAAAATGGTCGAAGCTACGCCATCGGGCGTTCAGAGACCTGTGATTTCAGTTTACCGGCGGAATCCACACTTTCTGACGTACACTGCTTCCTGACCATTTCGGAGGGATATGTATACCTGCAGGACAATAACTCGACTAACGGCATACAGACAGCAGCCGGAGCAATCAGCGCCGAGTACATGAACTATGAGAAGGAGTACATCCTGGGCGGATGCAGGCTCATGCTTATTTACACGGAGGATGCTACCGCTCAGGTAGCACCGGCAACTCCGGTCAGAAAAGTGGCTAAGCTCAAACCGAAAGCCGTTACCGCAACTGCAGCAGCTCCTGCTGAGCCCATCCCCGCCGCAGAACCTGCTCCGGCGGTTCCGGTTCGCAAGGTTGCCAAACTGAAGCCGAAAAACGTTACCCCAGCCCCGACTCCGGCTCCCACATATACTGCGCCGGAAGCAGCCAATTACCAAGAGCCTGCACCCGCTCCGGTGGAAGCCTACGCCTACCCCGCTGCTCAGGAGCCCGTCTACAGCGAGCCTACCGCCGTGGAAGCCCCCGCCCCGCAGGAGCCCGTCTACAGCGAACCTGCCGCCGTGGAAGCCCCCGCGGCTCAGACTGCAGAACCGGAGAAATCCGAGACAAAAACAACTTCTGCTCCCCAAAAAGCGAAACCGGGCAAATCCTCATCGGTCACCACAAAGAAAAAGGCAGTCAGCAAGAAAGGCAAGTGCCGCAAGGTGGGGCATGTACATAAGTCTCCCGGTTATCTGCCGGAGCCACCCCGTAGTGGAGCGATCGCTAACCTGCCCACAGCATTCGGTCTGAAACTTCGGCTTGCAAGCAGTCAACCCGAGCTCAAGATCGGCTCCGAGTTGCGCTTTGCCCTCACTGCTGAACGAGATTGTTATATATACCTCGTGGAGTACGATTGCGAGGGTAATGCCGGGCTGCTTGTTCCCGGAATGGCGGGCATAGATAACAAGCTTTTCGCCAATACTGAGAGCATCTTCCCCGGACTGGCCAACAAGGACTACAGCCTGATGGTAGAGCCCCCTTCCGGGCAGGAAACTCTCATCGCAGTTGCATGCACCGATCCCGGTAATTTTGAAAAGGTTTGGAAGGAAATCATTGAGAAATCAACAGATCCTCTCTCACCGGGGCAGGCTGAACAACAGGCTATCTCCTCCTGCAAGACAGCAGACAAGCCTTGGTCCTCCGCGTTCATTTATTTTGTCACGGTGGACTAACCACCCCCCTGACAAATCCATTATAAAATCGTGTAGGGGGCTTTCGCCCCCTCACACACCACCGTACATGCCTTTTATGGCATACGGCGGTTTCCTAACCATTACAGACTACGCTCTGCAATGAGACTAACCCCTGTTTCCTGAACCACTCTTTCCCCATGGCTCG
>JAZQCA010000006.1:0-25930 GCA_045545975.1 Akkermansia sp.
GCCTCTTGGGTGCTGGCGCCGCAAAGCATGGCGAAACCGGTGGAGCGGCAGCTCATGACATCGCTGTGGTCACCGAAAATGGAAAGCCCCTGAGCTGCAAGGGCACGAGCCGCAATGTGGAACACGCAGGGCGTGAGCTCACCGGCGATCTTGAACATGTTGGGGATCATCAGAAGAAGCCCCTGAGAAGCCGTGAAGGTCGTGGCAAGAGAGCCCGTCTGTAGGGCACCATGTACGGCACCGGCTGCACCGGCCTCGCTTTCCATTTCAACAATGCTCGGGACGGTCCCCCAGAGATTCTTACGATCTACAGCCGTCCACGTCTCTGCCGATTCACCCATCGGAGAGGACGGGGTGATGGGGTAGATGGCGGCTACTTCTGAACAACGGTACGCTACGGAGGCTACGGCCTCATTGGCGTCTATGGTGCTGTATGTAGTGCTCATAATGTGTGAATTAACGTGAAAATTGAGTGCGACAAACTAAGGGGCTGAGTCGTCGGGCGACTAAGCTGGTCTTCACTAGAGCTATCATACACCCATATCCCGGCAGAATCAACTCAAAAACCCATCATAAAGTGATTTTTTGCGTATGGATGTATAGGGGCGGAGGGCGAAATGGGGAAATATAGCCCTTAGAGTCTGAAAGCGATTGCCAAATGGAATGAAGTGTGTTATGCTGAGCACATGGCGAATACACAGAGCTTTACCGCACGGATGGCAGCCGCTCTCGGGCTGGATGAACAGATGATCGTGCCCTATGGTCGCGACAAGGCGAAGGTGAGTTTGCAGGTGCTTCGTGGGCGCCCGCGCAAGGGCAAACTTATTCTGGTGAGCGCCTTGACTCCGACTCCTGCCGGGGAGGGCAAGACGACCGTTTCCATCGGCTTGGCCCAGGGGTTGAAGGCCAATGGGAAGAGTGTGTGCTTAGCTCTCCGCGAGCCGAGTATGGGGCCTGTGTTTGGTCGCAAGGGGGGAGCCACGGGTGGCGGTGCCTCCAGTATCATCCCCGGCGAGAGCATCAACCTCTGCTTCAATGGCGATTTTTCTGCCATCACCTCTGCCAATAATCTGCTGGCAGCCGTGATTGACAATGCTCTTTTCTACAAGACCACACGCCTGGATCAGAACAAGGTGCTCTGGAAGCGAGTGATCGATATGAATGATCGTTCCCTTCGCAACATTGTAGTGGGGCTCAACAAGAATGGTGTGCCGCGCGAGGATGGCTTCAACATTACCCCTGCCTCTGAGATCATGGCCTGTTTCTGTCTGGCAGAAGATCTCGAAGATCTGCGCCGCAGGATCGACAATATCGTAGTGGGCTTCACCGCTGAGGATGAGGCGGTATATGCCCGTGAGTTCGGCGTGACGGATTCTATGCTGGCCATTCTGCGAGATGCCATCAACCCCAATCTTGTGCAGTCCCTGGAGGGGGTGCCGGCCTTCGTTCATGGCGGTCCCTTTGCCAATATCGCTCATGGTTGCAACTCCGTCATTGCTACCAAGATGGCTCTGACCTGTGCGGATTATGCCGTGACAGAGGCCGGTTTCGCCTTCGACTTGGGTGCGGAGAAGTTCCTGGACATTAAGTGCCGACAGAGCGGACTGTCGCCGGATGCTATTGTCATCGTGGCAACGATTCGTGCGTTGAAGATGCATGGTGGAGTAGCCAAGACGGAGCTGGATGCCCCGGATGCCGCAGCCGTTCGTCGTGGGCTGGCCAATCTGCAGGCTCATATTGAGAGCGCCAAGCTGTACAAGCGACCTGTGACAGTGGCTATCAATCTTTTCGAAGCCTTCGACACGGAGGAGGAGATAGCCGCCGTGAAGGAACTGTGCGCTCAGATGGGAGTAGGCTGTGCGGTTGCCAATGTGTTCGGCAAGGGGGGAGAGGGTGCTCGCGAGCTTGCCGCCATTGTGGCTGAGAGCATGGAAGGAGCTGCTACTGAGCCTTTCAAGTGCCTGTACGAGCTCGATATTCCCGTGGAGGAACGTATGGCTACCATCGCCCGCAAGATCTACGGAGCTGACGGAGTAGTGCTGACAAAGGCGGCTCAGAAAAAGCTGGCTCTCATGGCGGCCAATGGTCTGACGGATCTTCCCATTTGCATGGCAAAGACGCAGAACTCCCTTTCGGATAATGCGTCACTTCCCGGGCGTCCGACCGGTTTCAGCATTACTGTGCGTGATTTCGAGATCGCGAATGGAGCCGGATTCCTCGTGGCTCTCTGCGGTGACATCATGCGCATGCCTGCTCTTCCCAAGGTGCCTTCCGCTTGTGCTATCAAGGTGGATTCCATGGGGAATATCTCCGGTATGAAGGGCTGATTTCTTCCTTTTATCTATGGCGGCGGATCCATGTTTCTGCCGCCATCTTTCCATGCAAAAACCCCGGCAGATCTGCCGGGGTTTTTGCTGCATATAGCTGCACCGGGTATGGTGCAAAAGGGGGATCAGACCTCGGGTGCAGGCTGCGGAGCAGGGGCTTCCGGGCGGGGACCATGGGGGCGACGCCCCCCGTGGTGGTGACCACGTCTGCCATGTTTTTTCTTATCTTTCATGGCCTTTTTCTCCTCATCATCCAGGGTGCCGTCTCCATTGGTGTCGTACTTTTCGAGCATGCGACGGTGCATGTCTGCCTTCATAGCTGCTTCTTCCTGCTCATCGAGTGTTCCGTCTTTGTTTGTATCATATTTCTCAAGCATGCGGCGGTGCATGTCAGGGCGTGCCTTCGGGCGAGAGGGCATTTCTCCATTGGCTCCCCAGTGAGCGGGGGCTTCTTGGGCAAGCAGAGGAAGAGCGGCGATAAGCGCCACAACGAGTGTATTCTTCATTGTCAGTATTGTGTGGTTTTTGGTTTGTTGGGCGCTTACCGCCCGCTGTTCCGAAGAACGAATTTGCAGGGGGAATTTCTACATGAAAATTGTATTTTTTATATATGTGGGGATATCGTATGGTTCTTTATACGAAGGCAATACATAAAAAGAGCCCCTCGAAAGGAGCTCTTTGAAGATGTATTATGAATTACAGGGTGTTATTTGCCGCATCCGCAGCTGCAGACGTTCGGGCGACGACCCTCGTGGCGCATACCGCACTTGGAACCCATGGGGCGCTCACCGCGGAACTGGGGAGCCATGGGGCGACGACCCTCGTGGCGCATACCGCACTTGGGACCCATGGGGCTCTCACCGCGGAACTGGGGAGCCATCGGGCGACGACCCTCGCGGCGCATACCGCACTCGGGACCCATGGGGCGCTCACCGCGCTTCATGCCTTTGTGGTGATGGCGACGACCATGCTTGTGGGCGTTTTTACGGGAGTGCTTGCGGAAAGATTTGCGAATGTTCTTGCTCTCCTCCTCATCGATCTTACCGTCCTTGTTCACATCAAACTTGTTCATGAACTCAGCACGGAAATACTCACGGACAGCCTTGCTCTCCTCCTCATCGATCTTGCCATCCTTGTTCACATCGAACTTGGCCATGAACTCAGCCTTGCGAGCCTCCATGAAGGCTCGACGATCACAACGAGGAGCGGGCGCTGCGGTTGCAGGAGCAACTTCGGGTGCAGGTGCAGCAGGTGCAGGGGCAACTTCGGGTGCAGGTGCAGCAGGGGCAGCAGGTGCAGCAGGGGCAACTTCAGCAGCCGGGGCAGCCTCCTGTGCAATGAGAGGCATGCAGGCGACCAAGGCGAGAATAAGGGATTTCTTCATTTTGTCTGATGGTTTGCTAGAGATTTTGGAAGCTGTAAGAACCTCAGTAGGCTCTTGTGCTCAGGAGAACGTGAATCGATCCGTAAAATCTACAATGAATTTGTATTTTTTTCAATCCCTCTGACCGGAGTCTTTCGGAAAGTCCTGAAATTGTGTCTGTCGAGCGGTCAGGGCATACTTCACGCTTGTCATGTTGAGGTGCGGGCGTTATGATAGGGGGCAGACATGAATACATACAAGATTGCAGTTCTGGCGGGTGACGGAATCGGCCCCGAGGTGATGGAGCAGGCCTTGCGCGTGCTGGATGTGGTGGAGAACCGCTTCGGTTTCCGCACGGAGCGCAGCTTCTGCTATGTGGGCGGTGCCGGTATCGACAACTGTGGCAAGGCACTTCCTGCCGAGACTCTGACTGCCTGTGAAGCGGCAGATGCCATCCTCTTCGGTTCCGTTGGTGGACCCAAGTGGGACACCCTGCCGCCGGATGAGCGCCCGGAGCGCGGAGCTCTTCTGCCGCTGCGCCGTCACTTCAATCTGTACGCCAACCTGCGCCCGGGAATCTGCCTGCCTGAACTGGTGGACGCTTCGCCCATCAAGAACAGCATCATCCCCGGCGGCTTCGATATTCTCTGCGTGCGCGAACTTACCGGCGGTATGTACTTCGGTGAGCCCAAGTTCTATGGAGAGCGTGAAGGTGAGATCGTGGCTCTCGACACCCTGTTCTACAAGAAGAGCGAAGTGGAGCGGATCGCCCATGTTGCTTTCGAGGCAGCCCGTGGGCGCAGCGGACGTCTGTGCAGCGTGGACAAGGCGAACGTACTTGCTTCCTCCGTGATGTGGCGCGAGGTGATGACTGCCATTGCTCCGCAGTATCCGGATGTTGAGCTCACTCACATGTATGTGGACAATGCTGCCATGCAGCTCGTTCGCAATCCCAATCAGTTTGACGTCCTCGTAACGGAAAACACCTTCGGTGATATCCTGACGGATGAAATGGCTATCGTTTGTGGCTCTCTGGGCATGCTGCCAAGCGCCTCCCTCTGTCAGAACGGCGAGAGTACCTTCGGGCTTTATGAGCCCTCCGGTGGTTCCGCTCCCGACATCGCCGGCAAGGGGATTGCCAACCCCATCGCACAGATTCTCTCCATGGCCATGTTGCTGCGCTATTCCTGTCGCGAAACCGCTGCGGCTGATGCCGTGGAATCTGCCGTTCGTTCCGCCATTGCTGCCGGTTATCGTACAGGTGATCTGAGTACCGGCGCTGAGGGGGAAATCCGCGTGGGAACCGCCGGTATGGGAGATGCAGTCATCGCTGCCCTCGGCTGATTCCGTCCGCTCTCTGCTGACATGACAATGATTTAACTTCACACCATCGCCGAAAAAGGCTATAACTGAGCCGTGCCGATTTGTCCACGTTGCCATGCCACTATCCACTCGGGCGCTGAAGAACAGTGCCCGGCGTGCGGCTATGGCATGGCTCGGGCAGATGGGGTATTCGGGTCGAATGATGTGGAGTTCACCCGCGTGGTGGATGAGGCCGGAGCCCTCACGCACCATGAGCGTATGGAGCTGATCCGCAGTCTGGCGGATCTCGAGCGGCATGTCTCTCCGGTGGCCCTTTGCGTTTATATCACGGATCACGGGCAGCTCCAGGAGTTCCGACCGCATGCCCACTGGGTGCTCAATCATGCGAGGATCCATCACCCGTCCTTTGGTCGGAGAGAGCAAATCCGTGCCATTGAGGATGCTGAGTTCCGTGAGCGTCGCCCCGGTGAGGGACGTCCCGCTGAAGATGAGGAGGAGCTCAGTTGGCCGACTCGCCAGTGGCAGAGCTTCTGCAGCTGGTGCCGAGACCTGTGGCTGCCTACGCCTCCGCCCACGCGACAGGACTGGATGTTGATCCTCGTACTGGATGTGCAGCTGGAGATTGCCTGTTTCTCTTGGGGGTATATGCTCGACCCCTACATTACTCCCGATAAAATCACCTCCTGCATAGTCGGCGCTCGTCTGCAGTTCCGCGAGCGCGCACTCGTGACAGCCCTCAAGAAAGTCATGAAATCTGCCGCCGCCCATTTGGCACAGGCTTCGCGACGGGTAAATAAATCCCTGCGGCAGTCATCCCGTCGCAGACTGAACGTGCTCCCTTGGCTGCTGGGGGTGGGCTTGGGCGGAGGATGGGCCATGGTGCCGTCTGCCCGGGCTCAGGAAGCAGCGCCCCCTCCCCCTGCGGAAGTCGTGCAGCCCGCGCCCGAGGTTGCCCCTGCGGAACCGGTCCCCGAGCCGGCACCTCCGGTTGTGCCGGGAGTGGCTGCGACCTATGAGGTGGAGCCGAAATGGTCTTCGGTTGATTACACCAATCTGATGTCGGGCAATCTGTCCCTGTGCTATAATCTGCTGATGCCTGGGGAAGTACAGAAGAAGGCTCCGGAAAAATCCCCACGCAGTGCCTCTGCTCCATCGCGTCGCGGGACGGCTCAGGACTCTCCCGAGGCAGAGAGCGATACCCGGGTACCCGGGCGCTATTGCAAGTTTTATCTCGATCCTCGCGGGACGGCTTTGCGCGACCCTCAGCAGCTGCTTACAGAAGTGGAGCGAGCGGATGTGGCGCACCTGTTGCGCGAGCTCAATGCTCATGCCCGCTTTCACATCTATGTCTCCGTTTTCAAAGATGGTCAGGAAGTCCCTCGAGAGATTGCAGCTGCCAATCTGGTGACGAATGTGGCCCAGCCCGGTCAGTACGTTGCCGTTCTGCAGTATGCGCTGGGCGAGCCGCCGGTCATTGAAATAGGTTACAAGGAGATCCGCCCGACTGATGAACAGGTGCGCGAATGGCAGTTCAAGGTTCGCGAGAGCGTGGTGGCTGCCGGTGGCGGCGGTGCCGGGCTGCTGACTGCTGTGCGCTGCCTGCACGATATTCTGCTGCCGCTCTCGGAGTCCTTCACTCCTCTTACGCCGGAGACTGCCGGCAATGTCCGCCTGATAGAGCTGCCGCTCAAGCCGGAGAAGAGGGAGAAGGAAGTTACCTTCAAGGACAAGATGAAGGAGTGGGTGGAGTCCGGTGCGGCTATTCCTTACGTTGTATTCGGCGTGACGGGGTTTGTTATTGCCGGTCTTTTTACTTGGCTCTTCCTGTGGAGCCGCAGTTGCGGCAGGTTGTTTGAGTCCGAGCCGGATTACCGATTGGGCTCGCGCTATGGTGCAGGGGTGTCTCGCTATGTAAGGTACCTGGAGGGTAAGGAGGCCAGTCGGGAAAAGAAGTTGCTCTGATTGTCCCGCTGCTGTTACTTATTCTGCCGCAGGAAATTGATCTTATCGCGCAGGACGGCTGCGACTTCGAAGTCCAAGCGGGCGGCTGCCTCTTTCATTTCTTTCTCCAAACGGCGAATGGTCTCGGCTGCATTTTCCCCGTCATCTTCAGCAGCTTGCAATACGGGCTCTTCATCGTCCTCGTCATCGGGGGTATAGAGACGTAGGGTGCTCTGATCGGCACGGGCAACCGTGTGGGGGATGATTCCATGCTGTTCGTTGTATGCCTGCTGGATAGCCCGGCGGCGGTCGCTTTCCTCGACCAGCCGACGGATGGAGTCGGTGATGACGTCGCAGAAGAGCACGCACTCGCCGTGGATATGGCGGGCTGCTCGTCCGGCTGTTTGCACCAGGCTGGTCTCATTGCGAAGGAATCCCTCCTTATCGGCATCCAGTATGCAAACAAGTGAGACTTCCGGCAGATCCAGTCCCTCGCGCAGAAGATTGATCCCCACCAGGATATCTACGGCACCGCTGCGGAGCTTGCGCAGGATTTCCACGCGCTCAATCGCATCCACATCAGCATGTATATACTCGACCCGCAGGCCGATGTTGCGGAGGTAGTCCGTGAGATCTTCCGCTGTCCGTTTGGTGAGCGTGGTGACCAGCACGCGCTCGCGTACGCTGACTCGTGCGTGACACAGCTCGATGGTCTTGTCGATCTGCCCTTCAAGCGGCAGAAGGGTGATTTTGGGTTCGAGCAGTCCGGTAGGGCGGATGAGTTGCTCCACGATGAGGGGTTGCCCCAGCCCCTTCGGGTGGAAGTCCTCCACCGGGACCGAGGAGGGATGCGGCGCGACTCGCAGTTCTTCCAAGCGGTGGAAGAATACCCCGCGGAAATCTTCGGGGGCTTGCGTAATAGCCTGACTGGCTTTCCGGCTGCGAGCATGGGTGTTGCCGCGTTTGGCTTTGAGGATGGGTATGTAGGAGGGGTTGCCCGGCACGCAGTTCACATATTCGAAGGGACCGGGGGTAGCACTTACATAGAGTAGCTGTGCCTGGCGAGCCATGAACTCGTCAAAGCGCAATGGGCGGTTATCGAGTGCTGAGGGAAGGCGGAATCCATGATCAATCAGCACTTGCTTGCGCGAGCGATCACCCTCGTACATGCCTCCCAGCTGTGGTACAGTAGCGTGCGACTCATCGATGATGGTCAGGTGATCGGCCGGGAAGTAGTCTTGCAGAGTGGAAGGGGTGGAGCCGGGCGCTCGTCCGGCCAGGTGACGGGAATAGTTCTCGATTCCCTTGCAGAAGCCGATTTCGTTGATGAGCTCGAGGTCGTAGTCTGTTCGCATCTTCAGGCGTTGAGCCTCAATGAGCTTGTTCTGCTTCTCGAACCAGCTCACACGCTCAGCCAGTTCCTTGCGGATGGAGAGGATGGCCGGGTGGCGTTTTTCGGGGGAAGAGACGTACTGCTTGACGGGGAAGAAGAGGTAGCTGCTCATTTTCTCGCGTGTGCGTCCTGTGACGGCATCGATGAGGGAGATGGCATCAATCTCCTCTCCGAAGAACTCCACGCGGATCGCCTCTCCATCGCTTTGGGCCGGGTAGATTTCCACCACATCTCCTCTCACCCGGAATGTCCCGCGCCGGAAGTCGAAGTCGCTGCGCTCGAACAGCAGCTCCGTCAGGCAGCTCAGCATGGCGTCCCGGTCCAGCTCCTGTCCCGTCCTGATGGAGAGTGTGAGTTCCCGATAGTCCTCGGGGGAACCCAGACCATATATGCAGCTCACACTCGCTACCACGATCACGTCCCTGCGCAGCAGGAGCGAGCGCATGGCGTTCAGGCACAGCCGATCGATTTCTTCGTTGATGGCGCTGTCCTTCTCGATGTAGGTATCGGTACTGGCGATGTAGGCCTCGGGCTGGTAATAATCGAAGTAGGAGACGAAGTACTCCACCGCATTGTGCGGGAAAAAGCTCTTGAGCTCGGAGTAGAGCTGTGCGGCAAGGGTCTTATTGTGCGAGAGAACCAGCACGGGACGATCCTGTGCGGCGATGATATTCGCCATGGTGAAGGTTTTTCCGCTGCCGGTCACACCCAGCAGACACTGGTGTTTGTTGCCGGCTCGCAGGGACTTCAGGAGCTTGCCGATGGCCTGCTCCTGATCACCCGAGGGCTTGTAATCTGTCACCAGTTGAAAGATGGACATACGCTTGTAGGCTTCATTGTAACCTTTCCATGCCTTCTCTGCAAGACAAATAAAACCTGCTCCGCAAGCAAATCCGCCTGTCGGTTCCCGACAGGCGGATGGCGCATGAAATAGGGAGGAGAGGCTCAGCTCTTACAGCTTCTCAGCGTGGGCAACGATGTTGGGGACATTCATGCCCAGATCACTCAGTACAACATCTCCGGGGGCAGAGAAGCCGAAACGATCGATGGAGATGATGCTGCCTTCGGTACCCACATAGCGGTACCACAGGTCGCTCTTTCCTGCCTCTACTGCCAAGCGGCGTGTGCAGGCGGCGGGAAGCACGCTCTCGCGGTACTCGGCACTCTGGCGGTTGAAGCGCCACATGGAGGGCATGGAAACCACTCGTACATCCGGACCGAGTTCCTTTGCGGCCTGAAGTGCCAAGATGACCTCGGAGCCGCTGGCAATGATGATGCGACCGGGCTGCTCAGTCTGCTCCTTCAGGGCAATGTAAGCTCCCTTCAGGGTACCCTGGCGGCGCTGCTCGGCGCTGATGGCAGCTACAGAGCTGAGGCTTGGGATGTTTTGGCGGGTGAAGATGAGGGCGGTGGGACCATCCTTGCGCTCCATGGCGCACATCCAGGCTCCGGCGGCCTCTTCCTCGTCGGCGGGGCGCACGACATCCAGGTTGGGGATGACGCGCAGACCGGTGACGGTTTCCACGGGCTGGTGAGTGGGACCGTCCTCGCCCACGGCAACGGAGTCGTGCGTGAGCACATAGGTAACGGGCAGTTCGGAGAGTGCTGCCACACGGATGGAGGCTCGCATGTAGTCTACGAACACACAGAAGGTACCGGCAGATACGCGGAAGAGACCATCGTAGGCGATGCCATTGCAGATGGCGCCCATGGCATGCTCGCGGATGCCGAACCAGAAGTTGCGACCGGTGTAGTCATCGGCGGAGAAATCGCCGGCTCCCTTCAGGTAATTCTTGTTGGAAGAGAAGAGGTCAGCACTTGTGGAGAGCAGACCCGGGCAGGCGGCTCCGATGGCGTTCTGCGCTGTGGCACCGGAGGAACGGGTGGCCTCCTTGCAACCTTCTGCAAAGGTGGGAATCATGGCGTTGCTCTGTTCGGGAGCCAGACCATTGACGGCCAGATCCATACCGGCGTCCAGCTCAGCGGCTTTCTCCGGGCAGGCGGCACGCCATGCTTCGTAGGTGGCCTTCCATTCCGCATAGGAAGTCTCGCGCTCAGTCTTCTTACCGGCCATGTAGGCGCGCACTTCATCGCTGACGTAGTAGCGCTGGTCGGTGGGCAGTCCCCAGTTGGCATGGGCCTCGGCCCAGAGTTTGGCTCCACCTTCGCCATGACCCTTGGTTGTACCCTCGAAACCGGGTACACCCTTGGCGATGATGGTCTTGGCGATAATGAGCTTGGGGCGTCCGTTCTTCTCCAGAGCGGCTGTTCTCAGAGCGGTACGAACCTGCTGCATGTCGTTGCCGTCGATGGTGACGGCGTCCCATCCCTGGGCGGTGAAGCAGGCGGCAACATCGTCAACCTGAGTTTTCTCGATGGGGGCATCGAGGGTGATGCCGTTGGCATCGTAGATGAGGATGAGGTTGTCGAGCTTCAGGCAACCGGCGATGGCAGCAGCCTCGCGGGAGATGCCTTCCTCTATGCAGCCGTCACCGGCCAGGCAGTAGATGTTCTGGTTGAAAATTTCGTACTCAGGTGTATTGAAACGGGCTGCGGCATGCTTGGCAGAGATGGCGAAACCAACGGCATTGGCGATACCCTGACCGAGCGGACCGGTGGTACACTCCACACCGGGGCAGCAGCAGTACTCGGGATGACCGGGGGTGTTCGACCCCTTGGCACGGAAGGCCTTTACATCGTCCATGCTGACGCCGAAACCGCTCAGGTGGAGCCAAGCATACAGGAACATGGAACCATGACCGCCGGACAGGATGAAGCGGTCGCGGTTGAGCCAGCGCGGCTCGGAGGGGTTCACGTTGAGCAGCTCACCGTACAGGACGGCACCGATTTCTGCACAGCCGATGGGCAGCCCCATGTGACCGGAGGCTTTGTCGTAAATGGCATCGATTGCCAGCCCCTTGGCCTCGTTGGCTGCTTTCTGAAGGATTTCCGTGTTCATGCGCGTTTATTCTAGCACAAAATACCCGTTTGTAAAGTAAGAAAGCAGCTTCCGGTACTGCGGATGCGGCAAAAAAGCGTCAAATTTTCCCCATTGGACTTGGTTCGCTGCGGATGGAGAAGAAGTACTCGAACCCCTGTCCGGCTGGTGGGGGAGATCAGTGGCGCCGGAAGATGAATTCAATGCCGAATTCGAAGGCGGCCAGCAGTATCTGGATGTAGCCGAGCAGTTCGAGGGGTTCTTCAACGATTCGCCTGATGAGAATGGCGTTGATGGTGGGATCTCCCAGCATGTCCTGCAGGAAGCTCCGGTGCCCCAGGCACTGAGCGATCGGTACGATGATCACAGCGGAGGTGAGCATCATGTGGAAGGAATTGGAGCGCAGGAAAGCCATCAGCGGTTTGCGGAGTCCGTCGCGGTGGCGGATCAGTCCGTACAAGCCGGCAATGGGGAAGAGCCAGCAGAAGTACCAGCTAACGTAGGGGATGGTGTTTTCGAGGTAGGCATCGTGCTCACGGATGAGAGCCGCTATGGCCAGTGAGGAGAGGGCCAGGAGGATGGGACGGAAACAGCTCTTCGCCGTTGCCATCAGAAGGAATGTGAAAGTGATGCATGCCAGCAGCACGCTCTGGGCAGTCTCCAGCGCACCATGTTCCTGAACGAAGGCGGATTTGTACACATCGGCTATTTTCCACAGCAGGAAAACCACGAGAACCTGCAACCCAATGTAGGCGAACTGGCGGAGGATTCCTGTGATGGTTCTCTTGTCAGAGGCAGAAAGGTTTGCGGAGGGAGGATTGTTGAGCGCCATACGATCTAAACGAGGTAGAGCTATGAGAGCCGGAGGTCGCAGGTATTCTATAACAAGCAGACTTTTTTGTCAAGGTGTTGCTTATCATGGAAGGTGGCGGCGCGGTACGAGGAGCAGTACCAGGTACAGGGCGCCGAAGCTGCCCAGCTCCCACAGCAGTTCCGTCCAACCGCAATCGGGGATCAGGCGGTCAATCCCCTCGGCGCTCAGCAGGAGCAGAGGGGCGCGCACCATCCAGCCCGAGAAGGTTCGGGTATAGAAACGTAGAGGGCTTATGCCAAGTCCCCGGTAGTGGATGAGGTTGAGCATGAGCAGCTGGATGACGATGGAAAGGGCGGCCCAGACTGCCTGGGCTGCTATGCCGTAGTACTTGCAGACGAAGAAGCTGACGATGATGAAGAGGGCACTGTTGAAGCCGGTGATGGCTACCCGCTGGCGCAGGACATTGCGGGCCTGGCTGATCTGCCAGCCGAGCGCCTGTACCAGGCTGAAAGTCTGAGGGATGATGAGCGCGATGGCTATGAGCCAGCTGAGCTCTGCCTGATCTCCCAGCTTGTGACCCACCCACAGGGTGAAGAACTGCCTGCCGTAGCAAAGCAGGGCGATGGCGATGGGCAGCAGGATGACCAGTTGCACCCGTCCCAGGCGCACCATGGCCTCGGTCTGTACGCCGGAACCGGCTCCTCTCTCAATGAGCCCTACGACTCTCGGCAGGAAGAATTGAGCCAGGCAGCCGCCCAGTAGAAAGTAGTTCGCATAGATCTGCAGACCGCAGGTGTAGACGGCAGCGGCATCTGCCCCGAGGGTGATGGCTACAAGGTAGTTGCCGGTGCCGGCATTGAGCATGTTGATGAGCTGGTTGAGTAACATCCACCAGGAGAAGGCAAACAGCCCCCGGCAGAGGGCTCCATCCCAGCCCTGCCAGCTCATGCGGGCCCGCAGACCTGCAAAGCAATACACCATGTTGAGAACCAGCGCCAGCAGCCCGGTGCCGATATTGAAGGCTACCAGTCCTGTACTGCGATAGCCCAGGGCAAGCACCCCCCAGGTGCCGATGGCGTGCAGTACCGAAGTTCCCACTGCGATGATTCCCGGTACCAGGTACTTCTGGCGGCTGTCGGCTATGCCTGCCAGACTACGCCCGGGGAACATGATGGCGGCATTCACCAGAGCCATCAGGTAGAGCACTCGGTAGAGCCTCAGTTCCCCCTCCGTGAAGTGCGGAAAAATGTCTCCCAAAAAGGGGTAGACTGCCAGCCCCAGCCCCAGCAGAAACATTCCGGCCAGAGTGTAGAGCACAGTCAGCATGCCTAGGAAATGAGCCTCGCCCTTTTCATCTCCGCGCGCGCGGTAACTGCTCAGAAATCTTGTGCTGGTGGTGCGCCCCAGATCACTTAGGTACAGCCGCACCAACAGGGTGCTGGCCAGCATGTATAGCCCGTATTCTGCCGGTCCCAGTACATCCAGAATATACGGAGTGAGTACCAGCGGTACGCCTATGCGTAGCCCCAGGTTCACATAGCTCAGTACCGCTCCGGCTCGGATTTCATTCATGTCCTGTGCCTGGGTTATATCATGATTTTTCCCGGTATGTCAATCCCTTTGTGTCGGCGCCTCGAGGCAGAGTACCCATCCGCGTCGCAACACGGATGGGCACTCAACTTACTACCTTATGAAACTCAGCCGTCCGTTTTGTGCAGCACTCGCGCTCTCTCCTTCACGAACTGCTGCTGACGGCTGATATGGGTGAGACTCCGCCTGTGCTCACTTTGTTCAATTTTTTTGAAAAAAAAATGCAGATCGGCTGTGGCTTGCCGCAAATGGGGAGATGAGATCAGCAGGTGAGGACATTCGTTGCAAGCCCGGCGAGAGCTGTCTCCTTGTAATCGCTATGGAGATTACGCCCGGTTTCGTACATGGTGGCGATCACGCTGTCCAGACTGACGTAGTGTGACCCGTCACCTCGCATGGCGAGCCGGGTGGCATTCACCGCCTTGACGGCGCCGATGGCATTGCGCTCGATGCAGGGTACCTGAACCAACCCGCAGATGGGATCGCAGGTCAGACCGAGGTTGTGCTCCATGGCGATTTCGGCAGCATTCTCGATCTGGGCATTGGTGCCACCCATGGCGGCTGCCAGTCCCGCTGCTGCCATGGAGCAGGCTACTCCCACCTCCCCCTGGCAGCCTACTTCCGCACCGGAGATGGAGGCATTGGCTCGGTACAGGCTGCAGATGGCCGAGGCTGTCAGCAGAAATACCTCTCGACCGGTCTCGAAGGAAAAGGGGGACTCCTTGTGACCGTAGCGCTCGTAATAGCGCAGAACAGCCGGCAGTACCCCGGCACTGCCCATGGTGGGAGCAGTAACTACCCGGCCGCCGGCGGCATTCTCCTCGGCCACGGCAAAGGCCCAGAGGTTGATCCAGTCGATGATGGTGAGAGCATCGGTTCTGTTGTCGTGGAAGAGCTTTTCGAGGCGGCTGTAGATGATGGGGGCTCGTCTGGTCAGGCGGAGACTGCCCGGCAGGGTGCCCGGGGTGGCGATTCCGCGATCGATGGCGGCACTCATGGTGTTGCACAGGTGGCGCACGCGGTGGGAGACCAGCTGCATGGGGCGCAGGGATCCCTCGTTGCAGCGTACGGCACCGGCTATGGTAATGTTCTCTCGGCGGCACAGTTCCATGAGTTCGGCACAGGTGGAGAACTCATAGGGTACCGGTCGCGGGAGGCTGGGTGATGGGTGCTCCATTTCGCTGCGGCGGCGGATAGCTCCACCGCCAATGGAGAAGAAAGTCTGCTCAAGGAGCTGCTCGCCGTTGACATCGTAGGCGTAGAAGGTCATGCCGTTGGCATGTTCCGGCAGGGTGCGGTCCTTGTACAGGCGGATGTGCTGTTCCGGGCAGAAGGGGATGAGGTGTTCGCCGACGAGGGGCAGCTGCTGTTCCCGGTGTACTTTCCCCAGGTAGTCTGTGCTTAGGTCGAGGGTTTCGGCTTCCAGCCCCAGCAGACCGTAGATGACGGCTCCGGGGGTGCCGTGACCTTCGCCGGTCAGCGCGAGAGAGCCGTACAGCTCCACCTGTACGCTGCCGGTACGGCTCAGTAGGCCCAGCCCACGCAGATCACGGGTGAATTGAGCTGCTGCTCTCATGGGACCCATGGTGTGCGAACTGGATGGACCTATGCCTATCGAAAAGACTTCAAATAAGCTCGTGTACATGCAATGACTGATTGCAGGGAAAAGTTCCGCCCGCTACGAAGCGCAGCGAGCGGATGAGGTTTTCGGATGATCTGTTCCCGGGGAGGGGATCAGATGACGCCCAGCTCCTTGCCGGCCTGCGCGAAGGCTGCGATGGCGCGGTCGAGTTGCTCTGTGGTGTGAGCAGCCGAGATCTGGGTGCGGATGCGGGCCTGTCCCTTGGGAACAACGGGATAGAAGAAGCCCATGGCGTACACACCCAGCTCCAGCAGACGATTGCTCATGCGCTGAGAGAGCGCGGCGTCGCCCAGCATGACCGGCACGATGGCGTGCCCGGCACCGGCGAGCGTGAACCCGCACTGCTCCATCCCCTTGCGGAAGTAGGCTGCGTTGCTCTGCACTCGCTCGGTGAGCTCGGTGGAGGCCTCCAGCATGTCCAGCACCTTGATGGTGGTGGCTGCGATGGCGGGCATCACGCTGTTGGAGAAGAGGTAGGGGCGGGACTTCTGGCGCAGCATGTCAACGATCTCCTTACGGGCGCTCACATAGCCACCGGAGGCACCGCCCAGGGCCTTGCCGAAGGTGCCGGTCGTGATGTCGATCTTGCCGAACAGACCGCAGTGCTCGTGTGTGCCGCGACCGCGGCTGCCCAGCACACCTGTGGCGTGCGACTCGTCAAAGTGTACCAGAGCTCCATACTTGGCTGCTATCTCGTGGATCTTGTCCAGACTGGCAACGATGCCGTCCATCGAGAACACACCATCGGTCGAGACCAGGATGGTGCGGGCACCGTTGGCGCGTGCCTCCTGCAGCTTGGCCTCCAGATCAGCCATGTCGTTGTTGGCATAGCGGTAGCGGGCTGCCTTGCACAGACGTACGCCATCGATGATGGAGGCATGGTTGAGGGAGTCAGAGATGATGGCGTCTTCCTTCGTCAGAAGAGCCTCGAACAGACCGCCGTTGGCATCGAAGCAGGAGCCGAAGAGGATGGTGTCTTCCGTGCCGAGGAAGGCGCTCAGGCGCTCCTCGAGCTGCTGGTGAAGAGTCTGGGTACCGCAGATGAAGCGGACGGAGGCCATGCCGAAGCCCCAGCGATCGATGGCTTCCTTGGCTGCCTTCTCGAGCTCGGGATGATTGGCGAGTCCGAGGTAGTTATTGGCGCACATGTTGATGACCTTGCTGCCATCTTTCAGGCCGACCTCGGAGAACTGAGGTGTGGCGATGTAGCGCTCCTGCTTGTACAGACCGGCCTCCTTGAGAGCGGCGAGGTCTGTGACGAGTCGGTTTTTGAAATCTTCGTTGTACATAATCGGTGCTGTCCCGGTTGGAGGGGGCTGACGATTGTAGTACCACTGTTGTCAAAAGTCAATTGCAAACGCTGAATACTCTTCTCATTAGAACACAAAAATCCCCGCAGTTGCACCAACTGCGGGGAGAAAGGGATGTCGTGCCGGTCTTAGTTCTCCTTCTGCTCCAGCCGGGGAGCGTTGATGAACTGCATGACGTCGGCGCCGGGAGCTGAGCCGGCAGCCGTGGCAGGCAGGGTCTTCGTAGCGTAGGGGGCGAAGTCTGCCTCCGGGCGGATGTTGCCGCCTGTGGCCAGGGAGAAGAAACCGCGGGCGGGATTGATCCGGCAGTTGATCTCCATGTTGGGGTTGGCGTCGCGTGTGAAGCGGAACTCCGTGGCGGGGCTCCATTCCTTGCCGGTCCAACGCCAGGCCGGGCCGAAGGTGGCGCGGCGCTCATGGCGCTTGGAGTCCACATCGCGTTTGAAGTCCTCGACGAATCCGCAGCCCGAGCCCAGACCGCGGGTCAGAGCCTGTATGCGCCAGCAGCTGATGAGTTCCCACTGCTTCGTCTCGGGATCCCAGATGTAGCCGCTCAGCTGGCGGAAATCCTCCCCATCCTCCTTTTCAACTACGAGGGTACGGATGACTTCTCCTTCCTTCCAAGGGAAGGGGCGCATGGAGTTGCCGCCGGTGCCTTCACCGCCGAAACGGCGAGTAGTCACCAGTCTGCCTTTCTGGACGAGGCGGGCGCGCTCTTCCTCGGGAGCTGCATGAGGGTTGTCGCCACTGTCCTTGGCGTCCCAGATGGAGAAGATGGCCACGCGAACGGGATTTCCGTTGGAGTCCTTGTGTCCGAGCTCCTGCACGCCGATGTAGCCGCAGCCGAAGTTGTTGAGGGCAAAGTAGGTTCCCGGAGCACTCTTTTCGATGACGGCCTCGTTGTAGGCAGCGGTGTGGTTCGGAATGTTCGGCAGATAGCCGATGTGAACCGATGTACACTGGCGCCTGGCCATATTCTGCGGAGCCCAGTAATCAGAATAGCGATCGGCTGCAGCCTCCTGACCGCACATGGCAATCAGTGCCGCAACCCCTGCCAGAATAGTGTTTACGGGTTTCATCACGGATGATTATATCAGTTTTTTTCTTTCGGGGCAAGTTTAACATTTGTGCTGTGCGTATCCGCTATCGCTTTTGGTGTGCCGCTTTTCCCGGGTCGGGGAGCTCATGCAGCCGGAAAATCCGCCGGATGAGGGCTTCTCGCTTGCCATGGACCGGCAGTCGTGGTAGAATGCCGGCTGTATGAGCGAGGCGCGTAGTGTACGAGAGCAGGAGCAGGTTCGGGAAGGGATGGCTGTGCAGGCTGTGATCTTTCTGGGGGCAGGGTCGGCCTCTATGTTGGTGGCTGAGGAAAGCGATGGGGAACTGCGGGTGCTGGATGTACTGGCTCAGCCCATTGCTCTGGCTGAGGATATTTTCCGCTTGGGCAACGTCTCGCGCGAGACGATGGATCGTTGTGTACACATTATCCGGGGGTACAACAGTCTGCTGGATGAGTACCGCCGTGGCGGCGAGGTACAGGTGCGACTGTTGGCAACCAATGTGCTGCTCAATGTACACAATATGGACAGCATCACCAATCGCTTGCTGACTCTATGTGGTTTGCAGTTGGAGGTGATGGACGATGGCGAAATGACTCGTCTGCTCTATGTGAGCATGCAGGAGATGTTGGAGCACCATGCTGAGCTGGAGAAGAAACGCGTGCTGGTGGTTCATGTTGGTCCGGGCAATACGCGCCTTCTGCTTTTCGATCGCGGGCGAATCACTTACTACGCCAGCTATCGAATGGGCGCTCATCGTACGGCTATGGCCATAGGTGGTACGGATTTCAGCGGCGCGGGCGGGATAGAGAGTTCGCTTATTCGCGAGCATATCCGTGGTGTGGTGGAACAGATCCTGCACGACTCCGAGAGTACCCTCCCGGATGAGCCGGACGCCTTCGTGATATTCGGTCCGGATTTCCACCACATTTCGTCCCCGCTGACGGAGAGCGGCGCTCTCACTCTGGACGAACTGACTACCCTGGTGGATGATATAGCCTCCGTACCGTTGCCGCAGCGCATGGAGCGTTTCCATGAGGACTATGCCAGTGTAGTGGCACTGTTGCCGGCAGCGGTGACATACTTGTGCCTGGCGCGCGAGTTCGAACCGGGGCGCATTCTGATGCCTCGAGAGGAATATGCCTATGCCTTCCTGCGCAATCTGCTTCCCTCGCGGCGCGATGACCGCTCGTTGGAGCAGGAGGTGACCCACTTTGCCACCCTTCTGGCCAATCGCTACAAGGTGGATCGCGGGCATGGGCAGCAGGTGCGGAAACTTTGCACATCGCTCTTCGACCAGCTGCAGGAGCTCCACGGTCTCTCCCGTCATGATCGACTGCTGCTTATCGTGGCTGCCATTCTGCATGAAATCGGCACCTTCATCAGCCCCAAGAACCACCATCGACATGGTCAGTATATTATCCTCAATTCCGAAATCTTCGGTCTGTCCCGCGAGGATGTGGAAATCATAGGCCTGCTGGCTCGCTACCATCGCCATGGTTGTCCCACTCCCGATGAGCATACCTATGCTGACCTCGAACAGCCCGGTCGCCTGCGCGTGCAGAAGTTGGCTGCTTTGCTGCGCGTGGCAGATGCCATGGAGCGTGCTCACTCCCGCCGTATATCGACCTTTACTGTGCGCTACTCTGCTCGCAAGATTGAGCTGTTGGTACCCGGGGTACACGATCTGACGATCGAGAACCTGGCTTTGCGGCACAAGGCAGATCTCTTCACGGAGATTTTCGGGTACGATGTTCAGTTATTGCCGGCACAGGAGTGAGATACGGAGCTATTCGTTATTTTGAAGGCGAATTAGCTTGACTCTTTTCACTCCCGGGCTATACTTACAGACAAAGATAATGGCTTGTGCCATTTCTGCACCTGAGATTTTCACCAATAACCTGTCATAGTCGAGATGAACAAAGCCGCATTTACCCTCATTGCCGGTCTGGTTGCTGCATCTGCTCCCGGGGTTTTGCATGCCCAGACTCCTGCTCCTGCCACGCCGAACCAACCTGCTGCCACAGCCCAGCCACAGGCTCCGGAGCTTACCCCGCGCCAGCAGCGCAGGGCAGAACGTGCTGCCGCCAGAGCCGCCGAGCGAGCCGCCGCTGCCGCAGCTGCTGCCGACAAAGCCGAGGCTGCTGAGGAACTGGCTGCTCGCGACATCAAGCCTGAACAGTACGCGGCTTATCTCCTCCGCGCTATCAATGCGGCGGATGAACCTTTGCTGGAGCTGCTACTGCGAGCCGGTGCCGACCCCAATGTGCGCGATTCCAATGGTGAATATGCTCTTCACTGGGCGGTCAAGACCAATCAGCCGCATTTCATGGACATCCTGCTGGACGCCGGAGCCGATATCGATGCCCGCAACCCGCGCACTCGTGCCACGGCTATGCACTTGGCGGCTTGGAATGAGGGCGAGGAATGTCTGCGTCTGCTACTCACTGAGGATGCTGATCCGGACGTGACAGACGTGGCTGGTGAGACCCCCATGCACCGCGCCATCAAGCTGGGGCGTACGGAGAATGTTTTGGCGCTTGTGGCAGCCGGAGCCAATGTCACCATAGCGAATAACGAAGGCGTGACGCCTCTTCTGGCTGCTGCGCGGGCCAATAGCTCCGAGTGCGTGGCGGCTCTTGTGGCTGCCGGTGCGGTGAAGGATCTTGCAGCGGCTGCTGTGGTGGGAGATCTCTATGTGCTCAACTACTTCATATCAGCCGGGGTGAAGGTCAACCTGCGAAATGGGCTGGGCGAGACCCCCCTGCACCTTGCGGCTGAGTTTGGGCACTTGGAGTGTGTGAAGGCTTTGATTGGTTCCGGCGCTTGGATCTTGGCCCGGAACAAGCTGGGAGCCACTCCGCTGCACGAGGCTGCTGCCGGTGGTCACTTGGACTGCCTGACTTACCTGCGCGACAATGGTGCAGATGTGAATTCCCGCGGTTCCTATGGTACCACGCCCATCAGTCAGGCTGCTGCTGCCGGGCATAAGGACTGCGTGAAATATCTCATTTCAGTTGGTGCGGATGTGAACGCAGCGGATGAGTACGGAGAGACTCCTCTCATCTGGGCTGCTGCGAATGGACATGCGGACTGCATACGCCTGTTGCTGGAGGCCGGTGCGGACAAGTCTGCCGTGGACAAGGCGGGGGAAACTGCGTTGCACTGTGCAACGGAGAAGGGGCACACGGAGTGTGTGCGTCTGTTGCGCTGATCAGGAGCGGAGCTCACACTCCCTTGGCATCATTCCACAGCACGATGTGCAACCGGTCGCCCAAGCGTACCCGGTGGCGTAGGCACATGTCCGCAACGATAGGGCGGGCCGCTGCAAGTTCTGCTTGTGTGGTTGCGCAGGGCATGAGGATGATCCGCTCGTGTGGGAGCTCCAAGCGGGCTATTTCCGCCCAGTCTTCTTCTCCTCGGACTACAAACTTGTACCAGGCTCGACCCGTGGCGGCAAAATCGGCCAGTACTTCCGGACGGATGGCGGCGGGATCAGGGTTGCCGGAGTGTGTGAGCTTGGGGGAGATATTCCACTGGTTCACCCTCTCTGCGAGAATGGAACCGGGGGGAAGTGTTCCGTTAGTCTCCACCTCGATGAACATATCGACCGGCAGCAGCGTGAGCAGTCGCTCGATTTCGTTACATTGCAGCAAGGGTTCACCACCTGTGATAACGAGTCTGCTGCAGCCGTAGCTGAGCACTCTCTCTGCGATTTCCTCCACTCGGCAATCGCAGCCCGTCAGCCAGCTGTAACGTGTATCGCACCAGCCACAGTGCAGGTTGCAGCCGGCCAGTCGCAGGAACACAGCCGGGCTCCCCGCTCCTGCTCCTTCCCCTTGCAGGGAATAAAATATCTCAGGCTCAGATTTCAGGCGTGCAATGTTCATGGAGGTGTGGTATAATCAGCGGTGCAGGTGTTTCTTACCAGAACATCGCCTGCCCGTCAACAGATTTTTTCCATGATAACGACATTCTGATGATTACCATGAGTACCGTCACCCCCTACCGGATCCTTTTCGTCTGCTTGGGCAATATCTGCCGCAGCCCTGCCGCTGAGGTGATATGCCGGGCTCTGGCTGCTCAGCAGGGACTGGCTGACGTCCTACAGGTGGATTCCTGCGGAACCGCCTCGTACCACACAGGCAGTCGCCCGGACTCACGCATGATTGCCGCGCTCGAACGTGCCGGCTATGCCTACGATGGGCATCGCGCCCGAACCTTCCGCCGGGAGGATTTCAGCCGCTTCGATCTCATCATCCCCCAAGATGAGTACAACGAGCGCGATATCCGCTCCATGACCGGGGAAAAGGGTGCGTTGGCGCGGGTGCGGGGCATGTGGTGCTGGTTCGGGCAGGAGGAGTCGGAGCACTCCGTACCCGATCCTTACTATGGCGGTCCGGCTGATTTCGATGCGGTGGTGGCACTGCTTACGCGGAGCGTGCAGCGCCTGTTGGATGAGCTGCGGCTGCGTTTGCAGCGCTGAGCTGCTCCCATAACCACCATTTTTGTGGGAAAAATGGATTCCCGGGTCGATTTCGCTTGCATGGAATGCTCGAAAGCGGTAGAATGCACAGCATAGGAGAAAGGACGTGATGATGAGGAAATCCACTATACCGGCGATTCTGGGTTTATTGGTCAGCGCAACATTGCTGGTGACCTGTGCGCAGCGCTATGGTTCGGTTGCCCGTGAGTCCGTGGCTGAGACCCTGACGTCCGATGCCATTGCCGTCACGCCATGTATACCGGGGTTCCTTCTGGAGCCGCACCAGATCCATCGTCTGAGCTCCGGGGAGATGCGCCACCTGCGCACCATTCTCCGCCATGGTGAGATGCGCGTGGTACACGAGAGCCACTACCGCGATGCCGCTCCGGGTAAGCGAGAGGACATGGTGAAGGGGGTATTCTACCTGTATGGCAGCAATTATCAGTGTCTGGGTGGTCGAGTGGAGGGAGATATGGTGCTGATGGATGACATCGAGCTGTCGGAGGAGGATAGTCGCGATCTGTACCGTCTCTTGTTGCCACACCTGATGAAGGTGATTGATATCCGGCCATGAGAAGAAAGTGCCGCCATGTGATGAGGGTTCTGTCGGCGCTGCTTGTGGCGGGCATGTCGCTCTCCTGCCTGCAGCAAGTGGTACCGCCGGAGGGTATTTACCCGCAGCCGGATACGAGCTTCATCGGTCGCCGTTTGCAGCAGCGCCTCACCACCGAACAGGCAGATGTCGCGGTGATTTTCATCGGCGGGTTCAGCGAGCAGGTTCTTACCCATCTCCGACGTGTGTACGAGAGCATGCCACCGCTTCCTTCCCTGGGTAAGCAGGTACGCGCTTTCTACGCTTGGGATGGTGGCCGAGGATGTCTCTTATTTCACAGTACCGAGCTCATTCAGAAGGATTTGCGTGCGTTTTTGGAGAAGAATCCCGGAGCGGATTTGGTCTTTGTCGGCCACAGTTATGGAGGTTCTGCCGTGATGGATGTTCTCCGGCATCTGGAAGCGGAGCGCGGGCGTACCATTGTGGTGACTCTCGATGCCGTGAGCTGCCGGGCACGCTCGTTCCCGCGAGAGCGTGCAGCAGGGGTGGACTATTGGGTGAATGTCTATTGTGAGCCCTACCGCCATGTGAAGGATCTGGCTGCTGCAGTGGGCGGTCCCTGGCGCCGGTGCGAGCAAGCGGATGTGAATATACTCTTCAGTGGGAGCGAGCGTGACTTGGCTGATCGTCGATATCAGCATTCCCAGCCCCTGCCGCTTTTTGAGGATCGGGCTCCCGGTCACGATCTCTCTGCTTATGAATATATGGTGAGCTCCTGCAATCGTTTGCGTGTAGGGGAACCGAAGTCACGTCAGCAACCATGAGTACCTCCCCTCCATGGTTGCGCCTGCAGCAGATGGCTGCTGAGCTGGAGCGGCTGCAGCCCTCTTGCTGTGGTGCCGTGCATCCTCTCGCTGTGATTGATGGTGTGCTGGAGCTGGGGGCAGGCTCTGTAGTCAAGGCCGGAACGGTGATTGAAGGCTACGTTCGCATAGGTCGCAACTGTTCCATCGGGCCGAACGCCTACCTCCGTGGTCATGTGAGCGTGGGGGATAACTGCGTGATCGGCAACGCCGTTGAGGTCAAGAACAGCCTGCTGGGAAATTCCGTCTTCATCTCTCACCTCAGCTATGTGGGAGATTCCGTCATAGAGGACGATGTGAATGTAGGCGGCGGCTGCATCTTCAGCAACTTCAGGCACGATGCCGGCGAAATATCCATGCCTTGGGACGGACGTCTGCAACCTACCGGTCTGAATAAGCTCGGTTGCTATGTGGGGGCTCACAGTCGCATAGGCTGTAAATGCGTGATCCTGCCCGGGCGCGTACTGCCCGCTTGCACCCGGACTTACCCGGGGACTGTCTTCAGCAAGTCGGAGGGAGCTGACTGCTGATTCCTCGCGGAGCCGCTGCCAGCAGGCTGCGGGTGTACTCGTGTTGCGGCCGCCCGAACACCTCTTCCGCCGGACCATATTCCACAATCTGTCCACGCCTCATCACGGCTATGTCATCCGCCATGTAGTGTACCACGGACAAATCGTGCGAGATGAAGATCATCGTGAGCCCGAGCTCTCGGCTCAGGTCGGTCAGCAGGTTCAGAATCTGGCTTTGGATGGAAACGTCCAGAGCCGATACCGGTTCATCTGCCAGCAGGAGCGCAGGTTCCGGGGCAATGGCTCTCGCTATGGCTATGCGCTGTCGCTGCCCTCCGGAGAACTCATGCGGGTATTTGTACATGTGCTCCGGGCTTAGTCCCACTCGCTCCATCAGCTCGGCCACCGCGTGCTCCCGCTCCCGGCGAGGCAGGGCGCGGCGGCGGCTCAGGGCTTCCGTCAGGGTGCTGAATATGCTGAAGCGCGGATTGAGCGAGGCGTAGGGATCTTGAAACACCATCTGAAAATCCAGCCTCCGCCGTCTTACCTCTGCCGGGCTGAGCTTGCTGAGGTTCACCCCATCCAGAATGATGCTGCCGGAGCTGAGGGGCTGGAGCTGCATGATGGCGCGCGACAGGGTGCTCTTCCCGCATCCGCTTTCACCTACCAGTCCAAGCACACGACCACGCTCCACCGTCAGGCTCACCCCATCGACAGCTCGTACTACCTCTCCCGTGGTACCCCAGGTGTTGCGCACCGGGAAGTGTACTCGAGCCTCCCTGATCTCCAGATATGACATGACGCCGCCATTCTACCAGATGTCGCTTGTCTTGTACATGAAAAAACGCGTCTGAGCTCAGCTCAGACGCGTTATCGTAAAATGATTTGCGGGGTACATGCCCCCTTCTTCACTTACTTCTTGATGGGAGCAACGGGAGTGGGCTCCGGGGTGGGAGCGGGAACCTGCTGCTGCTGCTGCTGCTGGCAGGAAACCAGAGCGGCGGCCGTAAGGGCGAGAATAGCGATGGTCTTCATTTGATCTTGACTAGTTTTGATTGTTTGAAGTGCCCCAGACATCCAAGAATAGGAAGGAGGCGCGCCTAGTATACTCCTTTTTCGGCGCTTGACAAGTCTAAAATGAGAAAAATCTTCAAAAAAACCTGTATAATGAATGGGTTAGGCGTTATTTACCTTGCCCTTTCACAAGCCTTCTGATCGGGTAAGATCTTTTTGGTGTCTTGAATATCAATCTTTTGCAATAAATAAAAACGCGTGCCCGATGATCTGACGGGCACGCGAGCAATGAAAAAGACGATTAGGGTCTTTGACCCAAGTTCACTTACTTCTTGATGGGAGCAACGGGAGTGGGCTCCGGAGTGGGGGTCGGAAGCTGCTGCTGCTGCTGCTGGCAGGACACGAGGGCGGCGGCGGTAAGAGCGAGAATAGCGATGGTCTTCATAACTTTCTTGTCTGTGTTAATGTGTTTTTGTTCTGTCAGTCGGCAACCCTCCTCAGGCTGCCGGGGCGCACAGTATACACACTTTTTTTCATTTGGCAAGCCTGAAATTTAAAAAAAATCAAAATGGACACATGTGAGCCAAAGATTTTTTCTGAGAGACGCAAGTGCCCGTTATTCACGCAACTTTTTTGGTGTAATGCCGAGAATAGGGGGAAATCCGCGTATTGCCTCAAAAAAAACAGTCACCGAAAAGTGGATGCCTCAAAATTGCGGTCACCGAAATTTTAGCGGATAATTGACTAAAAAACAAGGCAAATCCACCATTTTTCTGCCCCAAAATGACAGCGAGCGTAGCGAGTCG
>JAZQCA010000007.1:0-59322 GCA_045545975.1 Akkermansia sp.
TAGCAGGGTCAGGAAAAGGCTGGTGGCGACTCTCCAAGACGAGGGAGACCCACCGAGCCATGGGGAAAGAGTGGTTCAGGAAACAGGGGTTAGTCTCATTGCAGAGCGTAGTCTGTAATGGTTAGGAAACCGCCGTATGCCATAAAAGGCATGTACGGTGGTGTGTGAGGGGGCGAAAGCCCCCTACACGATTCAATGGAGCGGAAGTTCGTAAAGATCGAAGTTCGTGCATACGGACCCGGGGTAATCCAGCTCGAAGCGTCCGCGAAAGCAGAAGCCGAGCGCGGCGTAGAAATCACCGGCGGCGGGGTTGGTGTCGATGACATCGAGTCGCATACACTTGCAGCCTTGTCGGCGTGCGATGTCAGCAGCCAGTTGTACCATGGCTTTTCCCACTCCCTGCCCCTGAACTCCGGGGCTGACTCCGAGGGTGTGGATGATCAAGACTTCGTCGGGATCACAGCTAATCTGCCAATCGACCTGAGCATATCCGGGGTTGCACTCGGAGTTCAGAACCATAGCGGCGACCATCCGACTGTCTTTTTCTGCGACCCATAACTCTCCGAGAGCAGATTTTGTTTGTAGAAACGAATCGGTCGGGTAGCCTCCGCGCTGCCACTGGGCGTGCGAGGTCGCACCATCCATGGCATCGATGATCTCATCATACAGCCTGCGAAGATCAGGCAGATCGAAGGAGGAGGCTTGGCGGAAACTGAGGGATCTCATGGTTTGTAGTATGTGTTAGTCGTTGAATGATGAAGATCTGTTGAATCATTTATCGTAAATGGTGTAGAGCTTGTGCGAAATGATACCCAGAATCAGAAAAAGAAGCTGAAAGGCGAAGAATAGCAAGATTATGACAGCCATTCCCGTAATGTAGAATAATCCGCTCATCCAGACTATCTCCTCGTCATCTATGGGGATCAGGCTCAGCCATACAGCTGCAATGGCGCAGAATACCGGGGCAATCAGGCAGATGAGTTGCAGCAGACTTATTTGTTTGCAGCGCCCGGGAATTAAAGGCAGGATGTAGGGAAAGGGGGAGAGAATGAGCCATTCCAGCAGGGTGATCATCGTAATTTCTGTGCCTTTGCTGAGGATTCCGTAGCGAATCGCAGCCACGACTCCACCTGTAATCTGGAGGAGCAGACAGATGGCGAGAACGCGGCGAATGAAGCGACGGCGTGGCTCTACGCAGGGATGGATGGGCTCATTCATGCTCGGGACGAGGGGCAGGGGCTTGCTGTTCCATGTAGGCGAAGAGTATGCAGAGTTCGTACAAAATGTACATGGGAAGGGCCATGATGAACATGGTTGCAGGGTCGGGAGCCGGTGCCAGGAATAGTGCCACGCCGAAGCAACCCGTGAAGGCATAGGCTCGGGCCTTCTTCATGCCATTGTACGTCAGCAATCCCAGTTTGATGGAGGGGATGATGATGACCGGCAGCTCAAACACCAGTCCGAACATGAATATCAGCTTGGCAGCAAAGGTTAGGTAATAGCCTATGCGCCAATCATTTGCTATGCCCATTTCCAACGAGTAGGAATAGAAGAAACTGAGCACCCTGGGAAGAACTCCGAAGTAAGCGAAGGCACAGCCCGCGAGAAATAGAACAAAGCCACCCACCACACAGCGGCACAACAGACGCCGTTCATGCTCAAACAGACCGGGAATGACGAAGCGAAGCAGAAAGTACATCAACAGCGGAAATGACAGAATGAGTCCGCAGAAGAAGGAGAGCTGCAGCGAGAGCATGAATGCCTCGCCGGGGCGAAAGGCTCCCATCAATGCCGGTTCACTTTGATTCTGAGGTTCCCTGAGTACGGCGCCGCTGTCGTATAGCGCAAGCGCCAGTCGGCGATCGCTCCCATCCGGCAGGGTGGAGCAGATGAAGTCCATCTGCCTGTTTGCCGGGAGTGTCTGTGCGGCTCGTAGGATGGGAACGAGCTTTGCCAGTTGTCGCACCGTTTGCGGGAAATGGAGAGAGAGTTGTTCTCGGGGTGCCTCGGGGAGTTGGCTGCATGCTCCTGCCAGTTGCTTGGCCCGTACCCAGTCAGCGGCAGCTACATTGGGGGGGAGATTATTGCTTTCGTGCTGCTCCCATACTTTATCCACCGGGTAGCGCAGCAGGTTCATCACCTCATCTGCGAAGCTGAAACAAATGATCATGGCTGCCACTAGCGCGAGCACCATGCGGATGATAGTGTGGCGGAGTTCCTCCAGATGGTCGATGATGCTCATCTCATCTTCCTCTCCGGTGGTGGCCTCGTGCAAGTGCCTACGTACCCGGAAAAGCTGCTGCAGCCAGAACATACTGATTTATTGGTAGATGTCGATTCCCAACCTGGCCAAGTCTCCCAACGAGATGGCGCAGGGATCGGGCGCGACCCAGTGACCGGGTTCTATCTCAACGGGCGTGAGATCCAGCCCATAGGTTGCCTCCAAGTAGGGGTGGTTGATGCGGCGCCCGAAGGCGCTGCCCGGGGGTGGGTCGATGGGGGAGGGAACGTCACCGGGGAGGACCGCTGAGTGGTTGATTTGGTATGGATCCGGCATGGGAATAGCCGAGATGAGCGCTCGGGTATAGGCGTGGCGCGGATCATGGTAGATGAGGTCGCTATCCGCCATTTCCACGATTTTGCCCAGGTACATTACTGCTACCCGATCAGCCATGTGACGGACAACCGACAGATCATGTGATATGAACAGGTAGGATAGTCCCAGTTCCTTCTGCAGATCCAGCAGCAGGTTGAGCACTTGTGATTGAACCGAGACATCCAGTGCGCTGACTGGTTCATCCAGAATGAGCAATTTCGGGTTTTGCGCCAGAGCTCGGGCTATGCCTATGCGCTGTCGCTGACCACCGGAGAACTCATGCGGGAACTTATCTGCCGCTGTTTTGGAAAGCCCTACCAGATCCAGCAGCGTATCAACCCTCGCCCTGCGGAATGCCCGATCTCCGCTGCCCTGAATATCCAGCGGCTCGGAGATGATGTGGCGCACGCTCATCCGCGGATCAAGCGAGGCTGCAGGATCCTGGAACACCATTTGTACCGAGCGTCTCATCTGTCCCAGTCTCCACTGAGATCGATGGGTGACATCTCTACCCAGCAGCCGGATGCTGCCGGAGGTCGGCTCCTGCAGACGAACGATGCAGCACCCGATGGTGCTCTTGCCACAACCGCTTTCGCCCACCAGTCCCAGGGTTTCCCCCGGGGCTATGGTGAAGGAAACGTCATCCACCGCCTTGACGATGCTCCGCCGGCGCCCCAGCACGCTGCCACGCACAGGAAAGTACATGCTGAGCCGGGAAACTTCGAGAACGTAGTCGTTGCTCATGGCGGGGCGAGCAAGGGTAGTGAGCCCTTATCAATAGTCTCGGTTAAGCAGGTAGTTGCTGATAGAGAGCAGAGCCTCGCGGCGATCCTCCGGGAATATCTCCAGTGCGGCTCGTCCCTTCTCCGTAAGTTCGCGGGCTTCGGCGCGCGCTGCGTCCATACCGACCATGGCCGGATAGGTGGCCTTTGCCACGGCGGCATCTTTGCCTATGCTCTTGCCGAGGACTTCCGGAGTGGAGGTGACATCGAGAATGTCATCGATGATCTGGAACGCGAGTCCCAGGCAACGACCATAAGTGGTGAGGGCTTCAAGCTGTTCGGGAGTAGCACCTGCCGCCATGGCACCCAAGCGGACGGCTGCGGTGATGAGGGCTGTGGTTTTGCCATTGTGGATGGCCCGGAGCTCATCAAGGCTCAGGCTGCGGCCCTCGCCTTCGAGGTCGAGAACCTGCCCCCCTACAAGGGTGCGGCTGCCGGTCTGGTAGGCTAGTTCTGCCACATAGTCGCGCACACTATAGCGCTCATTGGACGGTACCTGAGCCAGCATGGCAAAGGCCTCCGTCAGCAGGGCATCTCCCGCCAAAATGGCCACACCCTCGCCGAATACCTTGTGATTGGTTGGTCTGCCTCGACGAAGATCATCATTGTCCATGCTGGGCAGATCATCATGAATGAGGGTATAGGTGTGCAGTACTTCGAGCGCACAGGCGGCATTCAACGCAGGCTCGGCCTCGCCGCAGACGGCGCGGGCTGCCTCCAGACAGAGCAGGGGGCGTATGCGTTTGCCACCGGCGAACACGCTGTAACGCATGGCCCGGTGCAGAGTAACGGGGGCTTCATTTTCCCCGGGCAACAGTTCATTGAGGCGGGCTTCTGTCAGCTCCACGCCGTTCTTTATGAGCGCTTTGATATCCATGTCTGATCCGGTGCAGGAAGATTATTTGCCGCGAACGAGAAGTTCCGCAATCTGAACGGCATTCAGCGCGGCGCCTTTTCGCACCTGATCACCCACCACCCAGAGGTTGAGGGCGTTGTCAACCGCCAGATCCTTGCGGATGCGGCCGACGTAGCAGGTGTCGCCGTTGGTGGAGTCCAGCGGAGTTGGCCATACGTTGGCTGCGGGGTCATCCATCAGAGCCACTCCGGGCTTGCCCTCATAGCAGGCACGGGCTCCCTCGACATCCACCGGCTGTTCGAACTGAGCCACGCAGGAGATGGAGTGGCTGCGGTAGACCGGTACTCGCACGCAGGTGCAGGTGACTTTGAGCTCGGGCAAGCTCATGATTTTACGTCCTTCGTTGAGCATTTTGAGCTCCTCTTTGGTGTAGCCGCTGTCGGTGAATTTGTCGATCTGGGGCAGCACGTTGAAGGCAATCTGTCGGGGGTATGTGGAGATCTCTACCGGGTGCCCATTGGAAATGGCTCGTACTTGATTCTCCAGTTCAGTGATTCCGTGCTGACCGCTACCGCTGACAGCCTGATAACTGCTGGCGATGATGGTTTTCAGACCATATTTCCGGTGAAGGGGGAAGAGCGCCATCAGGGTAATGATGGTGGTGCAGTTCGGGTTCGCAATGATGTTGCGCGGATGGTTGAATGCGGCTTCCGGGTTGATCTCCGGTACTACGAGAGGTACATCATCGTCCTGGCGGAAGGCAGAAGAGTTGTCCACGACCACGCAGCCCGCAGCCCCGGCGATGGGGGCGAACTCGCGGGAGATATCACCGCCGGCGGCGAAGAGGGCCAGATCCACATCGGAGAATGAGTCCGCAGTGAGTTCCTCTACGGTCAGCATTTCGCCGCGGAAGGCTACCTGTTTGCCGGCAGAACGTTTGGAAGCCAGTAATTTAAGTGAGGCGAGCGGGAAATTGCGGCTCTCAAGGCAGGAAAGAAGTTCAACGCCTACCGCTCCGGTGGCGCCTACGATTGCGACTCGGGGATTGTTCATCATGTGTCGATTGCTGGTTTCTCTGTTCTGCGGCGCGCACCGACCTGTGCAGGCGCACCCGCGCTATTATAGCTTATTCTGAATGAATAGCAAGTCTAAAGAAGAATGAAGAATTCTCGGAGCGCATTTTCGAGAAGTTCTCCACTCGATGTCAAAAGCCCCGGACGAGAGAAACTGTCCGGGGCTTTTGAGAAATGTGATGCTGTGAATGGGAATTAGAACGTGTACTGATCCCCGTAACCATAGTGCTCGGCAATGTAGTCCACATCTTTATCGCCGCGCCCGGAACAGTTGGCAAGAATGGCTCCGGTTCCCATTTCGCGGGCCTTGCGCATGGCAAAGGCTATAGCGTGCGAACTTTCCAGCGCCGGGATGATGCCCTCGTAGCGGCTCAGCTTGAAGAAGGCATCCACCGCTTCCTCGTCCGACACACCGTCGTACTGCACACGTCCGATGTCGCGAAGGTAGGCATGCTCGGGACCAACGGAGGGATAATCCAGACCGCTGGCAATGGAGTAAACCGGGGCGGGGTCGCCGCCTTCGTTCTTGAGCATGATGCTGTTGAACCCGTGCATGATACCTTCTTCTCCATACTTCATGGAGGCGGCGTGATCTCCGAGCTGTTCGCTCTTGCCCATGGGCTCCACGCCGTAGATATCCACCGGGTCATCCAAGAATGCAGGGAACATGCCCATGGCGTTGGAACCGCCCCCCACACAGGCACACACGACATCGGGCAGTATGCCGGTCATTTCGATGAATTGTTCGCGAGCTTCGTGTCCAACCACCATCTGGAAGTCGCGCACCATCATCGGGAAGGGATGGGGTCCCAGGACGGAGCCTATGCAGTAGATGGCTGTCTTGTAATCGCGCTGGTAGGCCTCGAAGGCTGAGTCTACGGCTTCCTTCAGGGTCTTGAGACCGTGCTTCACACACACGACATTTGCTCCGAGCATCTTCATGCGGGTAACGTTGGGCGCTTGCTTGGCTATATCAACCTCGCCCATGTGGATCTCACATTCCAGCCCGAAGTAAGCAGCTGCTGTTGCCAGTGCCACGCCGTGCTGACCGGCTCCTGTCTCTGCGATGATCTTTTTCTTGCCCATGAACTTGGCCAGCAGACCTTCGCCCATGCAGTGATTGAGCTTATGGGCTCCGGTATGGTTGAGATCCTCGCGCTTGAGGTAGATCTGGGCGCCTCCATTGAGGCGGGAGAGGCGTTCGCAGTGGTAGACGGGGGTGGGGCGTCCCTGGAACTGCTTGCGGATGCGGCGCAGTTCGTTGATGAATTGGGCCGAGTGGCAGATGCTGTTGTAAGCTTCCGTGATTTCCTTGAATGCCGGCTCCAGCTCCGCGGGCAGGTACGCACCGCCGAAGCGACCGAAGAAACCATTTTTATCCGGATGATGCCGGAGGTATGTTCTGAAATCCATAAATTGAATGAAGAATGCGGTGCGCCGATTCTAGCTCAATCATTCCTGCATGACAAGCAAAAATCATGTCGGTAAAAGCTGTAGTCTGCACTTTTTTGGCTATTTGGCAGAATAGCGGCTTGAAAAATCTCGCCGGGCGAGTATAATACCCGCGATATGAAGCATCCGCTCCTCACCGCCGGTACAGCCCTTCTGCTGGGATTGAATGTCCCCGGCGGTCTTGTTCTGGGGGCAGATTCCGCGGAAGAGGCAGAGAGTAACCGGGTGCAGGCTGATCTTCCGCCGGGGCATGAGTTACTGCGCGTGACCCAAGAGATGTGGTTCCTGCTTTCCGGGATCATGGATCGGGCCGGGGCAGAGGCCGCTGCTCCGAAATTGGCCGCTCTCATGGCCGAGGCTGAGATCATAGGCAACAAGCTCTACGATGAGGAATCCAACGCTCAGGATCTGGAAGCTCTGGATATGCTGCATTATCGTATAGCTGAGGCGCTGGACGACCTGAATAGTGAGCTTACCAGCCTGAGTCGTCTGCACTGCTATGGGTCAGAGGCTCTCATTACCCAGTTTTATCATGGTGTAGAGCTTGGCCTTATTGCGGAGGAGGTGACGGAGGGACTCGTCATCCCCCGTCCTCCCCTGACGGAGAGTGAGGCGCGCCGTGAGGTGGGACGTCTGCGACTGCTGGAGGAGCCTGACCGCAGACTTCTGCAGGTGCTGCAGGCTGTTAAGGACGTGTCCTCGGCCAATAAGGCTGTGGAACGGTTGAAGCTGGTGGCAGTTCGCCTGAAGGAACTCCAGCCTCAGAAGGAGCTGACCGGTCGAGCTTTTTCTTCTTCATCTCTTCGCCATGCCCGGGAGGCCTATGCCCCCGTTGAGCCCTTGCTGTGGGGAATCCGCACAGAGATTGTTCGCATAGCCGGATTGCCCGGGTATGATGAGGCTGATTATGATTCCTTTTCCGATGCTCTCGATACCGTCTACGAAAGCCTGGGTGCGACACACAGTACTTGGTTTGCAGAGGTGTTCGATGAGTCTTTCCGAACGGACCTCGATGAGGCTCTCCACGAGAATGCAACAACTTCAAACTAAGTAAAACATATTAAACACCTCCGCAAAAATGCCTGTTTCTGATTACCTGGTGACCATCGGTCTGGAAGTACACTGCCAGATTAAGACCTCGACCAAGATGTTCTGCTCCTGCAAGGCCGGTTTCGGTTATGACCCGAACACGAACGTCTGCCCCACATGCTTGGGCATGCCCGGAGCGCTGCCTGTTCTCAATAAGTTCGCCATTGAGCGAACGGTGCTGACCGGACTCATGCTTGGCTGTAGCATGCCGCCTGTCTCCAAATGGGATCGCAAGAACTATTTTTATGCTGATATGCCCAAGAACTACCAGACCAGTCAGTTGGATCTTCCGCTTTGCATAGGCGGTGAGGTACCTTTGTACTCATGGGCATTCCCGGCTGATAGCAAGGTGAAAGCCGATGGGGCAGTTGTGCGTACCGTCAAGCTCGATCACATCCATCTCGAGGAGGACGCGGCTAAGCTCACACACTATGGCTCCTACTCGCTGGTTGACTACAACCGGGGAGGTACGCCTCTCATGGAAATTGTCTCTGCCCCCGATCTGACCAGCCCGGATGAGACATACGCCTATCTGAAGAGTTTGCAGCAGATCCTCATCTGTGGAGGAATATCTGACGCCGATATGGAAAAAGGGCAGATGCGCTGCGATGTCAACGTCTCTCTCCGTCCCATTGGTCAGAAGGAACTCGGAGCCAAGATCGAGATGAAGAACATCAACTCAATGTCCGCCGCCCGTCGTGCGCTCATTTATGAAATTTCCCGTCAGGCAGATGAGCTCGATCGTGGTATAGCCCAGGTTCAGTCCACCCGTCGCTGGGATGATGACTTGGGGGAGAGTATCGTCATGCGCACCAAGGAGAACGCCCATGACTACCGCTACCACACCTGCCCGGATCTCATACCGGTACACACGGCGGAATATGTCGAGAAAATGCAGCAGGAGATGCCTGAACTGCCGGATGCTCGTCAGCAGCGCCTCGTCAGCAGCTATGGTCTGCCGGTGGCAGATGCGAACGCCCTCGTGGCAGATGCTCAGCTCTGTGCCTATTTCGAGGTCGCAGCCGTAGCCACGAAGGCACCTCGCAAGGTTGCCAACTGGCTCATCAACATCTTCCCCTCTGTCTTGAGCGAGAAGGAATGCGATATCGAGAGCTGTCCCGTGCCGCCCTCTGCTCTGGCCGGGTTGGTAGACGTGGTGGAGGATGGTATTTGCTCTGTCAGTCAGGCTCGTGAGGTGCTGGAGGTCCTCTGGAACAATCCGGAGCAAACTGCCGCGGCAGCCGCTGCCGGACTGGGATACAAGAAGGCTGACAGCGGCGCTCTGGAGGCGCTGGTAGATAAGGTTATTGCTGACAATCCCGACAAGGTGGCTCTGGTGAAGGGCGGTAACCTCAAGCTGGTCAACGCCCTGACCGGTCAGGTGATGAAGAACAGTAATCCCAAGCCCAATCCCAAGCTCGTCACCGAGATCCTGATGGCAAAGTTGGGATTGTAAGTCCCTGTGTACCTACTCTTCGATTGCAATAATTTCTTCGCGAGCTGCGAGCAGGTGTTCCGCCCGGACTGGCGGCGACGTCCGCTCGTTGTTCTCTCGAACAACGATGGTTGCGTCATCTCCCGTAGTCCGGAGGCCAAGGCGCTCGGTATAGCCATGGGCGAGCCTTTCTTCCGCTGTCGCGAGCGACTGGAGACGGCTCACGCCGTGGTCTGTTCTGCCAACTTTTCCCTGTATGCTGATTTGTCCGATCGGATCATGCAGTTGCTGGAGGAGGCATTGCCGATCGTTGAGCAGTACAGCATAGACGAGGCTTTCGCACGGGTGGATGACAGACGAAATTGGGTACCCTTCTGTCGAGAGCTCAGAGAGAACCTGCACCGTGGAACCGGGGTAATGGTGAGTGTGGGGATTGCTCCCACGCGCACTCTGTGTAAACTTGCCAATGAGACGGCTAAGAAATGTTCGGAGTTCGAGGGGGTGCTGGGGCTGATTTCCCGTGGCGACTGGCAAGATTTGCTGGCTGAGACTCCCGTGGCGGAAGTATGGGGAGTGGGGCGTCGACTGGCTCCGCGCATGCATGCTCTGGGAATCCGTACGGCTGCCGGGCTGGCTGCCTGCGGTCTGCACTATATCAGACGGCATTTCGGCGTACACGGAGAGCGCTTGGTACTGGAGCTCAATGGCAGTTCATGTCTGGACGAGATGGAGATCGCACCCCGGCGGCAGATCATGGTCTCGCGCACACTCAGAGAAGGGGTACATGATTTGCCGCATTTGCGCGAGGCTCTGTGCCGATTCGTAGAAAAAGCGGGCCGCATTTTGCGCCGGGAAGGGATGATGAGCTCGTCTCTCTATGTTGTGCTGCGGACCTCACACTTCAGGAGCGCAGAGCAGTGCTACACCTCCCAACAGGGGGTGCGGCTGTCGGCTCCCACGGATGATTCTCGGGTGCTGACGGCTCATGCAACCGACCTGCTTGAGCAACTCTATCGTCCCGGTTTTGAGTACCGGAAAATCGGGGTGTTACTTACAGATCTGGAGCATGCTGATTTGGTTCAGCCTACCTTCGATCAGCCGCATATAGCGCCCAGCAAGCTCATGTCTGTGCTTGATAAGTTGCAGCAGAAAGGACTTGATGTTCACTTTGCCAACCGAGGATCAGAAGATCTATGGCACAGAAACTTTGTCTCTCGCGCTTACACGACCCGCTGGAAGGACATTCCCGAGACCTCATGCGACTGAGCTGCCGGGTGCTTGTCGGGGGCGGCGGCTGAGCTTGTCGATGATTGCCGGCGTGGCACACAGCAGAGCCAGTAGAGCGCAGGCGATCACGGCCCAATCTCCCAGCAGGGCGTAAAGCGTGAAGCCCCCATTGCGATCTACCGGCAGCACGGCATAACTGTAGCCGCTCAAGTGCGGAGAACCATCAGCCTTCTGCAGTGGATTCAGGATGGCTCCGTTGGGGGCTATGCTGCAAGTCAGCCCCTTGTTGGCTGCTCTCACCATGGAGCGGCGCAGCTCAATGCAGCGGAAAGCTGCACAGCGCGCCTGTGCCACACCGCAGGCGGAGTCGCAGAACCAGGCATCATTACTGCCGTTGACGATTACCTGAGCCCCCTTGCGTACAAACTTCCTGAGCAGGTCGCCCACGGTATCCTCGTAACAAACGGCCGGGATGGCTCCGATGGACTCATTGCTGCCGGGCAGATTCAGGCTGAGAGGCTCCGTGCTGCTGCCACGATGTATGCCGTCGCCAACCAGAGTATTGGTCATTTCCTCGTAGGTGGTACGAATGAAATCAATTTTGTCAGCATAGGGGAGATACTCTCCGAAAGGCATGAGGTGCTGCTTGCGGGCGGTGCTCATGGAGTCGAAGTCGCCGGGTATGCAGAGAAGAGAGTTGAACATCCCTCGTTTGACGAGGCGACCTTCTTCGCGTTGCAAGCGGATCTCGTCCACTCCGGCAAAGAGGGTGAAGTTTTTGCCGCCCATCTGCTGTACCTTCTCCCTTACCATCGGCAGCCCCTCCGGTCCGAAGAATATCTCCGTCGTGTACGCATCCGGCAGCAGTTGATCAGTATCCACATTGTACCAGACAGGACAGCCCATGGCGCTTTCCGGCCAGACTACCCACACCGGCAACTGCTGTATGATCCCCAGCTCGGGATGTTCCATGGCCTGTTTGACAGTCTGCTGCTGGATCTCGTTGAAGGCTGCCATGGTTGCGCGAAGGTAAGTACCATACTGGGAAGGACCGGAACCCAGCTCCAGCTGATCTTTCTGATCTTTGTTGATCTGAACCGCCATGACGGGAAGTTGAAGGGTACTCTCCCGTTTCATCATGCTCAGCGGTGAGTAGTAGCGCGACATGCTCAATCCACCCGCAAACAGACAGAATATAACGATGACGGTTGCATAGAAATCCCAGGGACGACCGGCTTTGCCCGCCCCGCGGAAGTGCATGGTGCAGCGGCGCAGGGCATTCCATATAACGACTGCGGTGAATACCGGAATGAAGGAGAGCGCGTACACTCCGACGAACTCAGCCCACTGAGCCAGAGCCAGTCCATCGTGAAAAGCAATGCCGAAACTGTTCCACCCGAAGGAGATATGCCCATGTCCACGCCACCATTCCACACATACCCACAGTGCGGCGCAGCCGGCTGCCGAACGGAGAGTCGTGGCCATGTTGCCCCAGGCCCATTTTGCCCAGGCTGCTTTTCTCTGCTCCGCGCTCATGTCGGTTGTCACCGGACCATCGTTGAGCTTGGGGCGCAGCAGGGTGGCTGTCACGCCTGCCCATAGTCCGGTTTGCAGGGAAAAATAGGCAAACAGGGGAAGATACGCTACGAAAATGAAGACCCCCTGCGGTATATTGAATATGGTGGCTACCTCCGGCAGCCAGTGGAAGGTCGTGCAGAAATAGCCCATGCCATACAGCCAACCGTGCATAAGCCCTCGCCAGAACTTCGCCGGACCACACCACAGCGCTGTGAGTAACGGCAGCATGGCTACCCAGATTACTTGCGAAAAGTCAAAGGGGTAGAACGCCAGTGCTGTCAGGATGCCGCCCGCCGGACTCAGCAGCCAATGCCACCACTTCCCACTCGTTTGGCGCTCGGGGGTTTCCTCATAACGAATGCGTTTTTTCATGGTTGCCATAAATTTCAGTCTGCGTTGGGAATGATAGTGCAGTAGCCCAGGTAGTAGGTCGTGGTTGCTTCGGCCGGTCGCTGCCAGATCTGAACTCTCCACAGGTTTTCTTCCTCCTTGAGACGGTGCAGTCGATATTCGGGCTCGTTGCCGAACCCTCCCTCCATACAGACCTCGGCCTTGAGGTCTTCGGTTTTGATGGTGAAATCGTTTACCGGGACGAATTGTCCGTCCCGGTAGCGCAGTACAACATGGTCGCCCTTCTGTTCTCCCCGTCCATCAACAAACTTGATGAAGAAAATCCCGTTACCTGTGCAACTCTGCATGCGCAGAGATACCAGGGGGTAGTATGCTGTTCGCAGTTCCATGCGGGAGTTGCCTTTGGCACTCTTCCACTCCGAGGTCAGCTCATCGATCACAACCCCGATTCCCCGGATGGGCATTTTGCTGCTGCTGACTCGCCATTCCGCCACCGGTAGATTGCGGTAGGTGTAGAGCACCACCCCCAGCACCACCACCATCAGCCCCGCAAACATTGTCAGCCAAACAAGGTTCTTAATTCCGATTTTTTTCAGAAACAACCATCTTGTTTTTGCTTTTTGCTCTTGCATGCCCACATTTTGTACCGAAAATTGATCCGTTGCAATAAAAAAAGATTGCATTCCGCGCAAAAATGGTAAAAATAGGGGTGGGTGACAAAGCCCCATACACATTATGGCCGATATTGACGAAAAAAACGAAAAGAATGTTCCCGGCAAGTTCTATGTCGACAGCAACTGCATCGACTGTGGTCTCTGCCGTGAGGTAGCAGGCGATTTCTTCGCTCTCGATGAAGATGAGGGCGTGTCCTACGTCTGCAAGCAGCCTGAGACTGATGAGGAAATCGAGCTTTGCACTGAGGCGAAGGACGGTTGCCCCGTTGACTCCATCGGTGACGACGGCGAGTAAATTAAGCCGGGAATACCCGTATTCACATTTCAACCAATCAATCGGCCCCGGCGAGAGGCTTCGCCCGGGCCGCTTTCTTACCCCGATATGCCGGCTCCTCGTCGTCGATCCCGCAAGCCCACCCCTATCGAGCCGGTGCCGGCTCCTCCGGCGCGGCGAACTGAACCGATGGGGCTTTACCATGAGGAGATGTTCCCCGATGGTTCTGTGCGCCCCGTTCGCAATATGAGCCGAACGGAGCGCGAAAAGGGGCAGGCACTAGCCGATTTTTTCGGCGTAACTCCGCAGCTTCATCCCGCGACCAATGTGCGGAATATGGAGTCTGTGCTTGCCACTTTGCTCAGCAGAATGGATATCTCAGCTGCTGAATATGCCCCGGAAATCCTCTCCGAAGCCTGGCAGCGAGCCGTTGGACCTTTCCTGGCAACCAAAGCGGAGTTGCTTTCCATTGCACGTGCTCAGGCACACATCCGCACTTCTCATCCGGCGGTGAGATTCGAGCTTGTCCGGCAGAAGGCTGCCATCATCCGCGCGCTCAATGCTACCTTGGGGGAAGGTTGCGTTAAATCCGTCCGGATTGTTCATGGTTGAGAATAAAATGTCTGTAAGTCACACTCGGGGCTTGCTTTTATGAGGAACTGATGTATAATACCCCCTCACAACTTTGATTTGTATGAGTACTGATTTAGCCCAGAGAGCTCTGAATTACCACGAAACACCTCGTCCCGGAAAGCTGGAAGTGCTGCCGAACAAGTCGTGCTTCACTATTGATGACCTGACTCTTGCTTATTCTCCCGGTGTAGCTGTACCCTGCATGGAGATCGCTGCAGATTCGGATAAATCCGCAGCCTATACCGGCCGCGGTAACTTGGTGGGCGTGATAAGCAATGGTACAGCTGTGCTTGGCTTGGGTAATATCGGTGCGCATGCCTCCAAGCCTGTTATGGAGGGCAAGGGCTTGTTGTTCAAGATTTATGCTGATGTCGATGTGTTTGATATCGAGCTGGATGTCAAGAAGCCTGAGACCTTGATAGAGGTGATCAAGACAATGGAGCCTACCTTCGGAGCCATCAATCTTGAGGACATTAAAGCCCCTGAGTGTTTCATCGTGGAGCAGCGTCTGCGCGAGGAGATGAATATCCCGGTGTTCCATGATGATCAGCATGGTACGGCCGTGATCTCCGGTGCTGCCTTGTTGAATGCAGCACACCTCACCGGTCGTCTGTTGCAGGACATGCGCTGCGTGGTTTGCGGTGCCGGAGCTGCCGGCATAGCTTGTGCTAAGTTCTACATGGCGCTGGGTATCCGCCGCGAGAATATCTTTATGTTCGACTCCAAGGGGCTCATTCACACCGGTCGTTTGGATCTTCATCCCACAAAGGCTATGTTTGCCCAGAGTGAGGACTGCACCCTCGAGGTGGCCCTACAGGGGGCTGATATCTTCCTCGGACTTTCCAAGAAGGGGCTGTTGAAGCCCGAGATGGTCAAGAGCATGGCTCCCAATCCCATCATTTTTGCTTGTGCCAATCCCGATCCCGAAATCACCTACAAGGAGGCTAAGGCTGCACGTCCTGACTGCATCATGGGTTCCGGTCGTAGTGACTGGCCGAACCAGGTGAACAATGTGAGCTGTTTCCCCTACATGTTCCGCGCTGCGCTGGATATGCAGGCAACCTGCATCAACGAGGCTATGAAGATTGCAGCCTCCCGTGCTTTGGCAGACCTGGCTCGTGAAGATGTGCCGGCCGAGGTGGTTGCCGCCAATGGCGGAGTGGATCTGAAGTTTGGGCGCGACTATGTCATTCCCAAGCCGTTTGATCCCCGCATGATCGAGTACCTTGCCCCCGCTATTGCCGAGGCCGCCGTAATCTCCGGTGTGGCCCGCCGTCCCATGCCTGACAAGGAGGCGTACAAGGCTGAGCTCAAGGCTCGAGTGCAGAAGGTGCATGAGCGCACACTCTCTCTTGTGAACAGCTACAAAGCTTAACATCTGAACTGCTGTCAGTGCCATGAAAATATCATTCTTCAGGGTGCTGACTGCACTGCTTATTCCCGCGACCTTCTCTGCATGTGGTGATGCCGAGAAGGTCGAGCCGTCCACTCCTGAGGCTATGTATGAGCGAGCGATGGAGCTGCTGAAGCCCAATGTAGAGGGGCAATCCTCAGACTTTGCCGGAGCGTTCATGTGGCTTATTCGCTCGGCTGAGGGGGAGTATCTACCGGCTCAGCTGGCGCTTGCCGGCATTTATCTGGCGGGTGGCAAGGGGGTGGAAGCGGATCCCTCGAAGGCTCGTGAATGGTTCTCTCGTGCTGCTGCACAGGGAAGTGCAGAGGCAGAGTTTTACTTGGGTTATTTGCTTTTCAACGGCAAGGGTTGTCCTGTGGACAAGTCTGCTGCTGTAAGTCACTGGCGCCGTGCAGCTGACGGAGGGGTTGCCGAGGCTCAGTACAGATTGGCCTTGATCCTGCTGGAAAACTCCGGGGAGACTGCTGAGGGGGTCCGTCTGCTGCACAAGGTCGCGACCTGTGAAGTGCCACATCTGGCTGCAAAAGCTGCCTGTGACCTGGGGAATCTGTACGCCAAGGGGCTTTATGGGCAGAGCGTTGATATGGCGAAGTCTGCGGAGTGGTATGCCCGTGCTGCTCGTGGCGGAGAATCGCGCGCTCAACTTGTCTACGCCATCATGTTGCTCAGTGGTGATCCCATACCTGCTGATCCTGAGCGCGGAATGGCCATGCTGCGATTGGCTGCCGGTCAGGACAATCCGCAGGCTATTGCGCTTCTGATCAATCTTCTGCGCAATGGGGAGGATGCCGCAGCTCATGAGGAGGAGTCCGAGGCTTGGTCTGCTCGCCTAGAGTCCCTTCGGAAGAAATAAAACGAGCAGCTACTCCGATTTCCGACTTCTGTCCTTTTATATATGTTACCTTACATATTGTTAATTGTCGGTATTGTGCTGGGGAGTGTGGTGGCCGTGCTTTTCTGCTCTCGCCGCATTGCTGAACTCCGACTTGTCGCTGAGCGTATCGGCGCGGAATTGACCATGCAGCAGCAGATGGTGGGTTCGTTGCAAGGTGAACTGAATCGCAGCAGAGCTGATTATCAGGCCGCCTTGGGAGAGATTGCCGCTTCGCGGGCGGATGTTTCCGGCTTGCAGGCCGAACTGCGCAGCGAGAAGGCTCAACGCGCTGTGGATAAGCAGAACTGGGATGCTTTGCAGGCAGATTATCAGGCTGCTCAGAGAGAACTGGGTAATGTCAGAGAGGCTCTCGCCCGTGCCGGAACGGCTCTTGAGAAGGAACAGCAGCAGAGATTGGTGGAGGCAGATCGGATCAAGAAAATGCAGGATGCGCACTATGACCGCTTCCGTAACCTGGCAGGTGAAATCATGGAGTCGAATGCCGGTAAACTGAAGCAGGCGAATAAGGAAAGCATGGATAGCCTGCTTTCTCCCCTGCGCGTGCAGCTCGAAAGTCTCGGCAAGGCTGTTACTGCCACGAATGAGACGGCTGCCGGTAACAAGGCTTCCCTCGAGGCGGCGATCAAGGCCATGATGGAAAAGACTGAGAGTCTCAGTCATGAGGCAGAGAGCCTCACTCTTGCGCTGCGCGGCAATTCCAAGAAACAGGGAGATTGGGGCGAGATGATCCTGGAGCGCATGTTGGAGGAATCCGGTTTGCGTAAAGGTGAGGAGTACTATGTACAGGAGAATCACAAGACGGATGAGGGCTGTGATGTTCGCCCGGATGTAGTCATTCGCTTCCCTGATAAACGCTGTGTGGTTGTTGATTCCAAGGTTTCTCTCTCTGCTTATGTTCAATATACTGCTTCGGATAGTGACACAGAGCGCTCTCAACATCTGATGGCTCATGTGACCTCTGTTCGTAAGCACATAGACGAGCTTTCCGCCAAGGATTATTCTGCCACGGTGGAGGGCAGCATCAGCTATGTGCTGATGTTCATGCCCAACGAGGCTTCTTACATGGCAGCTGTACAGGCTGCACCCTCGCTTCCTTTGGACGCATATAGAAAGAAGATTGTTCTCATCAGCCCGACAAATCTGCTCATGGCGCTTCAACTTGCCTATAATCTTTGGCAGAAGGAGCGCCAGACCCGCAATGTGGAGAATATCATTGACAGAGCCACGAAACTTTACGACAAACTTGCTCTGGTGCAGGAGAGCTTGGAGAGGGTGGGAAAGGGAATTGAAACTGCCCAGTCAGCTTATTCGCAGGCCTTCAGCCAGCTCTTTACCGGGAGAGGTAATTATGCCCGCCAATTGGAGAATCTCCGTGAGATGGGGATCTCTCCGAATAAGCGACTTCGTCTCGGAGATGATGAGGAACAGTAGTCCTCTGAGCATTCTCTCACAGCATGCAAAAGGCGCCCGGATATGGGCGCTTTTTGGTATGAGGAAAGGGGAGAAAAATTGCTTACTCGATGTAGCCGATGTAGGGCAGGTTACGGTATTTTCCGTTGAAATCGAGACCATAGCCCACCAAGAAGAAGTCATCGCAGTGCAGCGCACAGAAGTCCGCCTCGTATTCCACAGCGCGACGCCCCTTTTTGTTGATCGCGACAGCGGAGGCTACCTTGGTGGCACCATTCTCGCGGAGCGTATCGCAGACTCCCTTCATGGTGAGACCGGTATCCAGCACATCATCAATGACCAGAACCTGCTTACCATTGCACTCGGGAAGAGTTCCGTGCCACTTGAGCTTGCCGGTGCTCTCCGTTCCCTCGTAACTGGAGATGCGGATGGTCTGCAACTCGAAGTTTGCCGGCAGACAACGGAGCAGGTCGGCGGCATACCAGATAGCTCCATTGAGCAGGCAGAGCGCGATGATCGGTTCCTCCTTGCCGAAGAATTTTTCAACCTGGCTGGCAACATTGCGGACGGCCTCATGGATCTGTTCCGCAGAATAAAGAGATTTGATGTTCATAACCTGACTTTTGCAGAAAAGAAAATCCAAACGGGAGCGCTTATTGTACAACAATTATGTCAAAAAGCAAGAGCAGATGTGCTGAATGTGGACAATGAATGCTGATTTGTTGCAGGAAAAGGCTCAGGCCAGATCGGAGCTGTTGCCGGAAGTGGCTCCGAGTGCTGCAAACACTTTGTCCCAGAGCGGACAGACTTTGAAGAACCACCCGATGATGTAGCCTGTACTTACCGCGCAGATGACGCACCCCAAGAGTGTATAGCCGAGGACCGCTGCATAGTTCGGCAGGGGGAGCAGGCTTGTGTAGCTTAGGTAGAAATCCAGCATGTTGCCGAGAATGAGTCCCATAACTACCTGCAGGAGCTGAATGGGCTTGTACTTGCTGCGAAGAAGTGCGATTTGCATAAGAACAAGCAGGATGTGTACGCAGATAAGCATGCGGCCTACTGTGCAGAAACTGTAGCCGGTACCTCCATCGATCTCTCCCAGAACCAGATGGGCTACCAGAGCAGGACTGGTGATGGCGTCCGTCCCGAGATTGGCCAGAATGGTGAAGGCTATGCCATGTGCCAGAATGAACAGACCGAGCAGCAGGACGACAAGCCGCACGAGTTTTTCGGAGAGTTTGCGCTGAGGTTTCATGGCGCGGGCATTATACATGAAAATGGAACTTCGGACAAGCCTGCAAGGCCTGTTATTTCTGATGTTGCTCCCGGAGAGCACGTTATCAGCGAGGAGACTATTCGCAGCTACGTTGTGCCGGATTTACCGCAGGTACTGGGCATACAGGCAAATCTGTGGAGCGAGCACATTCGTACGCCCGAGCAGTTATTCCGCATGGCATTTCCCAGGGCCGCGGTGATGTCGGAGTGTTTTTTCAGACCCGGCTCCGGGGCTGAGTAGCAAAGCGCTCCAGCCAGTTGCGATAACGCTCAGGATCGATCTCGCTGGGGTTGATGACAGCTCGTTCGCTGCGGAAGATCGCCGTATGGAGTACGGGTATGCCGCAGGTTGCCAAGTGGGCGTCAATGGCTGCCTTGTGAGCCAGCACCCCCTCCCAATCCGCTGCATGTACCACGCCCATGATTTGAGCCCCACCGAATGGTTCGCCCCCGCTGCGCCAGTAACAGTGGGTCATGCAGATGTGGCGCCCGCACTCCGCACCGGCTTTTTCTTCCATACCTTGCGGTACAGCCCAGTGGAAAAGCCCCGCCGCACCGGTGCCGCTATGGCGGTTGCTGCCTGCCGTGTGGTTGAGGAATGTGGCGAAACGCCCGATGACTTTGCGCTCGTCCAGACCGGCGCCAATGGCACAGAAGTGGTCATGCGAGAGTCCCAAGAGCCGGGCTCGCTCTGCCCAAGGTGTGGGGGTGAGCTCCTCCGGGCGCAGACTCTCTTTGAGTGACATGAGTACTTTCCAATCCATTTCGCTGAGCCGGGGGCGTGAGGGACGCTGCATGGCGGGGGCTTCGGCAAGCTTGGCACCGGGTTGCAGTCCGGCTCGGCGGACGTGGCCCACGCTCAGTGCAAACATCCCGACAACGGGCAGGGGGACGAAGTCCTGAGCTCCGATATGCTCCCGGAGTAATTGGCAATGCCCTTCCACGCTGTTGCTGCCGATGGGGACCTTCAGTGTGGTCCACAATCGATAATCTGCACCGGGAGCCGCCGGATTATCGCAGCGGCGCAAAACAACATGCCCGGTAAAGGGATCGTGGTCGCGTAACCATTCCCACGCCGCATTCAGTTTGCTCTCGGGCACGCGCCAGGCTACCAGTGCTCCATCGGCCAGACTTGTGGAAAGCAAGGTCTGCCGGATCCGGCGGATCACCCCTGTTGCCAGCAGATATCTCAATCGCTCCAGTACGAGTGACGTGGACAACCCACAGCGCTTTGCCAGCTCATCGAAGGGGTGAGCATGGAAGCCGGTAAGTTGATCTTCCGCCACGCGGAGAATCTGCAAGTCTGTTTCGGTAAGTTTCATAAATCGGATATGAAGTGGCGGCAGGTGCGCCCAATATATCAACATTGCAATCTGCGCGCAAGCGTATTCTGTGCGTTGCTTCGAAAAACATCCTGAGCATATGCTTGTTCCCGGGGGGCGCTTGCACCCGCAGCTTCGGTAAATGGGAGAAAATCCCGCCTTTCAGGGGAAATAATGAAAATTAGTTTGACAACGCTTGAACTCTTATGTATAAATTAAATCGTGATTGCGAGTTCGCCAGCCTTGAGTGTAGTAGTTCCCGTATATAACAGCGGGAAGTTTCTGCGTCTCTGTCTGGACTCGCTGATCGCGCAGGATTGTAGCGATATCGAGTTCATCTGTGTTGATGATGGCTCTACCGATGGTTCCGGCGACGTGCTGGATGACTGGGCTGCCGGTTATGACCATGTGCGGGTGATCCATCAGCCCAATGGCGGCTATGGAAAGGCGATGAATGTCGGGCTTTCTCTGGCTCGCGGTGCTTACATCGGAATTGTGGAACCGGATGACTGGATCGAGCCCCACATGTACTCGACCCTTCTCAAAATCGCGCAAGAGACCGGGGCAGATGCCGTGAAGGGGGACTATTTCGCTGAGTCCCACCAGAAGAGCCGTGTGTCGGGCAAGTATAAGAAGTACAAGGGTGGAGAAGTGCTCTCGCCGCTTGAATTTCCTGAGTATCTTCTCGGTAGTGTGTCTGTCTGGTCCGGGATTTACAGGCGCGCGTTGTTGGAGGAGAACGGAATTCGGTTCAACGAGACTCCGGGTGCCTCTTTCCAGGATCTTGGATTTGCAGTGAGGGTGTGGGCAAAGGCTCGCACCTTGAGTGTGACGCCGAAACCGCTCTACCATTATCGAGAGGACAATCCGAACTCCAGCACACGCCGTCGCGAGGATGGTGCCTGGGCTGTACTGCGGGAGATCGAGAAGTTGCAGGATGTGTTCGAGGCCATTCCGCTCGAGGACAGGTTGAGCCGTACCTATTTGATTCGTCGAGTCTTCCACTCGTTCCAAGCTGACTTTAAGTTGCGTGTGAGCGATACTCTCTCGGAATTCCTCCTTCGCTATTCCGAGTTGCTCAAGAAACTTTGTCCTCGCCGCTTACTGTTGCAGGAGTGTTTTGATCGACGGGAGTGGCATGATTTGCGAGTACTCTACGCATGTCCCAAGCTCTATCCGTTGACTCGTCGCTCCGGCGCCTCGATATTGCAGCGCATATTCTCCGTTCGCGTGGAGGGTGGGCGCCGATATGTGCGTATATTGGGTACTCGTTTTGCACTTCCCGGTCGCTCCTGAATGGGCGAGCTTGGTGACAACTACGGCGGGTTCTGACATTGATTATTTGCCGAGGACGGAACCAACGATTCTGTTGAGCCAGGAATTTGTTGGCACAGTACATTTCCTGAGTTCCTCGTACCAATCGAATGCGGATTGCCAGCGCTGATCTGCGTCTATAGCAAGTGCCTTGTCAATGGAGGCCAGAAGAGGCGTGGAAAAACGGTGTCTGAGCTCTCGTTGCTTGAGCAGGGGAGTGTATAATTTCGGGTTGATGTGGCGATCCAGACTTGGAGGAGGTGCTGAACCGGTTATCAGAAAGTAACAGGTGGCGCCGAGGGAGTATATGTCCGTCCAAGGACCGATGGGAGTGTTTTTCTGCAACAGTTCCAGAGGAGTGTAACCCGGGGAACCAACGTAGTGGGATGAGCGCTCGCTGATGATGCTGCGAGCTGAACCGAAATCGATGAGAATGGGGATCCCCTCCGGAGTCAGCAGGATGTTGCCCGGTTTGATATCGCGGTGCAGATACTCTTTTCTGTGCAGGTAGTGCAAGGCACTGAGCAGGTGTGCCAGTTTGCTGATGAGCCAGGATTCCTGCAGCGTGTCGCAGGGAGGGGGACTGTCGCTCAGGCTTTTACCGCCTATCATCGGCATGACGTAGTAGGCTGTACCAAGTGCTCGGAACGCCTTTATAACCGGCACAATGTTCGGGTGCGACAACTGGGAGAGTAACTGCGCCTCTCTGATGAAATGTTTGAGAGCCCAGTTGAAGCCATCCTGCGGGTCATGAGGATTATTCGGGACAACGTGCATGTCTCCCTGTTTGCGATGGGCGCAGCCGGGGCAGAGATTTTCCTTAATGACACAGTTGCACATCTTCTCCCTGTCGTAGGCTTGGTAGGTGATGCCGAAACCACCATGCCCCAGAACTTCCCCGATAATGTACTGTCCGAGCTTGCTGCCCCGGGGGAGGGCGTAGGAGAAGATCTGTGAATTCGTGGACATAAGTTTATCGGTTCTGGTCGCGGAGTTTGTCTTGTGCCGGTTTATAGCCTTGGTCAGCAGAGCGGCGGAGCCAGTTGAAGGCCTCGCTCTCATTTGTCGGAACGCCGATTCCGTGCAGATAACAGATCGCCAAGTTGTATTGCGCCGGGGCATGCCCCAGTTTTGCCGCGAGTTGGTAGCAAGCAACTGCTCGTGATTTGTCCTCTCGGGTTCCCTTACCATAATCGAAGCAGACTCCTTGGTTGCAGATGGCTCTGGGATAGTTTTGATCGGCCGCGATATCGTACCACTTGAATGCCTCGTAGTCATCTATGGCAGTACCTATTCCCTTTTCGTAGCACACTCCCAGGTTGCAGCAGGCGCGTGCCAGCTTTTGATCGGCTGCTTTTCTGTAGTAGGCGAAGGCTTTTTCGGGGTTGGCATAGGTGCCGGTACCACTTTCGTAGCGCATGGCGACTTCGTTCTGGGAAATGGCGCAACCACTGTCTGCTGCGCGCAGGTGCCAGATGAATGCCTGTTGGGCATCGGCCGCGGTATTTATTCCTTCATCAAAGTTGTGGGCCAGCAGGGTTTGTGCCGGGCGCAAACCGGCTTCTGCTGCTCTCAGGAGGTATGAATGTGCTTTTTGCGGAGTCTGATAGCCCCCGCAGGTACAGGCCAAGGCATAGACGTACTGAGCCTCGGCATTGTTATCCTCTGCCAGTTTACCGAGCTCCTCCATGATATGAGGTGTTCGTTGTATGGTTTGCCTGATGGTGGTCAGTACGGAATCGGTAGGCAGAAGCTCCGTTCCTTGTTGGGCGAGAACATCACGGATGAGCGCTTTCGCCTTCTTGCTGTTTTGGTCGGTGGCGGGAGTACGCTTGGGGCGCGCGGGCTTGGATGTTGCGGAAGTAGGGGGAGTGAAGGCGTCTTTGCCAACGAACACAGCACCTCCGGCCAGGGCGATCAGTAGCACCAACGGCACCCACACTCGGCGTTTTTTTTGAGAGCGGCGCTTGCCCCGGCTGGGCGAACCGGCAGAGGGGGCATCTCCCCCGGGGACCGTCATGACTTCCATTCGGGGGCGTACAGGAGCAGGCGGTACACAGGGTGTTGCCTCCGTGGAAAGTTCCTTTATCCATTCCTCCGCGGATTGCCAACGATCTTCCATCCAGAGTGAGAGCGCTTTATCAATGGCTGAGAGGAAGGAAACGGAAAATCTGCTGAGCAGTTGCGGCTCGTTCAGCAGCGGACGATAGGGATCGTTCTTGCCCAGTCGGTCTATACTGCGGGGCGGGCGCTCACCGGTGATCAGTTTGTAGCAGGTAGCTCCGAGTGCATAGAGATCTGTCCACGGACCCTTCTTGGAGTGGGCCTGCAACTGCTCCACCGGAGTGTAGCCGGCGCTTTCGATGGCTGTTGCGGAGTGCTCGCTGACCAGAGCTCGGGCAGCTCCGAAGTCAATGAGCGTGGGGGTACCCTGACTGTCTATCAGGACGTTGGCGGGTTTGATGTCACGGTGCTGCAGATTATTGCTGTGTAGGTAGGAGAGAGCATCCAGCAGCAACAGAAGAATGGGGCGCAGCCATTCCTCTGTAATCTGATCGGGGGAGGGGGCTATTTTCCCCAGTTCATTTCCTCCCACCCAAGGCATGACGTAAAAGGCTGTTCCCAACATTCGGAAGGCGCGTTTGACCTGCACGATGTTTGGATGGTTCAGACTGGCTATGGTCCGAGCCTCATCTATGAAACGCTCCAGCGCCCATTCGAAATTTTCCTTCAGTTCCCCATCACCCATGGGGTGAACAAACAGACTTGTGCTGTCGCGGTGCGCAAAGGCTGTTGGCAGATTCTCCTTTATGACAACCTTGCAATCCTCTTCCAGATCGTGCGCCAGATAGGTCACGCCGAATCCGCCCTGACCCAAAGTACGCTCGATGCGGTAGGTGTGCAGAACCATTCCGTCGGGCAGGGTCTGCATGGCGCCCATCGAGCCATCCGTCTGGTCAGACTGAGTTACCATGATAATCCCTTCTTTTTAAGGCGCTCCTGAGCTTTTACATGTCCCTGGCGGGCGGCTTCCCTGTAGTACTGATTCGCTTTGTCCCTGTCCTTGGCGGTGCCGGTACCACTTTCGTAGCAGGTCGCCAGGTTATACTGAGCTTCGCTGTAGCCACTCTCCGCAGCTTTGGAGTACCACCGGAAGGCTTTGTCTGCATTCCTGGGCGTACCTCTGCCACTTTCGTAACATATACCGAGGTTGTTCTGAGCCTGTGCGCAGCCTTGTTCTGCTCCCTTCAGGAACCATTCGAAGGCCTTGACGACATCCTTTTCCAAGCAACCGAGCATGTACATGGCCGAGCCGTGGTTCAATGCCGCTGAGCGGTTGAAACAGTCGCTCGCCTTATCCCGGGACTTCTCGGTTCCTACGCCGTTCAGGTGGTAGAGACCCAGCTTGTACAGGGCTTTGGCATCTCCCTCTTCGGCAGCACGTTGCATCCACTCGAAGGCTTGCGCGGCATCTTTGTCGCCTCCTTCTCCGCTTTCATAGAGGAGCGCGACTTCGTACATGGCTTTGTTGAAATTATTTCGGGCTGATTTCAGCAGCCAGTTGAAGGCTTCCTGAAGATTTTTATCGATTATACGCCCTTCCTTGTAGTACATGCCGACCTCATACTGGGCAGTCGGTTCGTTGTTATGTGCGGCCTTCAGGTACCATTCAAAGGCTTTGTGCTCGTCTTTCTGCGTACCTACACCATTTTTATAGTAAACGGCAAGATTACGCTGGGCCAGTCCGTAATCGTCGTGCTCTGCGGCTTTGCTGTACCATTTGAACGCCTCGTTGTAATCCTGATCCACACCGGTACCTGTACCATAGCAGTAGGCCAGATCATTCTGAGCATAGGCATATCCCTGTTCTGCCGCCTTTCGGTACCATTCCACAGCGCGGGTTTTGTCTTCGGCTGTGCCTTTTCCGTAGAACCAAGCCTCTCCCAGCTGATATTGCGCGGTATCCAACCCCTGTTCAGCGGCGAGGGTGTACCACTCGAAGGCTTTTTTCTCATCGGTACCCACACCGCCTTTTCCGAGGGCGTAGTATCTGCCCACAGTATATTGGGAGATCTTGTCATTGTTGTTGGCTGCTTTCAGGTACCATTGGAAGGCTTTGTGATCATCCTGGGCTGTACCATAGCCATTTTCATGGTAAATGGCCAGATTGCGTTGAGCCAGGGCATAGTCATCGTGGGCTGCGGCTTTGCTGTACCATTTGAATGCCTCGTTGTAATCCAGATCCACACCGGAACCTGTACCATAGCAGTAGCCCAGATCGTTCTGGGCATAGGCAAAATCTTGTTCCGCTGCCTTCCGGAACCATACTACGGCCTGTGGTTTGTCCTCGCTCGTACCGATTCCGTAGAGGTAGGCATTGCCGACTTCATATTGTGCCTCGGGCAGTCCGTGTTCCGCAGCTTTCATGTACCATTGGAATATCTCCTCGGGCGATGTATCCTTGCCGATCTCCTTAAGCAGTACCGCCAAGCGGAGCTGTGCCTCGGGGATATCCTGTTCTGCAGCTTTTCGGTACCAGTTGCAGGCAAGCTCGGCATTGCGTTCCGTGCCGATTCCCTTGTCGTGGAAAGTTGCCGTCTTGAGGATGGCTGCAACGGCTCCCTTTTCAGCTGCCGTGGTGTACCATTTCAGGGCTCTTGCTTCATCCTTCTGTGTACCGAGCCCATGCTCATAGCAGTGAGCCAGAGCCAACTGTGCCGGCAGGAAGTCCGCCTCGGTGGCTTTCTGCAGTCCGTTAACGAGCACAGCCGGGTTACGGGGGCAGCCTATGCCGTAGTACTGCAAGATGGCTTGTGTGTACAGGGCCTCGGGCTTGTTTTCCTGCACCAGTTGAGCCAGCTGATTGAGGAGATCCGGGACCTGATAGAGCCGGTTTCTCAATGAGCTGATGGCGTTCTCAGGCGGGAAGGGGGCATCGCCTTGCAGCCGGAGGAGTTCTTTCATGAACTGTTCTATGGTTGCTCGATCGCTTGGAGCAGACGCCGGCGCTGACTCTGACGGAGCGGAGCCGGCGGGTCGGATGAGTGACATCAGATCTTCCTCCATGAGCAGGTAATAGGCTCCGCCGCTTGCCAGCAGCAGACAGACAGCTGCTGAAAGTTTGCCTATGCACGAGCCTACTTTGTCGGATCCCGCCGTGTGCTCCAGCCAGTCTTCCGCGCTTTGCCAACGGGCTCCCGGCTGTGGCGACAGCGCCTTGTCGATGCCGGCAAGGAAATCGCGCGAAAATTTCTTCTTGAGGTGAGGGATGCGCAGGAGCGGCTTGTAAGGATCGCGCTTGCCTAAGCGGTCCAGACTGTCGGGCGGGGGATTGCCTGTGATGAGCTTGTAGAAGGTGGCGCCGAGGGCATACAGGTCAGTCCAGGGTCCCTTGTTCCCATGCTCCTGCAACTGTTCGTAGGGGGTGTAGCCTACGGTGCCTATCCGGGTGGCCGTGCGCTCGCCCGTGGCTGCTCTTGCCGCCCCGAAATCAATCAGTACGGGGATGTCATCCTTTGTAAGCAGAATGTTTGAGGGCTTGATGTCCCGGTGCAGGATATTGCGGGAGTGCAGGTAGACCAGAGCCTGCAACATGCTTTGCAGGATCTGTCGGAACCATTTTTCATCGCGATTTTTCGTCCTGTCTTCAAGGTGGTTGAGAGATTGTCCTCCCACCCAAGGCATCACATAATAGGCTGTTCCCAGTGCGCGGAACGCAGTAATCACCGGGACGATGTTGGGATGGCTCAGTTTCAACAGGGTGCGCGCTTCATCCATGAAACGTTTCAACGCCCAGTCGTAGCCTTCCTTGTTGGTGCCGCTGCTCAGGGGCGAGACTTCCAGATTTGCCCGGCGGGTGGCGTAGGTGGCGGGCAGATTTTCCTTGATGACTACTCGGCAGTTTTCCTCTGTGTCCTGCGCGAGATAGGTGATGCCGAATCCACCCTGTCCAAGCACCTTTTCGATCCGGTACTTACCGATTTGTAGTCCGGGATGGAGACAGTGCTGGGTGGGCTCAAATTCGCTGTATTCTATTTCCTGCTGCTGAGTAGTCATGTGGGAGAGAGTATATTTATGAGCGAGAGCCGGCAGCAGCAGCCCCCGCGGGGTTCTGCTGCTGCCGGGAGCAGAAGTAGTTTACCACTTCTCGTTGAGTTTCTTGAGGTAATTCTGAGCTAGTTCGTAGCCTTCTTTTGCTGCCTTCTTCAGCCAATCGAGACCGGTCTTGCGGTTGACCTTGGTACCCTTGCCTTCGATGTAGCAGCGTCCGAGGAAGTACTGAGCACGCAGGAAGCCCTGGTTGGCAGATTTCCTGTACAGGCGGAAGGCCTGCTTTTCATCCTTCTCTGTACCGAAGCCGTTTTCATAGCTTTCTGCGAGGTAGCACTGGCCTACGGGATCGTCTTGGTCGGCAGATTTCTGGTACCACTCGAAGGCCTTTTTCGGATCCTTTGCTGTACTGGTACCCAGTTCATAGTACACACCGAGACGAGCCTGGGCTCTGGCATGTCCGTCCTCGGCGGCGGCTTTGTACCAACGGAATGCCTCCTGCTCATTCTTGGAGGTGCCGGTGCCGCTCTGGTAACAGCCTGCCAGCTCGTACTTGGCGTCCCTTATTCCCTGTTCTGCGGCGGCCTTGAACCACTTGAAGGCTTGTTCGTTCTCGTTCTTGTTGCGGAAGAGCAGACCGGTGAAGTACTGGGCGTTGGCATTGCCATTCTCCGCAGCCTTCAGGAACCATTTGGCGGCCACCTCCATGTCCTCTCCCACTACCTCACCGGTAGTGTAGAGCTCTCCCAGTTTATACTGGGCATCGACGTTACCGTTTTCGGCAGACAGATTGAGAAGTTCAAGAGCCTTCTCCGCGTTTTTGGTGGTGCCGTTCCCGTTCAGGTAGCACATGGCAAGTCGGTAACGTGCCGAGTTCTGATCGTTCTCAACGGCTTTTTCAAACCATTTGAAGGCCTCTTCAGCATTCGCAGTCAGCCCGCCCTTACCTTCTTCGTAGAAGGCACCCATTCGGTACTGGGAGAAGGCGTTGCCCTGGTCAGCGGCTTTTCGGTACCATTCGAGGGCCAGCTGGTGATTTTCCTCGATGCCGAGTCCTATTTCATAGCACTCTGCCAAGTAGCTTTGGCCGTAGACGTAACCCTGCTCAGCCGATTTTCTGTACCACTCGACGCCCTTTTTGGGGTCGTATTCCGTACCTTCGCCACGGACATAGCACACACCCAGACTGTGCTGTGCGCCTGCCACTCCCAACTGTGCAGCGTGGAGGAACAGCTTGAAGGCCTCATCATAGTCCTTGGAAACACCGGAGCCGTCCTGATATTTCAGACCCAGGTAATATAAGCCGCGACCATAGCCCTGAGCGGCAGACTTCTTGTAGCATTCAGCGGCCATTTCCGGGTTGACATCTACGCCAATGCCGTTGGCGTAGCACACACCGAGGTTGCAGTGACCCTTGGCATAGTCTGTATCGGCAGCTTTCTTGTACCACTCAAAGGCTTTCTTCTTGTCTTGCGTCGTACCATAGCCCTGCTCGTAGTTCACGCCGAGCTCGCACATGGCAATAGCCAAGCCCTGTTCTGCGGCACGAGCGACCCACTTGCAGGACTCATCGGCGCTGCGATCTACGCCCCAGCCGTTGTCGTAGCACTGGCTGAGTTTGTATTGAGCGTGAGCATCGCCGTTCTCAGCAGCCTTGCGTAAGATGGCTACTGCCTTGTCGTACCAAGTCTTGGCAAGGGATTCGTCTTCCTGTACGCCTTGTCCGAACCAGCAGCAATTACCGAAGTTCAGCATGGCCTCTGCATGGTTGGCTTCGGCACCCTTGCGGTACCATTCAACAGCCTGTTCGTAGGATTTTTCTACGCCCCAGCCATTGTAGTATACATCGCCGATGGCGTTCATGGCATCGCTGTTGCCCTTTTCTGCGGCGCTTCGGTACAGTTCAAGAGCCTTCTGCTGGTTGAATTCTGTGCCGCGTCCCACTGCGTAGAGCAGACCGAGGCGGTGCTGGGCAACGGCCGAACCCTGATCAGCGGCCTTGGTGTACCAAGCGGCTGCCTCTGTCGCATTGCGGGGGACGCCGAGAGCCTCGTCGTAGCGGTAGGCCAGCGCAACCTGTGCCCCGAGGTAGCCGGTGCCTGCTGAGGTCGTCAGCCATTTGATACCCTCTGCCTCATTGAGCGGTTGTGCCATGCCGTAGAGGTGCATGCAGGACCAAACATACTGAGCACGAGTGTCTTGCCCCTGTTCGGCATACATACGGATGTTCTCTGCAATATAGGGTGCTTGCTGCAGCCGGTTGCAGAAGGTCTGCAGGCCCGCAGTACTGACAAGCGGCTGATCTCCCTGGGCGGCAAGGAAATCGGTGATGAAGGTCTGACTTTCTGCGGCTTGTTGTTCCGCGAGTGCCTTGGCGGCTGCTTCTTCCTGGCGCTTCTGGTGAACGGCGAGCCCCACACCCACACCTCCGAGTCCCAGAGCCACTACCAGCGGTGCCAGTACTGCAATTGCCACTTTTTTGCCGAGTGAGCGGCGACGAGCGGGCGGGGGAAGGGGAGGCAGGGAGTTCGAGCTTGTGCCGCTCGTACCACTCGTGCCGGTCATTGTAATTCTGGTGCTGGTCAGAACCTGGTACCAGGCATCTGCCGTCTGCCAACGCTGCTCCGGGCGGAGTTTAAGTGCTTTGTCAATGGAGTTGAGGAATTTGGCAGAGAAGCGCTTCTTGTACTCAGAGTTGGAACTCAGCGGTACATAGCTGTCCTTCTTTCCCATGCGATCAACGCTGCGAGGCGGCTTTATTCCGGTGATCAGCTTGTAACAGGTAGCACCCAGGGAGTAGATGTCTGTCCAAGCTCCTTTTTTGCCGCCGCTTTGTACCTGCTCCAAGGGGGTGTAGCCGGCGCTTTCCACCATGGTGGCTGAACGTTCACCCACGATGGCGCGCGCCGTGCCGAAGTCGATGAGGGTCGGCTTGTTATCTTTGTCCACCAGGATGTTGCTGGGTTTGATGTCGCGGTGTACCAGTCCGTTGCCGTGGATGTAGGCCAGAGCCTCCAGCAGGGTGCAGAGTATGGGCTTGAGCCATTCCTCCGTAATCTGGTCGGGGGCAGGTGCCATTTTCTCAAGTTCCTTTCCACCCACATAGGGCATCACATAGTAGGCTGTTCCCAAGGCCTTGAAGGCACGGGAGACTCGCACAATGTTCGGGTGGTGCAGCTTGGACAGCAGCTTGGCCTCATCGAGGAATCGCTCCAGTGCCCAGTTGAAACTTTCCGTAATGGCCCCACCGCCTGCCGGTAGTACGGCGTGCGAGCCTTCCTTGCGCCAAGCGAACGCCGCCGGCAGGTTTTCCTTGATGACCACCTCCTTTTTCTTGGTGGTATCGTAGGCTAAGTAGGTGACCCCGAATCCGCCCTGACCCAATTTATGGCGGATGATGTATGGTCCGAGCGTCAACCCGGAGGGTAGTGCTGTGGAAAGCTCTTCTTCCGATGAGGTACCGGATGTATTATTTTTCTTCATATCTGATGGTATTTGATAAAGGTAAGTGATTCTGTCAGGTGTGGTTTTCCAATAGTTGGAGGACTATGACCGATGAAGGTAGCTCCCGACAGCCGATCTGCTCATTTCTCTTGTTCGCTATTGGGATCGGTTGGGGGGGAGGGTAAGGGGCTATTGGTCGAACCGGCGGAAGGAGCAGGCTCGCCATTTCCTCCGGGCTCAGGGGACTCTCCGGGGGCAGGGGTCAGCATCTTAATAATTTCATCATAATTTTCTGTAGCTTTTCCTGCCTTGTATAAGAGAGCTTTCTTCTGTTTCGCGAGAGCCAGAGCCGTTTGCTGATCGTTGTTTGTTATGGTGAGGTCGGCCTTTTTAACGAGAAGTTTTACACTCTCCGTGCAACCATGCATGGCTGCCACATGTAGGGCTGTATTACCCTCACTATCCTGCTTATTGCAATCGGCTCCCTTCTCGAGGAGGTACTTCACGCAGTCCGAGTGCCCCTTGCTGGCCTCGCTGGCGGCCCAGTGAAGAGCGGTATACCCCTTGTCGCCTGTTCCATTGATATATGCTCCATTATCAAGAGCCTCCTTCACCCGCTCGAGGTTGCCGTCGGCAGCAGACTCGAGAAGATTGTTGGTCTCTTCGGTATTCTCGGAGGGAGGCGTTGCCTGGTCGTTCGAAGTCTCAAAGCCTTCGCACAGCTCTTCGCAGGCCTTCTTTCGTGCGTCTCCGGGATTGGACTTGATGCCTTCTCCCTGTGCGGCAGGGCGGGGAGGATTCTTGAATTTCCGGAAGCAATCTACGGCTCGGGTAAACCTTATTTTGTCTTCCTTCGAATAGTTTTTGGCTTCTCCGGCTGAAGAACCGAGGGAGTTCTCGGGCGAGACTTCCTCTTTTGCCAGTTTCTCCAGCTCTGCGAGGAATGCATCCAACGTCTTTTTAGTGTTGAGATTGGTGTAGAACTTGTAGATTTTGTTGCTGATCTCCTCCCAGTTTGCTGCGGCTTGTTCCTTGGATTCCGGTTGGCAATCACGGAGGGCCTTGAGTTTACCCTCGCCCTCTTTAATGAGCTCCAAGAGCTCATCCGCCGTCATGGGGCTGGCGGTTTCTGTCGGTGCCGGCTCCGGTTCAGGCGTGGGGGTGGGAGTTGCCGGCTTGGGCGGAGTTGCCGGCTTGGGCGGAGTTGTCGGTGCGGCCGGGACTTGGGGTTGATCGTCTTTGAGAAGGTACCAGCCACTTATACCCAGTGCCAGGATGGCTGCCGCACCCAGTCCCAAACTGAGGATGAGGGGCAGGGGTGAGGCAGAGAAGGTGGAGAGATGAGGCTTGGCCGCTTGCACCCAGATGGCGCTGATATTGTCGGAGGAGCCGTTAGCTGCTCCGTAAGCGGCGCAGATCATGCGCTTGAGCTTGTTGTCGTATTCACGCAGGGTCAGAGCTTTCCATTTGGGAAGGTTCCAGCACTCCGGGGGAAGTTGGTTCCACAGACCGTCACAGCAGAGCAGGAATGAGTCCTTCTCGCTGTACGTTCCGCTCACGCAGTGTGGTTTAATGTCGCCGCTTCCGCCAAGAGCCTGAGTGAGTACGCTCTGGTCCGGGTGATTACGGGCCTCTTTGGGATCGACCTCTCCTTTGTCAATGAGGAGCTGCAGGAGGGAGTCATCCGTGGTGAGTTTGTTCCACTTGCCGTGACGGGTGACGTAGGCTCGGCAATCACCCACATTGAGTACGGTGTAGTGCTTACCACAGAGATAGGCTACGACGATGGCACATTTGCCGCTGAGAGCAGCCTTGCCGCCGGCATTGGCGATGATTTCACCATGAGCCTCGATGATGGCCTCGGAGAGTATTTTGGCGGCCTGTTTGGGGGGAGCACCTCCTGCCAGATGTTCGAGCCAGATCTTCTTCATGCACTCAACCGCTGTGGCAGAGGCCTGAGCACCTCCGGCATGTCCGCCTGCACCATCCGCTACAACGGCCAGGGTTGCTTTTCTGGAGCTGACGAACCAGTGACTGTCCTGCTGGTTGTCACGATCTCCGAGCAGTTCCTGTTGGACGGCTCTGTGCCGGAGACCTTTCGCAGGGGGATTTTCCTTCGGAAGAATATCGATGATGATGATGGAGGAGTTGTCCTGCCGGGGACGTCCAAGCATCTTGAGCTTGTTCATCAGGTTGTTGACGGCTACATCCGGCGCCTCCATCCGAACATCCGGTGCATTGAGCAGACGCTCCCAGCCGGTGTCGACCAATGGTTGGAAACCATCTGAGCTGATGATGATGCGATCTCCCACTATGGGATCAGAGAAAACCTGGCTTTTCTCGCCGGGCTTGTAGCTGCCGTCGCCGCAGACTGCGGCATAGAGTGCGTGGCGAGGACCGGTGTCGGCATCCGCCTCCTCCTGAGTCATTTCCCCGGCTTTTACTCGGCGCTTGAGCTCCCATTCCCAAGTGTGGGCGGTGTTGAGTTTCCTGATCTTGGTCCCTCGCTGATGGTAGAGCAGGGAGTCTCCCACGCTCTGGCAGTGGTAGTTCCCGGCTGTGATGTGTACGGAGATCAGGGTGGCGCCGGCGGTATCCAGCATACCGCCGGCTTCCTTGGCCTCCTTGAGTGCCTGATTGGTTTTCTTCAGAGCGGCAACTTGGTCACCATTTGTCTGGAAATGCTGGGCATACTGACTAACGATGAGTTTGCTGGCCTTGGCCCCATCGCCCATACCACCCATGCCATCAGCCAAGATGGCAAGCAGACCTCCTGCATTCGAACAGTCGTCAATGCTGATGAGGGAGATGCTGTCTTCCTGATTTTCTCTTTTCCCTATCCATTGAGCTCCGGCCGCGACAATGTCGAAGTCAGGGAATGAGGTTATCTGAGAATGTATAGTCGTATTGGGACCCATATTGGTTCTGAAGATTTGTTTTTGGAAATATGAGGGGGCGGGATCAGGCGTTGTAATCCCAGGAGAAGTCTTCGCCGCAGAAAGGTACGAAGCGCAGAGTGGTTTGCGAGGACATCTTAAGTGTCTCGCCGGCGACCAGAGGACTGGGTACCGATGTGACGATGTCGCCATCGCTCAGCTCGGTCATCTGGGTGGATTCCGGGGCCTTCTCCACATAGAAGGTGTGCTGCTTGGGCTTGTAGTAGAGGATGATCTGCTTGGAAGAGATGCTCTTATCCTGAGCCAGAACGATTCGGTTGCTGGAAGAACGACCGATGTGGTTGAAACCGTAGCCTACCGGGAAGGCCTTGCCCTTCATGGGCCCGGTGATGGCAACAAGCCAGCCCTGCACCCATTCTTCACGGGAGAGAACATCATCATCATCGTCATCATCATCTACCCGATCGATCGGCTCAATGCGGATCGTGGAGGGGGCAGGCTTTTTGCTGCCGGGCTTGCCGATGAGGATGGTCTTTTCTTCATCCTCATTCCCGCCGCGTCCCTTGACAACGACTGTGGGATCGGGCTCTGACGTTGCGCGCTGAGCAGACGGCTGACCTGACCCCACGATGACCGTTTCCTGACCTCCCTGAGAGGGGATGCCGATATCGCTGAATTCGCTGTTGGTGGGAAGCCCGATGTCTTCAATGCGGATGGTTTCGAACCCCCCGTCCGATGAGTTATTGTTGTATTTGTTCATGGTATTGTGGATTGAGAAGTTAGTAATGATTTTTGGGAAAAAGACTGTTGTTTTGTTTCGTGATGTGCGTAGGTCTCAGACGGGAACGAGGTAAAGAAGCGACTGTCAGGAGCTTTTCAGCCTCTCTCCCGTGATCGGCGTTGTGGGAATCTTACGATATTAGGTGTTAGAATGTGGTGCTGTGTTCAATTATTTTTGGCAAGATTGAACTTGAATTTGATCTCACCGAGTTCGAATGTGGTATTATCCGAGAGGCGTAGCTCGCGGTGGAGCTTCTTACCGGCGTAGATACCATTGGCGGAGTGAAGATCAACCAAGAGCCACGAGCTGACTTTTTTCTCCTTATCTCTGTGCAGTTTGAGCACACAGTGAGAAGAGGAGACTGTCTTATGATCGATGATGATGTTGTTTGTTGCGCCTCGACCGATGGTGGTTTGCTTCTCGACTATCTGGTACCGGGCACCGGTCGTCAGATTAGTGAGAACGGCAAGCACAGGTTTAGGTGCCGGAACCGGAGTCGGAACGGGGGGCGAAATCGGACCTGAGGGCGGATCCGGCGGCAGCGGCGGAAAATCTTCTTCCTCCTCGTCCTTATTCCTGAAGATCACGTAGAGAACGCTGGCTACTGCAAGCAGAACGAAGATCCCCGCAGCACCTGCCCAGTACATCCAAGGCTCAATGGCTTTTTCCGGAGCCTCCGCAGGAGGTGCAGGCGGTGCCGGCTGAGGTGCGCTGTCTTCGAAGGGAAGGGGGGCGGTTCTGCCAACGAGAGCCAGAAGGTGCTTCTGCTCAATGTTCTCGGCATTGATGGAGGTGTCTCCGCAGAAATCCTTGATGCGTTTGATCCTCTCTGCGACCTTCTCATCATCCGTAGGCGCGGCTGCGGCCGCGGCCAGTGCTTTCTCCAGATCCGCTGCGGGGGATTTCTTCAGGGTGATGCAGAAGGGCCTGATCTCCTCTGCTGCGAGTTTGAGCTTGGTGGAGGCTGCGCGTACATCGTCCACGATGGAGGGGGTGGCTGCCTCCGCCGCTGCAAGCTCAGCAGCACGGGGCTCCGCCTCGCGGATTCCGTTCAGCAGCCCTGTCAGAGCCCGGTCACACTCGCCGGGGGGAGGCGGCGGCTTAGGTGTGAAGTGAGAGATGATGGCATCGAGAGCCTGGCGGCTCAGGGTCAGGTTGCAGAGTTGGCTGTTGTTCTCACCCAGCAGGGTCAGACTGAGTTCGCCGGCTTCTCCGAGATTTTCAGGCAGGACGATGGTGAGATCGCCGCTGTCGCGGTGCTCCAGCCGGTTGATGCCGGAGAAGAAGGCCGTGAGCTCAGCCTCGGTGGGATGAGCACCTATGCCGACAAAGAGACCGTTTGTTTTGGCACAGAGAGCCTCGAAGCTGTTCACCTTGGTCTTTTTCGCCTTGTGGTAGAACACGGCGGCACTGATGTGTACATTGTGCTTGTTGGACAGAGAAATCAGGCTGCTGCGGCTGTCTTCCGGGCTGGTGTCGTCATCGCCGTCTGTCAGTAGAACGATGGCGAGGTTCCGATCTGTCGGCAACCCGTCACGAACCCGGTCCGTCAGTTCCAGCTCCAGCAGGTGGAAGAGAGCCGTCCAGGCTGTTTGTTCGTTTTTCCGCTTGTGGGCATTTTCTGCCAGAGCATTCAGTTCACCGATCAGGGCGGTCTTCTCATTGTCATTGTCGCCACGGGCCTTTTCTCCCAAGGGAGAGAAGGCGCTGGAGAGCAATTTGACCTGAATGGTGTCCGCGGGGCGCATGTTCCCTACCAGTACCTGAGCCAGTATGGCGGCTTCGCGGAGGTAGACTCGCTTATTTTTGGCACCGGAGGTGAGCCGCATGGAGTCGGACTCATCTATGATGACAAGCCAGTCCACAGGGGTACCTGCGGTCTGCCATTGCAGATTTTCAATCGGCAGTTCCTGAGCCCCGTCTGCTCCTGCCAGCTCTGCGCGGCAGGCCGTTGCCGGCGTATGATCCCGGCTGCTGATGTTGATGAAACGCAGCTTGCGCGACCCGCTATCGTACACCACCTGTACTCCCTCACGGTCTGCATGTTGCATGCGTACTCCCTGTTCGGGCAGGGGAATGGGGGCTGTCTCTTCTGCAGCTGCGGGCGGCATGGACAGCAGCGGCAGAAGCAGGGCGCTGTGAAGTACCGCTTGCCGCAGCTGATTTTTGATATTACGCCATCTGATCATGGGGCTTGATAGGGGAGATGGTGATTATTTCTCAGGAGTGCCATTGGTGGGCTCTCCGGGATTTTGAGAGGGAGGGGCGGGTGAGGGATCTTCTTCCGTTGGCTCGGGGTTCGTTATTTCGTCCGGATGAGTGGGATCACCTTGAGCGCCTTCGTCGGGGTTGATTTCCTGAATGATGTAGGCGTTCTCTTCTGCCGTGTAGTAGAGGTTGTATACGCGGGGTTTGATGATGTCATCAATCTTAAGCATCATTTTGCCATTAAGAAGCATCATGATTGCTTGACCTGTTGTATTTCTGAGTGCGCCGAGAACTGTTATCTTGTGAGGATTCTGGCGGATCCGGACAGATGTTACTTCGAACTCGTAGATATTGCCCAGAATATCAACTTCCACGATGTCACCTACTTCGGGTTCATTGGCCGGCTTGGTCCAATCGAGATAGCCTTCGGGCATTTCCACGATGTGCAGTCCCTTGTTGCCTTCGGGATTAACCTCAGTGATCTCGTGGGTGGAGGTGGAGGTGATGGTGCCGATGGGTACACGGCGTCCTGTTTTGGGGGAGGTATTAGGCTTGTCGGGCATGCCTTCCACGACACTACCATCGGGAGAGCCTGCACCATCCCCTCCGGGAGCGGGTGTCGCTTCCGGATCTTCCCCGGAGGGAGGTGTGGCGGGATCTGCTGCCGGCGGCTGAGCGGAAGGATCTGCCCCTACATAGTCGGTTGCTTGCATAACATTACGGCGGAAGATGAGGATTGCAGCCAAGATGATACAGAGTACCAGGGAGCTGCTTCCTATCCAAATGAGAGTTTTCTTGTTTTTCATCATATATGTGACAAAGGTTGGGGTTATTTTGATAGAGTTATGACAAACTCGCTCTTGCCGAAGGATACGCGTGTCCGGTTGTGAACCTTCACACACTCACCCTTCTTGTTGAGCCGGACGTCGCCGATTCGGGTTCCGTTGCTCGAGCCGTTGTCACCCAGCAGCAGCGCCAGAGCCTTCCCGTCCGGGCGCAATTTCAGGACGGCGTGACTGTGCGAGATGGTTTCGTCCGGTATGCAGAGGTGGCAGCTCGGATCTCGCCCTATGTAGAAGTTGTGATGTTGGGCCACTTCGCGCAGGCTGATCGTGTATTCTGCCGGACTGCCATTGGAGAGGACCCCTCGCAGGCATATCTTCATATCCGGTATGGAGGGGGCGGCATGCCGTGGCGTTTCAGCGTGAACTTCCATCTGTTGGTTGCTTCCCGGGGGGACTGCGATGCCCTGTGGAGGGGCAATCGGGGGAAGCTCTCCGATGTCAGGCTGCTCTTTCTCTTGTTTGCTGACGAGCGCGATGATCGTTCCCATGCTGACTAACAGAGCCAGCAGCGAGGTGGCAAGCAGTGCATAGTCTGCCGTGCGCCATTCCGAAAGTTGAGGCGTGGCTCCGGGTGCGGTCCCGGGTGCAGGTGTGGGCTCCGGTGTGGGGGCGGGAGCAGGTGTGGGCTCCGGCGTGGGAGCGGGAGCAGGTGTGGGCTCCGGCGTGGGAGCGGGAGCAGGTGTGGGCTCCGGCGTGGGAGCGGGTGCAGGTGCGGGCTCCGGCGTGGGAGCGGGTGCAGGTGCGGGCTCCGGCGTGGGCTCCGGTGCAGGGGGGGGATTATCCACGGGAGGACCATTGTAAGAGCCCTTCGTGAGTTTTACCAGAAGATGGAAAATGTTGATCTCATTCTGTTGATTATCCACAGCAATGTAGAGAGTGTCATTTTCAGGCACATTTACCTTGATGCGATGGACAAAATGTTCATCTCGACCATCCCCTTGCACTACTGTATGGGGGAGATGTTTCAGGTTTGTCACAGAAGAACCTCGGAAAACGCCGAGAACCGGCTTCAGATTGATGGTTCTGCCCTTGATGATACCGATTTCCAGATCACCGGCAACGGGGGTGGTGACTTTGTACCAAACGGTAGAGCCACAGCCTCCTTCCATTTTAGGTTCACCCGCCTCCGACCCGGCTCTGGCACAGGTACCGAGAAGGCTGGACATATAGGTGTTCTGAGGGTCATTCGTTTGGAAGGCCGGACCAATAAAGCGATCTTCCGCTTCTGTTTTCTTTATCACCTGAGCGCATACTTCATCGAGCTCGTGCCAAACAGACAATAAATCACGGGTGGAAGTGCCACTATCAGCGATTTGCCAGAGTGCCGTACTTCTGAGAATCCTAGCCTTTTTCTGAGCAAAGGGAATCAAAGCAGGTACCGGTGTGGCCTGATCGAAGTCATCATTGATGATTTGTTCATTGCCGCTCAGGTGGTAGACAGAAGCGGCTGATGCATGGCGAAGAATAACAGCAGTATTATTGTGGGTATCCTCATCGCCTACCTTAACCTTCATGGAAACTTTTTTCCCACTTGCATCCGTACCGGTAAATTGGAAGGGTTTGGGGCCGGATAACACCTTGAGAGGAGTGGTGACGACCTGTCCGGGGAATAACTGATCTTTCTCGCTCGAGTATAGCACTTTGCGTGCTCGCGTTTCAAGGGAGTCAGACGGAGAGACTTTCGCCAGAGTGTTAAAATTCGTTGAATAGGTCAATAGGGTACAGAAGGCGTGATCTTCTGTCAGATAACCGGCAGAGTCATACTCTGTCTGAGGGCCGGACTGATTTAACTGAAAGTCAGAATGCCCTGCACCAATCAGGTGGCAGAATTCATGGCTGAAGGTGGGATCACTTTTCCGAATGGTCAGAACATTGAAGACGGCGTATTGTCCCAGATCTCCACTGGAGTCATGGCGCGTTAGCTCATTCATGTTGCACGGCAGGGACGTCCCCAATACGCCATACTTGTCCTCTTCCAACGGATAATAGGTGAACAGGACACAAATGTCGGCTTTGGATTTCTCCATGGCCTGCTGAATAGTGAGACCTGTCTGGTTTCCCAGTTTTCCTCGCAGGGGTTGTTTACTATAGATGATTGTGCCTTCTTTAGTGATTATTTCATTAACTTGATTTCCTATTATCAGACTCCATAGATCGTAACTGAGTTTCTTTCCCTTATTGCCGGCCTGGCTCGAGTAATCCAGATGGAAAATACCACAGCAATTTAAGGAAACGCTGTTAATGCCGGAGTTTGCAAAAATGGTGTTGATTTCCTCGACGGCCAATTCGGCGGTCTGGTCTATTCCCAGCGGGGGGAGCTTCTTTCCGTCAGCGCATGTGTACGGTTTTTTGATGTTATTGATCGCAGTCTTATCGAAAACGACCAGCACATCGATGGTTGCCTGTTTCGGGGCTGCGAAAGCGGGGCATGCTGCTCCCAAGAGGAAGAGCAGCATGGCGAGAATCGTAGCCAGAACAGTTTTGATACTAGTTCTCATAGAGTCTGTTGATGAAGTTCTTGAGGCAGTAGCGGGAGCAGGCGTTGAGGTAGTTTTCCTCCTTGCCCTGAATGTAGTGCATGAGGTACATGATGATGCAGGACATGATGAGGGCGAGCAGGGTGGTCCAGAAGGCGACACTCATGCTGCTGATGACGGTGGGGAGGAGAGCCTTGTCGGTGGGATCCATGCCGGCAGCCACGCTCAGAGCTGAAAGAATACCCCAGACCGTGCCGATGAAGCCGAGGGTGGGGAGCATCCATGCGATATAGCGCAGGATGTTGTAGCCGAGGTCGATGTCAGCATTGCGGCTTTCAACCTCGGCATTGAGGACGGACTGGCACATTCCGACGGAGCGAGAGAGCTGGAACTGGTAGGCGATCAGGCGCACGAGGGCGGCGAGGGTGCCGGAGCCGTGTTTTTCTGCAACGCTGCGATTGATCTGAGACATGCTGTTGGCGGTGAGGATGGCCTCCGGGTTCTCCGGCAGGTAGCCGTCCGTAAGTTCATGTTCCTGCTCCTTTATGAAGAGGTAGCGGACGAGCAGTTCCGCCAGTCCCCAGAAGAAGCCGATCCACATGAAATTCTGGGCTGCATAGATGTTGACGCCGTTTTCCGGAGACTTATCCACGAGGAATCGGGCGAGATCCTTCGGCAGGGGGAGTACATTGCAAAGGATGATCACGGCAAGGGCAAGCAGTACAGAGCAAGCGCAGACGGTCAGTCGTATTTGTTTATGTCGTTGAGTCATGAGAAAAGGAGGGGGTAAATGGTGAGGGACGGGTGACTCAGAGGCTGTTATTGATGATTTCGCCGGTGACGGGATTGCGGTAGATGGCATTCGTTACGCCCTTGTTGTAGGTGTCAACGATTTCGGCGACGGATGTGGAGAACTGACCGAAGCGGACCTTGGTGTTGCGGTCAACTCTGACCTTGGTTACGGGGAGCCATTGTCCATCGGCATAGACAAATGTACCATTGGAACTGCCGAGATCTGCGAGCGTGTAGGTGCCGGGAGTGGTGGTTTTGCTGAGAGCTGCGTGCTTGCGGCTGACGGTGTTTGCTCCGGGGCCAACGAGCGCAACATCTGCTGCAGGTTTTTCGCGACCGATGGTGACGATGAGTTCTGTGGGTTTCATGGTGAAAATAATGTTGTTGAAATGATTGAAAGAAAGAGGAGGGATTACCTGGGGTATTCGAAGCGGATGTTCTTCTCGCTGTCCACAATGATGTCCAGCAAGTGTACGCGCCGGGGGCGTTCGGAGGCGTTTTCCGGAGCGAGATCCTTGAACTCTTCGTAGCTGATCACTCGGGGTTCCGACTCCAATGAGCCATCTTTGGTGATGACCGTGAGCTGGAGTTTATAGTCGTCGTTGCGGTACATACTCGCTTCTCCGCCGTATTTGCTGGACAATGAGACGTATTGACTGGTGAGATCGAAGATGTTGACCTGGAAGAATACGTTGTATGTGCCTTCTTCCAGATCCGGATGGAGCCAGATGTCTGCTCCACCCTCCACACTGTCTGTGATATACTGAGCAACGCAGCCGGTATGAGATGGCTGAGTGGGAGAGAAGGTTATGACCTTGCCGGTTGATTTGTTGACCATACGGATCACCTGATCGACATCGTGGCAGAAGACATGTGACCATTCGTGATCTCCTGTCTCCCGATTGGAGTTATCCACCGGGGTGACTCCCATGTACCATTTGAGCACAAGAGTCATACTGGGTGCAATGGTGATCTCCGGTGGAGTGTCGGGAGTCGGTTCCGGTTCTTCTGTGGGAGGTTCGGGCTCGGGCTGGGGCTCTTCCTTCATGTAGTAGGGGAAGACGATGATGCACAGGATCATGAATACTCCCATTGCCGAGCAGAACAGATCGAGAGCTGAAAGAGAAAAAACGGTGAACTCTCTGTTTTTCTTTTTCATAATCGGGGTGTATATAGATCGGTGATGAGGTGTTAATTATCCGTGCTGAAGGAGATGCTGCCATCATCCTTCACGATCACATCGAGCATGTGTTCGGGCGATTTTCCTGTGAGATTCTTGAAGTCCTGATAGGTGAACTCCAAGGGTTCGGCGACCTTTTTTCCTTCGGGGGTAATCGCGGTCAGAACAATCCTGAAACCGAGGATTCTGTACGTCTGCTTTTCATCCGGTTTGGCTTTGTCAGAAAGTTCCAGCACTTCGCTGAAACCACGCTCAAACTCCTGCAGTTTGTAATAGACGGCGAACTTACCGGGATCTGCCTTCGGGGTCATCCAGACGTCCGCGCCGCCTTTCGAGCTGTCATTGAGAAAGATGTCGGGTCTGCCATTGATTGTCTTGTTGCGAGTGTGGTAACGTATGGGGGCGCCATTTGCGAGCACGGGGGTACCATCGGGGTTCAGAACGGCTATCTCCATGTCGACATCGTGAAAGAGGATGGGTTCCCAGAAGGGTTCTTGAGAACTGCCCTCAACTTTCACCTGAGCCTCCCAAGAGAGAAGGAGAGTCAGATTGGGGGTGAACTTGTACTTATTGTCCGGTTCCGGGGTAGGCTCCGGGGGTGTTTCCGTTGGTGGCGTCGGTTCCGGCTTGGGCTCTTCCTTCATGTAGTAGGGGAAGACGATGATGCAGAGAATCATGAACACACCCATGGCCGAGCAGAACAGATCCAGCGCAGACAGGGAGAAGACAGTAAACTCGCGGTTCTTTTTTTTCATTTCACAATGATATAACTATTAGAGAGGAGAGAGAATACACGAGATCGTCTGTTTGTGCCGTTGAAAGGTGCGACATGCTACGTTGCGAAGTATAGCCGAAAGCAGGAGCGTTGTACAGATAATTTTTCGATTCTTTGTTTCTTTTGCGTGTATGCGAGGCGCGTTTCGGGGGGCGGCACACCATCCCGCCGATATTTGTTCAGTAAATGGTAAGGGTGAAGGAGCATTTCCCCAGTTGCAGTCTGTGGGGGAGGCCTGCACGAAGGGTGGCTGCCCCCTGTCGCAGTCGCTGTCCGTCCACGGCTGTGCCATTGGCTGAGCCATTGTCCGTCAGGATGAAGAGGTTATTGCCGTTCCGGTTGGGAAGGGAGAGTGTGGCGTGCAGCCGGGAGATAGTTGCATCGTTGATGGTGATGTCGCACTCAGGACTTCTGCCTATGCTGATGTGGTCTTTCCCGGGCAGACCGGCGGTACTGAGCTTGTAGTCGGCCGGGAATCCATTTGAGAGGCTACCCTGCAGACGAATGGTGTGGTTGGTTCGGTGTTGGCGCTTGTTTTTTCTGACCAGGTATGCTGCGGTGATTCCTCCCAGAAGTGCAAGAAGGGAGATCACGAGGATAACGATATCGACCACGCGCCAGTCGGAGGCCTCGGGTTGACCTTCGCCGCCGGGCTGACCTTCACCGCCGGGTTCACCTTCACCGCCGGGTTCACCTTCACCGCCGGGTTCACCTTCACCGCCGGGTTCACCTTCACCGCCGGGTTCACCTTCACCGCCGGGTTCACCTTCACCGCCGGGTTCACCTTCGCCTCCGGGTTCACCTTCGCCTCCGGGTTCACCTTCACCGCCGGGTTCACCTTCGCCTCCGGGTTCACCTTCGCCTCCGGGTTCACCTTCGCCGCCGGGTTCACCTTCGCCGCCGGGCTGACCATCGCCGCCGGGCTGACCATTGCCGCCGGACTGACCATTGCCGCCGGGCTGACCATTGCCGCCGGGATGCGGCGATGTCGGCGAGGGAGGCGGGGGCTTGGGTTGGGCGTCCGGCCTGGGAGCACCGAGGGCAGAGACACACAGGATGTCCGTGTGGAAGGATATGGCAGCTGCCTGATCTTCTGCACAATAGGACCCGGAGAACTCTATCGGAGCGCTTTGGGGATGAGCCTGTGCCGTGAGGACGCTGCACGGCAGCAGGGGGAGTGCTGCGAGGAGGAGGCTTGCGTGTAAGGAAGTCATCGGAGAGAATCGAGAGGTGATGTAGATACTATATACGGGATTACATTCTGAAGGAGAGAGCCGCAGAACCACTATGCCCACACGGGCATTCAGCATATCCTATATGTGTCGGAGTATACCCGAAATATGCCGAATGTACAGATAATTCTGAGTCTTGACCGTGTTTTTTTGGGTGGCTGTTGGTTCCGGGTGATCAGTAAGATTCCAAGTGCGCATTTCCGGCGCAGACGGAGATGGGGCTGAACTCCTGCCTGCTGCTCATGCTTTGCAGGCTGATGACGGCCCGGGATGGGAGTTTGCAGGCAGAGCTGATGGGACGCCCGTTCCCAAGCACGATGTGGCGGCCATTGTTGGCAGGCGCGATGACCCAAACCGAATCGCGGGAGAGGATGGCGAACTCTTTTTCGGCAGCGTATTTGCCGGTGGAGCTCAGGTGGCAGAGGATATCATGCCCTATCCAGCGGATAGTGCCATCTGCATAGAGGGTGTGCTCTCCATAGTCGCCTCGCAGGTGCAATATGCTCTGCCCGTTGCAGAAGCCCGCCCGATCGGGCTCTTCCTTCCGAATGATGGTTCGGGAGCGGAAGATTCCGAAGAAGCTGCGGAAAATCGCGCAGATCATACGATAAATCGACCGGATGAAACTCCAAAGCAGGTGCAGCAGACCTGCCAGCAGCCTGTACAGATAGGGAATGAGGTTGATCACCAGTCGCAAGGGGAGAATGAGCAGACTGAGAGCCGTGAAGAAGAACAGCCCAAAGAACCAGAAGGCCAGTCCCATTCCCGAGCGTGGGGAACTGATGAGGAGCACCAGACCGCCTATCAGGTAGGTCTTCATGTCATGGAGTGCATAGAAGGCTACTCCGGCATAGATGCAGAGCAGGAAGAACCAGGCAACAAGGCAGTCCGGCGCACCCCAGGTGAGCATGGCGCGTTGACCTCCGTATATGCAGAGGGCTGCTATCAGTAGTGCGAAGGTACAGCGGATGATGTTGTTGAGTCTGTTCATGAGTGTATGCTGAGGAATGTGTGCGTGATGATATATTGGACCGGAGCTGTAAACGAGAGACTGCGAGTGCGATGAATCGGACTATCTGCACTGCCGAAACTGCCGCGGACGGCGGTGAATTTCAGCTGATCCCGATGTTATAGATGGCGCGGAGGGACGATATGTTGAATGAAATAATTGTTTTTTTGTGATCGTGTATGACAATGATGCCGACGCCGAAGTGTGCGGAATCGACCGGAGAACGCTTTTATTGCTTGCTTTCCTGAGCCGGAAAGAGTACAATACCCTCGCAGCGCTCGGAATCTGCTGCATTCTGAACTTATGAAGCTCGCGATTATTGGGACAGGCTATGTGGGGCTTACCACCGGAACTTGTTTTGCCGAGGTGGGGCACGAGGTGATCTGTGTGGATAATGATGTAGAGAAAGTGGCTTCCCTCCGACAGGGCAAGATGCCGATTTATGAACCCGATCTCGAGGATATGATTATTTCCAACGTCTCTGCCGGGCGTCTGGATTTCACCACGGATCTGGCTCGTGCGGTGCGGGAGTGCGAGATTGTGTTCATAGCTGTTCCCACTCCTCCGAATGAGGATGGCTCGGTGGATCTTTCCTATATTGAGGGGGTGTCGCGCGAGATTGCCTCCGCTCTTACCCCGGAACTGGGTTACAGGATCATCGTTGACAAGTCCACGGTGCCTGTAAGTACCGGCAGCAAGGTTCACCAAGTGATTGAGCGCTATGCCGGATCGCGCATCGAGGTCGATGTGGTCTCCAACCCGGAGTTCCTGCGCGAAGGCAGCGCTGTGTACGACCTGCTGAACCCCGACCGCATCGTTATCGGGGCAGACTCTCAGAAGGCGATGGACCTGATGAAGCGCGTGTACCAGCCGTTCAATGCTCCGATTGTTGAGGTGGATCTGGCCTCTGCCGAGCTCATTAAGCATGCTGCCAATTCCTTCCTTGCGCTCAAGATTTCCTACATCAATGCGGTGTCCGCCGTTTGTGAGAAAGCCGGTGCGGATGTCGAACTGGTGGCTATGGGCATAGGGCTTGACAAGCGCATATCCCGCCATTTCCTCAATGCGGGACTGGGCTATGGCGGTTCCTGCTTCCCCAAGGATGTCAAGGGCTTCATCAATGTAGCGGAGCAGCTCGGTACTCCCATGGATCTCCTGAAGGAAGTGGAGCGGGTGAACGCCGCTCAACTGGAGCGTTTCCTCGCCCGCATTCGCAGGAAGATGTGGGTGCTTTCCAACAAGAAAATTGCGGTCTGGGGCATTGCCTTCAAGCAGAATACGGATGATGTGCGTGAATCCGTGGCAGTCAAGCTCATTCGTCGTCTCTGCGAGGAAGGTGCGGAGGTCGTGGCCTACGATCCCAAGGCCAACCAGACCGGTGCTCGTGCTCTGGCTGACTGCAATGTAACCATCTGCAACGACATGTACGAGTGCGTGCGCGATGCCGAGGTGCTGGTGGTGGCAACGGAATGGAAGCAGTTTGCCATGGCCAATCTCGTGAAAGTCCGCGAGCTCATGCGCTTGCCCATTCTTTTCGATGGTCGCAACATCATCCATGGCGAGAACGCGGTTCACGCCGGGTTCGAGTATCATTCCGTAGGTCGCAAAACTCTTTATCCCAAGAAGGAGCAGAACTGATCGGGGCGGCATCCTGCCACCGCCGGGTACCATGCGTTGCAGGTGGTGTGCAATCTGCAAAAATGCTTGACTCCTGCATATTTTATGGCATAAAAGGTGTATGCGAATCGTTATGATGGCAACAGGGGATATCGCCATCCCCTCCTTCCACGCACTTCATGCCACCGGAGAGTTGGTCGCTCTGGTCACGCAGCCTGACCGCCCGGTTGGGCGCCATCAGCAGCTCACTCCACCCCGCATCAAAGTCTGTGCTCAGGAGGTCGGACTTCCCGTGCTCCAGCCTGAGCGTATGCGCGATCCCGAGGCAGTTGCGCAGTTGCGGGCGTTGAATCCCGACATTGTGGTGGTTATGGCCTATGGACAAATCTTGTCGCAGGAGGTCATTGATGTGCCGAGCCGAGCCTGCATCAACGCACACGCCTCTCTGCTCCCCCGCCATCGCGGTGCCGCCTGCATACAGGCTGCCATCGAGGCAGGCGATGATGAGACCGGGGTCACCATCATGCATGTTGTTCGCAAGCTCGATGCCGGCGATATCATCTGCAGCCGAACTATTCCGTTGCGTGGTACCGAAACGGCGGAAACGCTTCACGACGATCTCGCAGAACTGGCTCCCGAAGCTCTCGCCGAGGCCATCTACCAACTCCGAGAGGGAATATCAGACCCTATCGAACAGGATGAGAACCTGATGACCTATGCTCCCAAGTTGCTGCGAGCTCATGGGCTCATCGACTGGCACGAGCCTGCTCTCCAAGTTGCCCGCAAGATCCGTGCCTACCACTCTTGGCCCGGTACCTATACCACCTATCCCTCCGTCAAATCAGGTAGCGACAAAACCCTCAAAATTTTCCCGCCGGTTGATCTCTATTCCTACTACAAGAAGCCCGTGGATGCCGTTCCGGGAATGGTGCTGGAGGCCGGTGCTGACGGCATGCTCATCTCCTGCGGTGGTCCGCGCGGAGGTGCCATCCGCATATCCACCATGCAGCCGCCGGGCGCCCGTAAGATGAACGCCGAGAGTTTCTTCGCAGGTCACAAGATCATGCCCGGCACCATCCTGGGACTACCTTCCGAGATGTCTTGAACCCCCGCTGTCCGCGCAGCTCTTTGGGAAGAACTGCGCGGTTTTCCGCAGTATTAAGCTGCGAGGGCTGCACCGGGAGAGATCTCGGGCAGATCGGGAGATGGTTGCTCATCACCCATAGTGAACCAGGCTATTGCCGCTGCCACGGCTGCTGCCGCTGCCCACAGCCAGCGCCGCCAGCCCCCGGCAGTCCGGGCCTGAGACGCAGCGTGGGTTGCCACATAATCTGCCACACCATGCATGGTGTCCGTCATCTGTTCTTTTGGGATTTTGCTCATATTCTTGTTGTGTGTTGGAGGAGAATCACGGGGAGGGGGTACAGGGTGGAAAATCCGGTGTTCTCATGTAGCACCTACTCCCGGTGTCTCTCGTGCTGACCATCGTACCCGACTCTCCCCCTCTGCTGCAATCGCAAAACTGCTCTTAAGCGCGCATGTCAAGCAGTAGACTATTAAAGATAAATGAATAGTGCAATGGTTTCGACTGCTGCCGCGACCTGTTCCCGATCCCCCTTTGGTGAGCAGTTGTCAACCGCTCTCTCGTGAAATTACTTCCGGCTTCGGCGCCGCTCGTACACAAAAAAATCGGGACAGGCGGTCCTGTCCCGATGAAAATTGCTGAAAAATACGGCTGTTTACACAAGCTGAGCAATGAGCGTCTCCCGGTCGCCGGGGCAGAAGTCCATGGGGGGAATCTCCGGCAGGGTATAGCAGCCGGAAGCCAAGCGCATGCTGGCACGCGCGGCACATACCATGACCTGAGCCGTCAGGGCGGGGTTGTTGATGCGCATTTCGAACTTGAAGATCTGGTTCTGTGTGGTACCGGACACACCCTTGCGCTCCATGTACACCCCGTGACCCATATCCCTCAGAGCGTCGATATCAGCAACCTGCTGAACGTGGGTATCATCATGGCAGAAGTAGTCATCTGCCTTGATGGCTGCTGCCACCTCCGCAAAATCGGCACCCTCCTCGAGCTGCACATATACCATGCGGCGGTGTACGCCCGATCCCGTCGGGATGGTCAGAGAGAGTGCATCCTTCACTCCTGCCTTCGAGCGAGCCACCACACTGTGGCCCATGCTCATTCCCGGACCGAAGTTCGTGTAGGTGATCCCCTTGGGGGCCATCGCCAGCATCATCGTTCGCATAACGGAATCCGAACCGGGGTCCCAACCGGCAGAGATGACGGCCACCGCTCCATGTGCCTGAGCCTGCTTGCCGAGAGAGCGGCGCAGATCAACTATACCGCCGTGGATGTCGTAACTATCCACCGTATTGATCCCCTTGGCCAGAAGAGGCAGGGCGGTCTCCTCCACGCTACGGGTGGGGGTGCAGAGCAGGGCAACATCCACCTGTCCGAGCTCAGTAATATCGGACACGGTTTTGATCCCATGCACGGGCGCACTTCCTGCCCGGCGTACAATACCTACTAACTCCATATCCGGCGCGGCACGCAGTGCATCCACTGAGTACTTACCGATATTCCCGTATCCTACGATGGCTACCTTGATCATCTTGTAACTGGTGTTGAATCTCTGCGGCGGGGAAATCTAATTCCCACCGCGCCGCTATTGTATACGATTCTCTGCACCAACGCAAGCGCAGACTTACTCGTTGCCACACTTTTTCCGTTGCCGGGCAACTTTTTGGGGAATGGAGGTAAAATGGGCACTTAAAGGCTGAAGGTATAGGAACCGATGCCATCGGTGATGATGTAGTCGCCATCATCCCTGTACCGGTGCAACGAGGAACGTAGTTGAGACCATTCAATGCTTTTGGGAGCCTCCACGAAGAATACACCTTCTCGAGCGCAGAAAATCACGGATGAGTTGGTCCCGGTTTTCTGACTAATAGCTTGCAAAGCCGTTCGCTTGATGGTAGTATGCCCTCGGAACAAATATATACTTCCCTATACTATGAATTTGCGAGCTTTTGTATGTTCTTTGTTTGTCGTCATGACTTTTGCAGCGCCTTCGGTTATCGGCAGCGACGCCCGGGAACGCGCCTATTCCGAAACATTGCTTTGCTCCGATGTCGCGCCCGAGGATGCCGCGCTGTTCGATCGCTATTTTGGCGCCACGACCGAACCGGTAGCAGAGGGCTGGGATTCGGAGAATCTGGTGCAATATTCCTCCTCTTGGGGAAGGAACAAGGCGGGCGCGCGGGTGCTCTGCGAGCGATTGTTGATTCTGGCCGAGGATGGCAGCACCATGCGCAAGCTTTTCTGCGATCGCTTCGAGTCGGATCTCGCCGCGCGTGTGAATTTTCGGGAGCAGAAATATTGCTCCATCGTACCTTATGTGTTTGCCTGCAATCTGGTGAGCATTGCCGATTTCCAAGACGAAACGCTGTATGTGGACTGGGTGCGTTACAATCCGCAGACTCGTCGGATAGAGAGCATCGAGAGCAAGCATTGGTCACGCCGCGATTTCAGCTCCCTGAAGAGCGATTTGACAGAAGAAGAAAAGACCCTTTTCGATACCTATTTCCCCAAGGACAAATTGCACCGCACTCCTCCGACCTGGGATGCTGAGAGGAGAGTCCTGTATTCTGCCCGGGGCAAAGCAGGTAGCCGGGGCGCATACGCGCTCAATGGTACTATCAAGCGAGTGGCTGAGGATGGCAGAAGCTGCCGCATGACCATCAAAACTCTTGAACACAGCGGAGCCTGGAAGAACATAACCCGCCCGTCGACCTGCAGCCTCCCCATGGTGAAACCCTTTGTTTTTGTGGAGTACTCATCCTTCAATCTGATCTTCCACATCGAACAATTTAATCCCCGAACCGGTGCTTATGAGGGGACGCGTACCAAAGTATACGACTTCAAATCTCTTGTGTTGGTGAGCGATACTTGGTCCCCTCCATCCCGCAACCACGGGCAAAGGTAACTGAAATCATGCACAGCCTTCCGGGACATGTTGAGAAAAGTTGTCAGGCTTGTCGCAGCCAATGCCATTTATCTGAAAGAAAAATGGTTGCATCCTTTCCCGGCGAGCGATACCCGAGAAAACGCTGATTTCACCCGGGAAAATGGCAACACCTTAGTATTGGAATGAAAGTGAGTGTCCATACTTGAGGACACTTGTCAAAAAGAAGTCCCGCCCATCGGCTTCTAACCTAGGGCGGGTGCGCAATGCGGGGCTTGGTTACCCCACTCGAACTTGTTGTTCCTTACTTGCGACGGCGGCGGGCTGCAAGACCACAGAGTGCAAGCAGAGAAAGCGTAGCCGTGGTGGGCTCGGGAACAGTTTTTGTTGCAGCTATATCATCCGCTGATACAAGTACAGAGATGCCATTGTCCTTCACGCCGGGAGGAGAAAAAAACATCCCCCAAGCAGTTGCCGTGAGTATACAGCATTCCGAATGCTGTAGCAAGTCTAAATATCCTAAAATACTAAAGAAAACATACTTATATCAGACAGGCAACGTGATGAAAGTCCATCCTCCTCATGAAAAAATAACACCAGCGCATTGAAGCTCTACGACTTAACACAAGTACAGCATTCGGAATGCTGTATACTACTCTCAGATGGTTTCGGTAGATCTTACGCCTCTGCGTTTGGTATGTGCCCGGCGTCGGCTTTGTCGAAACTGCAACTTCTTATCTTTTAACCAAATATGAAAAAGACGCTTATTGCCGCTATGGCTCTTGTATGCATTGCTCAGACGAGTTATGCAGACGCTTATTATACAGGGGACAATTTTGATGCCTCTAGTGGTACAGTTAATCTTGAAGATGTTACCTCCACGTTCAGCAGCGAAGCATTTGCGATTTCGTTTGAGCTTGATAGGAGCTTGCATGATATCGATAATGGTAACAAAGAATTCTTTACATTAGTATTGGGTGGCACCCCTGATACCTACCGAGTGGATATCGTATCCATGGGGGCTGCGATGACAATGGGTGTAGGTAATAGTGTTTCGGCTTTTACGATGGCCGCACCTGACACTTCAGGGCCCTTTGTGTTGCAGATCAAGGATAAAGGCGTTGCTTCACTTTGGTACAATAACAATGGTTCTTTGGAGCAAATTATGGAGGGTGCCCCTTTATATAAAGTTCCGGATGTTATTGGTAGTGCAACTTTGACTTTTACCGGGGTAACGGCAAGCAATATCAAAACATGGACCGGAGTTGTGACTGCTGAGGATTTGGCAAACCCCACGCCTGCACCCTCTGTCCCCGAGCCCACGACTGCCACTCTGAGCCTGTTGGCTCTTGCCGGTTTGGCTGCACGCCGTCGTCGTCGCTGATGGTACGGGTGCTTTTCTGCCGTGGCAGAAGAAAATCTTAAATCAAAGACCGCAGCTCGCAGATGAGCTGCGGTCTTTGCTGTACTCTCTCAGGAAAAGGGGAGCAGAGCACTTACTTGCAGCATATTGCCGAGCCATTTGGAGAGGCTCGGGGCATGGAGCAGCAGCAGAATGCCCGCCACCACGAGCGCCAAAGCCACAAGGAGGCGCAGGAGGTGTACCCTTATGAACCGACCGGGGGAGATCCTCGGCTCTTGCGAATTTTCTGTCATGGGGTGCTGAACCAGGGGGTATGTCAGTCGGTGCAGGGGGCGGGCAATTTCACCCGGGCGGCGTTGTCATCCGCAGGACGGATGGTGAAGCTGACATCCCGTGCGAGCCAGCCGTCCTCCCCCTCAGTCAGATTGAGAGTTGCCGTGCCGGAGCCGGGTGTGCTGAAATTGAGTGTGAGGGTGATATAGTGCTTGTCGCTCCGAATGGTTATCACCGCCATGTCACCCATGGGGGCATAGAGCACATGGTGGGGGGAGCTGTCTGCCGCCTCCCTCTGAGGCTGTTGCTGAGGTTTTATGGTGAGAGAGTTCCCGGCGTCTGCAGGGAATTGCACGAGCAAGGGAGAGACGGTAGCCGGAACCCAGGGACCGGTTTTTCCCTGAGCCATAGTACAGGACTGAGCGGCATGGAACTGCAGCTCGAGCACTTGTCCGGCGAGCCCGGTCGGAGCCGTGGCGGCCGGGGCTACTGCGGCGGCTGCCAATCCTGCAAGCAGGTAACAGGGGATTTTCATATCACTTGCGGGAGTTGCGGGCTCGTCTGAGGATATCGCGGATGGCTGCGGCATTCGGTCCGCTCACGCAGTCATCTACCGTGGCTCCTTTCTCGGTCTCGATGCTGAGATCTGCCCCATGATCCACCAGCCATTGTACCAGTACAGTATGGCTCAGGGCGCAGGCGTAGTGCAGGGCGGTGTTGCCCTTGTAGTCGGGGGAGGTGAAGCTGGGGTTGTGCAGGCTCATGATGATGGGGATGAGGGAGCACAGGCGCTTGCAGTACAGGCGCTCGGAGGCATTGCGGCACTTGCGCTGCTCGAGCTCGGAGAGGATGTCGTTGAGCCCGTCATCGAGCAGTTCGGGATCGCCGTCTTCCGCTCCTTCGCCCTGCAGTTGGATGGCGGGATCGTAGGGATGTACATCTCGCAGGATGAAGGCTGCATGGCGGAAGTGGCGCGTTTCGTCATCCTCGTGCCAGTAGATGCGAGCCGCCCCATCGGTGGGTGTGTTGAAGCTGAGCACTACCAAGGCGCTGAATACACCATTTTCGATCTTCACATAAGCCTCGTTCTCCCCATCGGCTGCGGCATAGCTGACGCTGATATCGGGGCCATGGAAATCCTCGCTGTTGAGGGGATGGGGGGCGGTGTAGCGGTCGGCATCGGCCGGGAAGCGCAGCAGCAGCGGAATATCGAAGCGGAACTTGTACCAGTGCCAGTTCTCGGTTGGAATGTCGTACATCTTGGTAGTACACATGTCCACCTCGTTCATGAGCACCAGCAGGGTCTTCCCCGCTACTGTGGCAGGGGGGTGCGCGGCCGCGCTCACCATGGGGGCAACGGCGCTCAGAAAGGCTCCCAGAGCATAGAGGGTTTTCATCTTGTGATCGATTGGTGGTTTCAGGGAATGATGGTTACGTCTGCGCGCTTGATGGTTGAATAGTCAATGGACGTTTTGCCCTCCAGAAACTTGATGAGCGCCGCTGTACCATCGATCTGCTGTGCCGTGCCGGGATCGGCGGGCAGGACGGGGTTGGTGGACATCAGGTAGGAGTTCGTTGCCATGGTATACCGGGCGGCAGGATCGATGGGCGTGCCATCCTCTAACGTGATCTCGGTGATCTGCATGGCCTTCAGCTCGCCGGCGGGCTTGGTGGCCTTGTAGCGCAGACCGGACACGCAGGGTGCGCCATGGTGGTCGGAGGCCGGGACGGCATTCAGGAAGTCAATGAGCTCCCGGCCTGTCAGGCTCAGGGTGACTAGCTTGTTGCCGAAAGGATCGAGCCGGAAGCAGTCTTCCACGGTCAACGGACCGGCCGGGAAGGTATCCAGTCGCACGCCGCCGATATTGATCACGCCGATATCGGTGCCGGTGACTGCGCGCATGGCATCTGCCATCAGGCAGCCCAGGCTCTCGCGGCGATCGATCGGGCTCTCTATTGTGGTGAGCTCCCGGAGCATGTAGGGGTTATTCTTTGCTTTTGCCACGGCGGCAAGCATGTCGGCATCTTGCGGCAGATTGCGCAGCGGTACCAGTTCGGCCTTCTTGCTGATGATCTTGCCGTCCTCTACTTCAAAGGTCAGGCGGGTGATGTACTTGACCTTATTTTCGGCTTGGGTAATGATGACGTTGCCCACGCGGAATTCTTTTTCCACGCGGGTGTGGGAATGACCGCCGATGATGGCGTCCGCCTCCGGGAAGAGGGTCGCGAGTTTCTGCTCATCTTCGAAGCCGAGGTGGGTCAGCAGGATGAGTACATCGCATTGTTCCCGCAGGTAGGTATAGTCCCGCACGGTTTCGAAGGGGGAACGGAACTTCAATCCTCGGGCATGGTCGGGGTGGATGTCGGGTAAGCCGTTGGTGCCGGTCTGCACCAGTCCGAGCACACCTATCCGCACGCCGTCTCGCTCGAAGATATGGTAGGGCTTCAGGTTGAGAGCGGCTCCGCCGTCCGCCTGCACGTTGGCACATACGAAGTTGAAATTGGCGGTGTCCAGCATATTTCTCAGGCTGACGAGACCGGAGTCGAACTCGTGGTTGCCGAAGGTGGAGAGGTCGAACCCGAGAAGGTTCATGAGGTGAATCATGGGTACGCCGGGCTGATCTCCATTGTCAACGTAAGGGTTGCCGGTACGATTGTCGCCGGCAGAGAAGAGCAGAACATCGGGATCGGCTGCTCGCTCGATCTTCATGAAGGTGGCCAACTGAGGCAAATCGTCGATGTTGGCGTGCATGTCGTTGATGCCGAGGATGTTTACCTGTGCAGCAATAGCACTGCTCAGGGTCGCCAGCAAGGAGATGAAAGGTATTTTCATGGTGAGAATAGTGCGGTTTGTGATGGGGGGGGGAGTCAGAGTGGGAGCCGGGTGAAGATGCGGCGTCCTTCGGTCATGGGGCTGTCGGGCGCGATAACGTTGCCTCGGAAATCGAAGAGATCCCCAGCGGGCAGGGGGCGACCCTCGTTGGTGCAGTAACGGCGCAGGGCATCCAAGGCGGTGGCGCCGCTGAAGATTTGAACCGGGGTATTGTCTACATAAACAAGCATGATCAGGGCTCGGGGTTGATGGTGATGATCATTTGCTCTGAAGTGGCGGTGAACTTCCTGCCGTCTCTCCCCGTCATTTCTCCTTGGGCCTTGAAGGTGTAGGTCTCCTCGCAGGTGTCCGTCAGCCAGGCTGTGCCGCTGAACCGAACTGTTGTGGTCTCGCCGGCCGACTCGAAGCTGATCTCGACCAGTCGATTCTTGGGATTCCAAGAGATGATGTTGAGACGGGGCATGCTTGTACCGTAACCCATCTTGAAGGTAGAGCTGTTGCGCCAGCCTTTTCTGCGCCCGGTCAGGGTGATGGTGCAGTTGCCGAGCTCCTCAGGAGCTACGAGGTTGTTGACTGCTCCCGGCTCGGGGTTCTCGCGGATGAAGTCGCCGGCTGCCTCTAGTCCCCCGGCTTGCGCGGCGGCAATGAGGGCGTAGCCGCCGGAGATATCCTCAGGTACTCCGCGGGAAAATACTTTACGCATGCCAAGATCAAACTGAGCCTTGGCATATCCCCTGGCGGCAGCCTGTTCCACCCAGGAGAATTTCTCGAGCTCATCGGGGTCGCCTTCTTCATCGGTAGCCCATTCTCCGAAGTAGGTGGCATCTTCTCCGATGTCATCGTTGTAGTAGCCTGCTATTTCCCACATGGCGGCGGCATCGCCGGAGCAGGCCTTCTTCCAGGCGGCAATCGCCCGCTCGGAGCGAAGTTCGCCCGGGTGCTTACCCAGCAGCAGATCGCGCAATCGGGGGTGCTCGGTCAGCTCAGCCGGAGTGCGACCATTCTTGTCCTTTGCCCGGACATCGGCCCCGAAGGCGAGTAGGCGCAATGCCAGGCGGTAATTGCCGACCAGGGCTGCTCTGTGCAGCGGGGTCAGACCGGTAGCGGGCTCCGGCCGATTGGGGTCGAGCCCGGCAAGCAGGAGCTGCTGCACCAAGCGGGCATCGCAGGAGGGGAGCTCGCGCAGACAATATCCGAGCAGGGTGTCGCCGGAGCGATCGGTTCGGTTGACATTGCCGCTCTTCTCCATCTCGCTCAGAAAATTGTACAGGGTAGGCCATTGCGGACTACCGAAGTAGCGCTCTGCCAATTCTGTGCAGAGAGCGCTCCGGAGATCAAAGTTGGGGGTGGCTGCTGCGGAGGGGCACACGGAGCAGGCAAGAACCACGGTAGGCAGACAGAGGGTGCGCAGTAGGGTGGAGGCGATCATGGGGGTGCCGGGTAATTGATGGTAGTGGTGCAAGGCGGGGAGCCGAAGCTCCCCGCGGGTTGAGATAGGTGATGAAGAATGCTTACTCAGCAGGAGTCTCGGGCTTCTCCTCGGTGGGGGCGGCAGGAGCCGCAGCCGGAGCTGCTTTCTTCTTCTTCTTGATGACAAGGACAATCAGGGCTACAGCAAGTGCCAGTAGCGTGATGCCCAGAACCGGGCGGTAGGCAAGCCAGGCGATGGCGATTACCACCAGAGCCACCACGGAGGCTACGAGGAAGGCGATGATGCTGATGCCGAATTCCAAGATGTTGCCGATGATGGGCAGCACGTCGCCCAGAACGGACAGCGGCTTGAGGATCATGCTGATGCCCATGTACATCATCAGCCAGCCAACGAAGCGGAGAATCCAGGTCATCATCGTATTCGAGTCATGAGCCTTTTGGAACATGGCGGCCTTGTTCTTGGTACCTGTTTGCAGCAGGTCTACCGTGTAGCCATTCTCTGCCACATAGGGGCTGAAGGTGTTGGCTGTCTGCACGGCTACAATGGAGATGGGCATGGTATCCGGCACATAGGTCCACTTGATGCGTACATCGCCCACCTGGGGGGTGGAGGGGTTGGCGGTGCTCAGGGGGGCGCCGGGAACGGCTGCGCCGGGCTGTCCCATGCCGGGCTGGACTACGGGAGCGGCATTGTAGGCGGGAGCGGGAAGCTCCGCAGTAGTGCCGGTCGTAACGATCATGGGTGTGCCGTTAATGATGAGCTGACCATTACGAGCATCCTGCGCAATGTAGCGGGCAAGGGCTCCGGTAGCCAGTCGCACGAAGTCTTGGTTCTCAACCTTGAAAAGGGGCAGGGAACCATAGCCGGGGATGTTGACGTAGGTGACAACGGGTGCCGGAGCAGGGATGTTGCCGTTGCCGGGTACGGTCTCGGTGATGGCGTGCAGGTTGCCGTTGTAGTAGATGCCGTTGGGCAAGATCGGAGTGGCATTGCGATCCGGAGTGATGACGAAGGGTACGCCATCCACCGTGGTCACGGCGATGCGGCCGGGCTGAAGGGTGGGAGCCGTCACGAAGCCGTTGCTGCCGATCTGCGGTACAAGCGCGATTCGCTCAGCAGGAACGGGCTGGGTGGCAACCGTCTGCACCATGCCGGGGGGAACTACTCCGGGCTGAGTGCCGGGGGCGGGGGTCATGCGGTTCATCATGCCGGCCTGCAGAGGGGCGCCAATGTAGAGCACGTCGGCGTTCACCGTAGTGCGACCGACCAGGTCTGCCGGCCATTCCACATCAGCAAGGGGCAGGGGCTTAGAGCCGCCGATGCGACCGATCTGGTCGGCCGTGAGAGCAAAGGCTCCCAGACTGGCACTTTCTGCCTGCAGGCTCTTGTCCTCCGCGCCATCATAAAAAACAACATTGGTGTGACCGGCCTCTTTGAACTCATCTGAAGAGACAGGGGCGCTCACCCACTTGGTGGAATAGGTGTAGGTGGTTCTGGTCTCTGTACCGCCGCCTACCTTCTTCTCCGTGTGGGAGTGTTCGGTTTCGACCCACTGGTAGTACTCGACCTCGCGGCGCAGTTTGAGGGCTTTCTTGCTGACGCCGGGGAACAGATCGTCGCTCAGGACGTCCTGTGTGACGGCATTGCCGGTGGCGTGAATGAGCTTGCCTTCATTGAGAGAGTCGATGCTGTCCACTGTGGGGACGGACACGCAAGCGGCTTCTCCTTCCTCCAGAGCTTGTGTGGTCTTGACGGCGCGTCCCTCGTTCCAGAACAGCAGGGGAATGCCGGCCAGGAAGAGTATGCCACCGCCAATCACGCCCTTGAAGGAATTACCGAGGCGGCTGCCCCAGCTTTCTGTTGTTACTTCTTCTACAGACATTGTGTGATGTTAGAGTGTGGTGTGTTAGTAAGTTGCTGCGAGCAGCTGTGAGATTATCCGAGGGGAAGAAAACTGCGAGGCGGATTTCTTCTGTCGGACCGGTGTGGGGATACCTGTTGCGGAACAGGTTGCTTTACCTCCTGTGTGGGAGGTGAAGGTGGGCTTGATGGCGCGTATCAATCGATAAGTAGTTGTACTACCAAACAAAAAATGGAGGAAATGAGAGGTTCTGCGACCGATCCCGTGGCAGAGGGGGGCGGTTGTGGCCGGGTGGTGTGTGCTGCGGTCGCTGCAACGAGAAACCCGCATTCCATTGCATGCGCAAAGTGATGGAATGCAGACGATAGCAGGTGCTTGCACTTGTTCTATATGATTCATGGGAATTCCCTCTCCGATGCCATTCATTCTACTCTTCACGCTCCCCGATGTCAAAGCAAAAATGTTAAACTGACAATTTTGTGTTACGACGCATTGCCTCAAAAATCCAGTCACCGAACTGACACTTCCCACGAGTTCGGCTGACACGTGAAAAGCTGGATGCCTCATAAATTAGGCACTAACATATACACATGTCACTCAAAATGAGTAAACAAGCAATAATAGAGTT
>JAZQCA010000008.1:0-3261 GCA_045545975.1 Akkermansia sp.
CTCAGATATGAAACGCACATGCACTAACATACTACTGACAGTCGGAGCGCTCCTCTCTTTCAACTCTTGCGAATTGATGCTGGAGGATTTCATCGGCAATGGATTCTACACTCCGACCACGAATGTTCAGACCGGTACAAATGCCGCCCAGACTAGTTTTACCAACGGTATCTACTGGCAGCGCGCTCGCTATGACGCCAACGGGCTGCCGATTTTCGGCTATGCCGATGGTCGCCCTGTGTATGGTTACACTAAGCAGGGTTCGCTCATCTACCAGGCCAATCACCTCTACTCAGGTTGCTATGTACCCAGCTGGGGTACATCTGCCTACCACCCGCATGGTGTAGTTCCCACCCGCAAATCCCCGCTGTAAGAGATTGCAAGGGGCTCCTGTACGGCAACGCAGGAGCCCCTTCCTCCCTCACCTGCAACATTCAACGCCGAATTATGTGAAACAGTTTCTTTATATCGCCACACTTGCCGGCATGCTGGCAGCTTGCTCCCCGGTAGCACCGATTCCCACGCCGGCTACCGCGCTCCCTACCACGTTGGAGCCCAAGACCATTGGTTACGATGCCTATAACGCCACCGCCACTGCACACCTGAAAGAGATGCTGGGCAAGACTGGCAAGGTAACGGTCAGTCTGAACGGCAAGGAGCACGCCCTCACCGCAGCAGAGACCGCCGAGCTGCAGGCTCTGCTGAATGGCGTTCAATCAGCCACTCCGAGCTGCGCCCCGGCAGATTGCTTTTATCTGAACCTGTATGCAGCCGACGGCCAGTGGCTGATGTCTCAACCGGTTCAGAAAACGCCGGAGGGCATCGTGCTGCTGTACCTGAAGTTGCAGGGCAATAATGCCGACGTCCCCCTGCAGAACTGGTGGCAGGGTATAGCCAATCGTTTGAGCCTCTGATAATACGTCAACATGGCAAAGGCAGCAGAAAAGGACGGGTGCGCCATGAAAGCCGGCAAAGGCTGCCTGGGATTTTTCCTGGGACCAGCCATGCTGGTGATGGCTGTATACCTCTTGTTCAACAATGAGGGCGACTACCTCAACACAGCGCAAGCTCTGGATGAATTGCAGCCCCTTGTGCAACATGTGGAAAATACAGCAACACCCGATGCAGCCCTGGAGGGTAAACCCGTGCACCTGAGTGGTACGGCTACTACCGAAGATGTACTGACAGATGACACCTATGGGGTTCAGGCTCAGGGTATCATGCTTCGCCGCAATGTGCAGTATGTGCAATGGGTAGAGAAAAAAACAAAGCGTACCGGCAGTGATACAAAGCCGACCTTCATGACGGAGGCCGAATACAAGCGCAGCCGTGACGATGAGTGGATATATAGCTACAACCTCACTTGGGTAAATAACCCCATCAATTCCGCGACCTTTCACAACGAGCGCTACAGAAACGCAAACTACACCCATTACAAAGCGGATACGATCGAGCTGTGGGCCAAGAATGTGCAACTGGGCAACTACAAACTGACCGATAACCAAATCCGCCGCATCGCTGCCGATGGTAAGAGAGTGCCCCCGCAACAGGTACCCGAAGCCCTGCATAAACACGCCATGCTCCATGGTGAGTACCTGTTCATCGGCCACGCGCCGGAGGGTAGCTCCTATTATCCGCTCGATCCGCAGGCTCCGAGTGTAGGCGATGTACGCATCTCATGGCGACAAACGAGCCCGCAACGCCCTGTCAGCTTGGTCGCCATTCAAAAAGGTAACAGATTTGAGCCTTACACCGCGACCAACGGCGCCGTTATCGATTTGTTCTATACTGACACGCTGGGGATAACGCAGTGCTTCGATAAAGCGCGCTCAACCAACACAGTGAACTTGTGGATGGTACGCATGGGTGGCTGGCTGATGTTCTGGGGCGCATTTGCCTGTATGCTACGACCGCTGGCCGGCATGGTGCCCGTGTGCCGCAAACTGGCAGAAGCCGGGGCCGAGGTGATATCCCTGTTATTGGGTACCATCTGCAGTTTGTTGACCATCTCTGTCTCTTGGTTATTCTGTCGCCCTGTTTTTGCAGTGCTGATGTTGCTTGCAATTATCGCCCTCATCTGGTTGCTCATGAAGAAACAAAGAAAACCGGCAAAAGCTGTCACCCGAAGTTAATCACTCCACGTTCGCGGCTGATACCATGAAATCATTTCCCCTATCACTCATCTTCTGCATTGCACCATGTGTGCAAGCAGTGGGTGTCGATTTGTACCAAGCTCAGCAGTACAGCACAGTTGTGACCCAGCAAAAGCCCCCCCCTTCGGGGGACATGTACTCAGTCGCATGGGGCGCATGCTGACTTGGGCAAACTACGCCAAACTCTCAGAAAAAGAGTTTGTTGACACGGTTCTATACGAGCTCCACGAAGCTCGGACTTATCGAAAAAAACAGAAATCCAACCATCTTGATAATCAATGAACATCAAACCCGTTAAAAAGTACTCAGGCATTCTGCCGGCTGCAGCTGCACTGCTGGGCAGCCTTGTGAGCGGTTGCGACAGACAGGCTGTTGTGGGCAGCGTGCCGAACCCGAATCCGAAAGATTTGCCGAGCCGAGTTCCCGGAGAGCCGACTGAGGTGGCCCCCACCGAGCCGGAAAAACCGGCAGAAACGACCACCGAAATCGAGCCGGAAGAAATGCCGCAGCTGCTCGGTGGCGATGTGCCGGTGGAAAATCTGAACATGGATTGATTGAGTCCTGATACTATTGATGCGCAGGCCTTTACAGCTGACCTTGTGCCTAACGCACGATTGCACGCTGCGTTGCCGCTATTGCTACGCAGGGCGTAAGTACGCGCATGCCATGAGCCGCGAAACGGCGGAGCGTGGCATGGACATCGGGCTGGCAGAGGCCGTGCGCACCGAGCGCGGCCTGGACTTGTCATTTTTCGGGGGTGAGCCCTTGTTGGAGTGGGATTTGCTGCAGCATTGCTGCAACTACCTCAAACAACAGGCAGCCGAGCAAGGAGTGCGCGTGCGCTTCGGGATTACCACCAATGGCACATTGCTGACCCGCAAGCGATTGGAATGGCTGGCAGAGCAGGATTTCTTGGTCGGGCTTTCCGTCGATGGCTCCCGCTCTCCTCTCCCCGTCATACCAATCCTCTCTCAGATATGAAACGCACATGCACTAACATACTACTGACAGTCGGAGCGCTCCTCTCTTTCAACTCTTGCGAATTGATGCTGGAGGATTTCATCGGCAATGGATTCTACACTCCGACCACGAATGTTCAGACCGGTAC
>JAZQCA010000009.1:0-5532 GCA_045545975.1 Akkermansia sp.
CGTTTCAAGCGCAGCGGTGGGTGAGCCGTTGCTCCATGGTCCCGCGACCCGTCTCCGCGTCTCGCTGGCGCTCGCTTGCTACGCCGAGGCCTACGCCGACTGAGGTCGGCTCCGGGAGTAGATAGCTGCCAGGACTAACGAAGCCCGGCGCAATACACGCACCTCGGGGCAGCCCCTATGGTCCCGCGACCCGTCTCCGCGTCTCGCTGGCGCTCGCTTGCTACGCCGAGGCCTACGCCGACTCAGGTCGGCTCCGGGAGTAGATAGCTGCCGGGATCCACGAAGCCCGCTAAGCTAACGCTTGGCGGGCTTCTCCGTTTCAAGCGCAGCGGTGGGTGAGCCGTTGCTCCATGGTCCCGCGACCCGTCTCCGCGTCTCGCTGGCGCTCGCTTGCTACGCCGAGGCCTACGCCGACTGAGGTCGGCTCCGGGAGTTGGGTGTTTTTTTGAGATTTGCTGTAATGGCGAGATCGGTGTTGCGCGTCATTATAGCAGAATGTACAGAGTTGTCAAAAATCTTTCTTGTGGTGTTACCAGGTTATTTCGTAGGGGGCGAGGGTGTCGTTGTTATAGTCTTGCAGGTTGTTGAACTGATGTCTGCGTGGTTGTGATTTGCCGCGATAACGTGACGGGGTGTTGTGCTGGTAGCCGTGGCGAGGAGGTGGGTTGTGGGCCGGGCTGTGGTGATGACAGCCCGAGGTGAGGAGAAGGAGCAGAGCGACGAGTAGGATCTTGTGGTGTGGATATGTGTGCATGATGGTGTAATGCTGTTCCGGGGGTGGATGTTCAATGTATGTTTGCTCTGCGCCGTGAAAGCAAGATGACAAAACGGCGCACCTCTGAATGGGTGCGCCGTTGAAAGGGGGATGGCAGATGGGGCTTATTTACTTTTTGGTCACATTACGCATGTTGGCCTGCCGCTTCTGTTCATCGAGGAGTTTTTGCTGTTCTTCCATCATGCGCTGCATGCGGTCGAGAAAACCGCCTTTTTTGGGCTGTTTCTGCTTTTTGGGATCCACTTTTTCGAGGGTGGGCTGGGGCAGACGGCGGATGATGAGGGTTTGGATGATGGAGATGATGTTGGTGGTGGTCCAGTAGAGTGCGAGTGCGCTGGGGTAGGTGTAACAGAAGAGGAAGAACATGACGGGCATGAACTTCATAATCTTCTGCTGGGTGGGATCTCCGGCCTGCGGGGTCATCTTCATCATGGCGATCATGGAGGCAGCCATGATGAAGGGCAGTACGTTGATGACCGGTTCCCAGCCGAGAATGGTGAAGGGCAGGGTGTAGACGGTATCCATCTGGGAGAGGTCTGTTACCCAGCCGAGGAAGGGAGCTCCACGCAGTTCTGCTGCGGTCTGCAGGACGTAGAAGAAGGCGAAGAAGATGGGGATCTGCAGGAACATGGGCAGGCAACCACCGAACGGGGAGATGCCGTACTGTTTGTACAGGTTCATCATCTCCATGGAGACTTTCTGCTGATCATTGGGGTATTTTTCCTTGAGTTCCTTCATCATGGGCTGCAGGAGGCTCATGCGCTTCATGCTTATGTAGCTCTTGCGGTAGAGGGGCCAGATGACAAGGCGGACGACGAAGGTCATGGCTACGATGGCCCAGCCCCAGTTACCGAACCAGTCGTGGAAGACGTTGATGAGCCAGTTCATGGGGTAACTGATGAGGTAGAGCCAGCCGTAGTCCATGATTTGTTCGATCTTGGGGATGTCGTGGGTCATGTCCTCAAGCATGAGATTGAGCTTGGGACCGGTGAATATCCGGTAGGAGAGGGTGCGAACGCCGCCGGGCATGTTCTCGCTCTTGGGGGCAAGGATGAAGTCCGGTATGCCGGCTCCGACCTCCAGACCATCAACTTCTTCGCCGGTGACAGGGAGTTTGTAGCGGGTCGGGGCTGCGTAGTAGGCATTGCGGGCGCTGGCGGAGTCGGGCATGACGACAGTGGAGTAGTACTGGTTCATGGTGCCGATCCACTCGAGTTTCTTGCAGTCGGTGATGTAGAGACGGGACTTGGCAGAGCCGAAGAACGGGTCGAAGGATCCCTTGTTCTCTTTTTCAAAGTCGCCGTTTTCGAGCATGATGTAATGGGTGTAGATGGAGCCTTCGGAGTGATTGATCTGGCTTACTCCGCCGGCATAGAGTCCCCAGTTGGCGGCGCTGCGGGGAACTGGTCCGATGTTTTGGACATCGATGGTGAGGTTGAGGACGTAGGCGTTGCCATCGATGGTTTGCTCGTTCTGCTGAACGGGTACGAGGCTGTAGGTTTTGCGGATGCGGAGATCACCCATGCGGGCGAAGAGTACGACGTGGTTCTCGTCGGACTCGGTGCTGACGAGCTCGTAAGGGGTTTGGTCGAAGGCCGGGGCTACCTCGTTGTTGAGGTTGAACATGAGTGTGCCAATGCCTTGCGGAACATTGCCGTTGATGCTGACGTTGCCGCAAAGCTCGGGTTTGGTGCTGTTGATGGCCTGTCCGAGCATGTCAACGGAGGCTATGCTGCCGCCGATGTCCCGGAAGGAGTAGCGAGCTACGGGGTTGCCCTGGGCGTCTTTTGAGGTGAGCGTGGCAATGATCTGAGGGGCGGGGGTGGCCGGGGTTTCCACTGCCGGAATGACGGGGGCTGTCGGTTCGACGGGAGCGGCGGGAGCCGGGGCAGTCTGTGCCTGTGGTGCGGCTGAGGGGGCAGGCGGGGGGGTCTGCGAGCTTGTGTACCACCAGTTGGCGGCGAGCAGGGCTATGCAGGTGCCTACAACGATAGCTGATGTTTTGTCCATAAAAGTGAGTGGTGAGTGATGAAGTGGGTTACTTTGTTCTACGGGGAGGAACGGGATCGTGCCCGCAGCCTCCCCATGGGTTGCAGCGCAGGATGCGCCATATTCCCATGGCGGTTCCGCGGAGGGCGCCATGTTCCTCTACGGCTTGGATGAAGTAGGTGGAGCAACTGGGGGTGAAACGACAGCCAGCCATGGGCCCGGAGATGATGTGCAGCGGGTGGCTCAGGTAGCGCTTGTAGAAAAGCACGGGCAGGATGATCAGGCGTCTGAGCATGAGGGTCCGGGGGGCTGTGGCCTGTTGTTGTGGCGCGCAAGCAGTTTGAGGAAGTCTTTTTCCAAACCGACGTAGTCGGTCATGGCTGCCCGGTTGCGCACGATGATGACGACGTGCAGACCGTGGGCGAGGGGGGCGGCATGCGCCCGGAGGATCTCTCGCACGCGCCTGCGAAGGAGGTTGCGGATGACGGCGTGACCGATTCTCTTGGTGGTAATGATGCCGAAGCGCGAGGGCGCATCGGCATGTGGCATGGGTGCGGTGCTGAGAATAAGGAAACGCCCTGCTTCAGATCGACCCGCGTTGCGTACCATGGCGAACTCGGAGGCTCGCTTCATGGTGTTACTCCGCTTGAGCTGCATCTTACAACAGGACGTTGCTTGTTGCTCTCCCGATCACGGGTTCAGGATGCTCCTGAGCCGATGATCGTTGCCTTATTAAACACCGTGCTGAATGGTGTGGCGCTTGTAGTGGATCTCGGCGCCCTTGGGCAGAAGGCGCTTGCGGCCCTTGGCACGACGACGGGCGAGGATGGCACGACCATTCTTGGAAGCCATGCGTGCGCGGAAACCGAACTGGCGCTTGCGGCAGCGCTTGGAAGGCTGGTATGTTCTCTTGCTCATAATGATGTATGGTTATACGTTTGAAGTTTTCTGGAAGTGTGCTGTGGCCGCTGCGCGCGGTCGGGGTCAGCTATGATACTCAAAAATCGGCGCTTGTCAAGCACCGATTCTTGATTTTTGCGATTTTTCTGCAAAATGCAGTTTTGTCAGGCATCTGCCACCATGAATTTAAGCTCTGCTTCGCAGGTGATCTCTCCGTTGACGAGGCAACGCCCGTTGCACACGCCGATGGCGCCGCGCATCTTGGTGAGCTCAGCCTCGATGATGAGGACGTCACCCGGCAGGACGGGCTTGCGCCACTTGACCTTGTCGCAGCTCATGAAGTAGCCGATCTTGCCCTGGTTCTCGGGAAGGCGGAGCATGAGGATGGAGCCAACCTGAGCCATGGCTTCGAGCTGAAGAACACCGGGCATGACGGGTTTGCCGGGGAAGTGCCCCTGGAAGAACATCTCATTCATGGTGAGGTTCTTCTGACCCACGCACTTGGTATCGCCCTCGAAACCGAGCACGCGATCCACCATGAGGAAGGGGTAGCGGTGGGGCAGGAGCTTGAGGACTTCGGTGGTGTCCAGCACGGTGTCGCCGGAGGGGAAGATGAAGGGCTTGGGCTTGAGGGCCTCCATGCTGTCGTATTTCTTCTGCAAGGCGGTGGCCATCTGGGTGTTGATGCCGTGACCGGGCATGATGGCGATGACGTGACCGAGGATGCGGTGACCATTGAGGATGAGGTCACCAATCATGTCCATGGCCTTGTGGCGGGCGCACTCGTTGTGGAAGCGCAGACCGCCGGCACAGATGTACTGGTCGCCCTTGATGACGATGGCGTTGTCGAGAGTGCCGCCTTGGATGAGCCCCTTGTCGAGCAGGGGCTGAATGTCCTCGTAGAAGCAGAAGGTGCGAGCCGTGGAGAGCTCCTTCTCATAAGTGGTGGGGTTCACCTCGGTGGTGAAGTACTGAGTGACCCTGCCTTCGGGACCAACAGCCGTCACGGTGACGCGGAACTTCTTGTCGGGCATGATGATGATGCGGCTACCGTTCTTGTTTTCCACCTGAACGGGCTCGCGGATTTCCCAGACGTGGCAGGGGGCGTCCTGCTCTTCGATTCCTGCTTGTTTAATGAGTTCGACGTAGGGTGAGGCGGAGCCGTCACCGATTGGGGGCTCGTTGCTGTCCATTTCGATGATGGCGTTGTCCACGCCCATCCCGGTAAGAGCGGAGAGGATGTGCTCAACGGTGTGTACCTTGACGGAGCCTTCGGCCAGGGTGGTGGCTCGCTCTACGGTCTGCACCTTGGCTGCCGAGGCATCGATGAACGGTTTGTCGGGCAGGTCAATGCGCCGGAATTTCAGACCGGTATTCGGCTCAGCCGGTTTGATGGTGAGCTTGACGGGCTGACCCGTGTGAAGCGACGTGCCCTCGATGGAGGCACACTTCTTAAGTGTTCGTTGCATCTGAATAGCCATATCGTGACTATATTCTACACGATTTTTTCAATTTGTGAAGTCCAAAATGACCTGCGAGGGAAAATCTTTGAGTTAACTCGCGAAAAAATATCTTCCAAGGTGATGGCCGGGGCTTACAGGTTCTCAACCACACCGGCGGCATAGGGGGCTACCGGGGAGGACAGGGGCATGAGGAACCACAGGAAAGGGCGATCGCAGCGGAAAGTCTCGCTCTCGGGGGCCGGCTGTGGGGCAGAGCGGCGGGAAAGGGTGTCTGCCGGGCTTTCATGCAGGATGATGCGGCAGTACTGGTAAGCCGTGGTGAAGGGCCAAGGGGCTTTGGATGTTAGTTTGGAGAAGGGGGTGGCAGAGGTGAAGAGCGGGTCGATCTGAAGAGATTTGAGCAAG
>JAZQCA010000010.1:0-7911 GCA_045545975.1 Akkermansia sp.
ATGGAGAAGTCGGCCAAGGTGGTGCCGCCCCTTTTCTGGGGAGCTGATGTGGGGGGCTGAACATCTGCCGCCATGATCCTGCCGCGGGGACCTGTGCCGCGCAGGGTACCGGGGTCTATGCCGCGGGTGGCGCATAATTTGGCTGCAAGTGGGGAGATAAGCATGGGGCCGGTGCCGATGGAAGGTGGTGCGAAGTCCCCCGGCTTATTGCCGGGGGACGGAGGTGATTGGTGGAGATGCTCAGGCGGTGTAGCGGAGCTCGCCGTCGATGAAGGTCATCAGGGTGTCGTACTCGGAATCGAGCAGAACGAGGTCGGCGGTGTAGCCGGGGGCTACCTTGCCCAGATCGTACAGTCCGAGGGACTGTGCCGCGTTCCAAGAGGTGGCCTTCACCAGCTCGCTGAGCGGCTTGCCGGTAATCTCCTGCACGTTCTTGAGCCCCTTGGCGAAGCGCAGGGTGGAGCCGGCAAGATTGCCGCTTTCCAAACGAGCCACGCCTCCCTTCACGATGATGGGCAAACCGCCGAGCTGACCGGGACCATCGGGCATCCAGGAGCAGGCCAGAGAGTCCGTGATCATGATCATCTGGGAGATGTCCTTGTTGGTGAAGGTGAGGTTGAGCATATCTTCGCAGAGGTGGATCTTGTCGCAGATGATCTCAATCTTAACGTCTTTGTCGAGCATGCCGGAACCCACCAAGCCGATTTCGCGGTGGTGCTGGGGGCTCATCTGGTTGCAGAAGTGGGTGAGGTGCTTCAGACCGGCTGCTTTGGCCTTCTTGAAGTCGGCGTAGCTCGCGGCAGAGTGACCTGCCGAGCAGGTGATGCCGATGGCACTCGCCTTGGCGATGAAGTCAACGGCCCCGGGCATTTCAGGTGCCATGGAAATGTAGAGCACGGGGTAGATGTCGTTGAGCATGCTGACTTCCTCGAAGTCGGCAGGGCGGACGAAGGCGGGGTTCTGAGCACCGCACTGGCGAGGGTTGATGTAGGGTCCTTCGAGGTGTACGCCGGGGGTTTTGGCTCCGTTGGGGGATGCGGCGTATTCCTTCACCACGCGGCAGACATCGGCCAGCGTGTTGGTGCCCAAAGTGAGGGTTGTGGGTAACCAGGTGGTCACGCCTTCCTTCATCTTGCAGTCCGCTATGGTACGAATGCTCTCCACCTTGCAGTCGCAGGTGTCGCAGCCACCGGCACCATGGGAGTGGATGTCGATGAAGCCGGGCATGAGCATGTTGCCGCCGGCATCGATCACCTTGTCGGCTTCGGCCGTCTCGCCGGGCATGAGGACAGCCGCTATTTTGGTGCCGTCAATGAGGACGGAGCCCCCCGCGATGTCCACGCCGGGGGAGATGATACGAGCATTTGTAATGAGCGTTTTCATGGTATATGGATAGGCGTTTGCGGAGGAATGCGGAATTTCCCTCCTGTTTGCTGCCTTCATTCTACATGCAAGCGGCTCATGTGGCAAGATAAAAACAGGTCAGACCCCTAAAAAAACGGGCAAAGGGGCGTGCCGGTTCCCAATATGAACCATGAATCGGAGTGGACCGGAACGATCGGGGGACTTTAGCTTTCCATGAGCTTGCGCTGCCAGGACATGAGCTGCTGCATGCCGCGCTCGTAGTCGGTAGCTATGCTCTCCAGCTGGCTGCGTGTGGCGATGATGCAGGGCTCCAGATCGAGGGTCTCGGCGATGGTGTTGCGGCGCTTTTGCCAGTGCTCCAAGCGCTCATCGAACTCGGGATCCGTTTCGTGGCGTACTCGCTTGGGCGGGTGGGGGTATTCCTCTTCGTCCAGTAGTTGGAAATGCTCGATGGTCTTGCGGAACCGGGCTGCTCGGTGTGCGTGGAAGTGGTGTGGCGGGTTCACGCTGCGGAACTCTTGCAGGGCAAAACTCCAACGGATGAGGTCATCATTCGTGCAGACCATGAAGGCGGGTCGGTCCCAGAGAGCGGCCTCATTGTTACGCCAGTTCCAGAGCTCACGCAGAGCTGCCAGGCCGCGTGCCTCGAGATTGCCGCTGCCTTTGATGCGCCACGGATCGATCCCGGCGGCCAGATGGCGCTCACGGCCTTTCTGCATCTGGAGTTCGCAGCTCTCGATGAACCAGTCGTAGCGGCCGGCTTTTTTCAGGCGTTCAACGAGGATGTCTGCCATGCTGAGCATGTACTTGACATCGCCCTGGGCATACTCTTTCATGCTGTCGGTCATGGGGCGGAGCCCCCAGTCTGCCTTCTGGTTCTTCTTGCTGAGAGCCACACCGAAGAAGTGCTCCACGAGAGCCGCGAGCCCGAACTGGCGGAAGCCCAGCAGTCGGGCCGCAATCTGGGTGTCGAGAATGAGGTGGGGCAGTTTGTTGAAGGTGCTCTGCAGGAGGTTCATGTCGTAGTCGGCTCCATGCATCCAGATGTCGGCATCCTCCATCCAGAGGGAAAAGAGCTGAAGATCCTCGATGGCGAGCGGGTCTATGATGACTACGCCTTGCTCATCTGCATACTGAATGAGACAGAGTTTCTCGTGGTGGCGGTGCATGCTGTCGGCCTCCAGATCGAGAACCGTGCGCCCTTTCGGTTGAGCCGTGGCGCGTAGTTTCCATTCAAACAATGTCTGGGAATCAGTAATCATGAACGCGTGGCATGCTATCACAAATGTGTGTTACATGCAAGCGTAAATTGTTTTGTGCGATATATTTGTGATGACTGCACTATTCAGGGTAATCGCTGTGACCTATTGTGGCTGTGGGGAAGCGGTGTGGGCGCCACATCAATAAAGAGCGAGGGGAATACCTTGTTTTCTCTTGCCTGATCCGGCGCGGTATGATATAGTTCTGCCATGGCTATAGAGCAATTCAGAGGAGAGGAGCCGCAACTGCTACGTCCGGCTTTCATTGCGGCAAGTGCCGATATCATAGGGCGGGTGAGAGTGGGGGAGGATGCCTCTGTGTGGTACAATGCCACTCTGCGTGGGGATGTGGCACCTATTTCCATAGGTCGTGGCAGTAACGTGCAGGACAATTGTTGTCTGCATGTGGACTACGAGCAGGGGTGTCAGCTGGGTGAATATGTGACGGTTGGCCACAGCGTAACTTTGCATGCTTGTACGGTGGAGGATAAATGTCTGATCGGAATGGGGGCTGTGGTGCTGGATGGTGTCGTGGTGGGGCATGGTTCCATCGTTGGGGCTCATGCCTTGGTGACCCGAAATACCATCATCCCTCCCCATAGCTTGGTGCTGGGGTCGCCGGCGCGTGTGGTGCGTCAGCTCCCGGATGAAACCGAGGAGGAAAATTACCGCCACGCACTCGGTTATGTAGAGCTTGCTCGAGAATTTGCCTCCCGATAAGCGGCATTTCTCCCTGAAATGCTCTACATTCAATGAAGTAGTGCAGGGAGAATGCGCGTTTGACGTTGACAAAACGTCGGTCAACAGGTATGATGTGCCGCATGCAAACACGAGTGATTGAGGTGGATCCGCTGGAGGACTGCCGCAGTGTGTACAAGGAGGCTGCTGCCGTTCTGAGTGAGGGAGGGCTGGTCGCTATCCCGACCGAGACTGTTTACGGACTGGGAGCGGATGCTCTCTGCACGGAGGCTGTAGCGAACGTTTTTGCCGTGAAATCTCGCCCGAGTTTTGACCCGCTTATCTGCCATTTTGCGAGGTCGCGCGACATTGCGGACTATACGGACGTACCTGCTGAGCTGCAGGAGCTGGTGGATAAGTTGGCCAAGGAGTTCTGGCCCGGTCCCATGACCCTCGTGTTGCCGCGCAAGCCCATCATCCCGGACATTGTGACGAGCGGGTTGCCAACGGTGGCCTGCCGTGTGCCTTCGCATGAGGTCATGCGAGGTGTGGCACGGGCTCTCGGACATCCCATTGCCGCTCCCAGTGCCAATCGTTTCGGTCATATTTCTCCGACTAGTGCTCAGGCGGTGCTGAAGGAGCTGGGGGATTCCATTCCTCTGGTGCTGGATGCCGGAGCCTGCTCCGAAGGGTTGGAGAGTACTATCCTCATGCCTTGTCTGGATGAGAAGGGCAAGCCTGCCGTACGGCTCTTGCGGGAAGGTCCTATCACGAGGGAGAAGCTCCGCGGGATTTGTCGTGTGCTGAAGCCCGGCAAGGGGAAGGGGGGTGATGAGCAGTTACCTAGCGCCCCCGGGCAGCTCAAGAGCCACTATGCTCCGGGTAAGCCCCTTATGCTGCGGAATCCCCGCGAGGAGTTCGTGCCCGAGGAGGGGGTGAGCTATGGGCTCATCAGCTACGAGGGCGAGTCTGCCCTGGCTCAGCAGGATTGCTGGGTGGAGGTGCTGCCGCTATCCCCCGGAAGCGGGCGACTGGCAGAGGCTGCCGTGCGCCTGTTTGCCGTCATGCGAGCGATGGATGAGAACGAGAATGTGCAGGTTATCGTAGCTGAAGAACTGCCGGAGACCGGACTTGGCTGTGCCATGATGGATCGTCTGCGCCGAGCAGCTGCCAAACGTGAGGAGCAGTAAGGTGCCATGAGGGTTTTGCAAGCTTTTGTTGTTGCCATTGTGCTGCGGGTGGTGCATGCTGCCCTGGTTGAACTGCGTGCCTTGGATAGTCGTGTAGCTCGAGAGTTCGAGCGTATGCCTGAGGGGCTGAGCTATACCATCCGTACCGGTCATGACGGACCTGTTCTCCATGTGATGTGGTCGGGCGGTCAGCTGCGGCGTCTGGAGGCTATGGGCTCTCCCTCATGCAGTTTGCGTATAAAGAGCATGCCGCTTTCATTCCAACTGTTCACCGGTCAGATGGGGCTTGCGCAGGCCTATGCCCGGCATGCCTTTACCATGGGCGGCGAGGTGGCCGATGTCATGCGCTTGGCGCGCCTGGTGAACATCGTGGAGGCGTACTTATTCCCCCCCATCATCACACGCCGCATTATGACGGATGTGCCTGCAACGGAGGTCTCTCCTTTGCGTGCCTATGCCCGCGTGGCTCTGGGTTTCTTGACTTGTAAATATAAACTTTCCCGCTAAGATTATGGTACCATACTTTGAATTTCAGAACGCTGTTAAACTTCTTTGCGGCGAACTTGCGCTGGAGCGAATCGCCATTGAATTGGAGCTGATGGGCGCTCAGAAACCGCTCGTGCTCTCGGATGCCGTGCTCACGAAAATCGGCACTCTCGCCATGGTCATTCAGGCGATGGAGGCTGAGGGGATAAGCCCGGCTGCCGTGTTCTCTGATATTCCGGTCGATTCCTCCCTGGCGGTGGTGAACCGCATAGCCGCCTTCTATCGGGAGCAGGGGTGTGATTCCATCGTGGCGGTGGGTGGTGGCTCCGTGATCGATACGGCCAAGGGCGTGCGCCTGGTGCTCTCCCAGAATAAGAACGACATCCTTTCCCTGAGTGGGTTGGATAATCTGGTGCGTGGACGCCATATCCCCTTCATCGTGGTTCCCACCACGGCCGGAACCGGTTCCGAATGTACGGGCGTGGCGGTGATCCGCAACGACTCCAATGGAGTGAAGATGGAGTTCCTTTCCCCCTATGTGGAACCGGATGCTGCGGTAATCGATCCACGCATGACTCAGGGGCTGCCGCCCAAGGCCACGGCGACAACGGGGATGGATGCTCTGGTGCATGCCATCGAGGCTTGTACCTGTCTGCAGGCGAATCCTCTCAGTTCTGCTTATGCGACAGCGGCCATTCGGATGATTGCCGGGAATATAGAATGTGCCACGCGCAATGGTAAGGATATGAAGGCCCGCTATGCCATGGCCCTGGCCTCTACCATGGCCGGAATCGCCTTCTCGAACTCCATGGTGGGTGCGGTACATGCCATTGGTCATGCCCTGGGTGGTGTGTGCCATGTGCCGCATGCTGTTGCCATGACCATTCTGCTTCCTCATGTCATGCGCTATAATCTCAATCACTGTGTACAGGGCTATGCTGAGCTCCTGCCCTGGCTGGTCGGGACGGAGGCCGCCATGTCTACTCCGGCGGATGAGCGCGCTCAGGCTGCCATTGCTGCGATTGAGGCACTCGGGCGCCGGTTGGCTGATATATGCGGTATACCGCTTAAGCTCAGCGAGGTCGGGGTGACTCCGGAAGCCTTTGCTCAGGTGGCAGAGGTGGCTGTGAATGATGGGGCTCTCATCGTGAATCCCCGAGCTGCCGATGAGGCTCAGGTGATCGAAATCCTCAATGCCGCTTACTGATATATGAAGAATCTTGTAGATTGTCAACGTCGTTTCTTCCTGACCCACTCCACACGCGAGGTCAAGTACCGCCTGGCGGCTCTCAGGAAACTCCGCCGAACCATCATCGAGTGGGAGCCTCGCATAGCACAGGCTTTGCAGCAGGACCTTGGCAAGTGCGGTACGGAAACTTACATGACCGAAATAGGCATGGTCCTGGCAGGACTCAGTGAGAATATAAAGCACCTGCGCCGTTGGAGCAGACCGAAAAAGGTGATGGCTCCGTTGGCCCAGTTCCCCTCCACCTGCCGGGTACAGCCGGAGCCCTATGGTGTGGCGCTGATTCTCAGCCCGTGGAACTATCCCATTCTGCTCTGTCTGGACCCGCTGGCGGCTGCTCTGGCTGCCGGCAACTGCGCTGTGGTCAAGCCTTCATCCATGTCGCCGGCTACTTCTGAGGTAATAGCGGAGATGCTTGGCAGCATATTCCCGCCGGAATACGTTACAACTGTATTGGGAGGGCGCGACAAAATAGGTGCTTTGCTCGAGCAGAAGTTCGACTACATATTCTTCACCGGCAGCCCCAAGGTGGGGAGAGTGGTGATGGAGGCTGCTGCAAGACAGCTCACGCCCGTCACACTCGAACTGGGCGGCAAGAGCCCCTGCATAGTGGACGAGACCGCCAACATACCCGTGGCAGCCAGGCGCATAGCCTTCGGTAAAATTCTGAATGCCGGACAGACCTGTGTGGCTCCGGATTACCTCTTTATTCACAGAAGCCGTAAGCAGGAGTTCGTTGATGCTTACCGCGCAGAAGTTAAGCGTATGCTCGGTGATGAGCCTCTGAAGGAGGAGACGTTCACCCACATTATCAACGAACGGCATTTCAAACGCCTGAACGCACTCATGGCGGATGCCTCAGCCATTCTCGGTGGTAAGTCGGATCCCGCCACGCTGAGAATCGAGCCCACTCTGCTGGATGATGTAACCCCGGACTCCGCCTGTATGCAGGAAGAGATTTTCGGCCCCATCCTACCTATTCTCACTTGGGAGAAATGGGAGGAGGTGGAGAAATATGTGCTCAGCCATCCCCGTCCGCTGGCCTCCTACCTTTTCACTACGAGTTCCGCGAATGAGCGACGATTCGTCAACAATCTCTCCTTCGGCGGTGGCTGCGTGAACGACACCATCATCCACCTGGCCGTACATGGACTTCCCTTCGGCGGTGTGGGCGATAGTGGCATGGGCTCTTACCATGGGAAGGCCGGTTTCGATACCTTCACACACTACAAGTCCGTGCTTACGAAGGCGAATTGGCTTGATCTTCCCATGCGCTACCACCCTTACAACTCATTTGCAGAGAAATTGTTGCGCATATTCCTGCGCTGAGTTGTTCACTGAATGTTACTTGCTGGGCTGCCCTCTGTCCGTGGTAGGGGCAGCCCGTTATCGTGTATGACCCACATATTCTCCGTAGATGCTGAATTGCAAGACCAAATGCGACAGTAAGTGATTTTTCTTCTATTTAGGCTGCAAATTTGATAAAATGGAGCTTTTCTGCACGTGCCATGAGGCGTGCAGATTTTCCTTCAAAGATGCGGCGAGGATAACGGTTCATCCATTCGGCGAGGCGGTTGATATCGTTTTGCGTAAGCGTATCAAATGTTGTTTTCTTAGGTAAAAGACGTCTTATCAAACGATTTGCGTTTTCGTTGCTGCCGCGTTCAAATGAGGAAAACGGGTGAGC
>JAZQCA010000011.1:0-28177 GCA_045545975.1 Akkermansia sp.
GGATGAACCGTTACCCTCGACGAATCTTTAAAGGCAAATCAGCACGACACATGGTACGCGCAGAAAAGCTCCATTTTATCAAATTTGCAGCCTGAATAGAAGAAAAATCACTTACTGTCGCATTTGGTCTTGCAATTCAGCGAAAAAACGATTTTTTGTGCAGAAAAAGGTCGGACTCGCCGTTCCGATGGGGCGGTGAGTCCGGGAAATGGATGGTGGAAAGTATGGTTAGTGGATGTTGATGGTACGGGTTTCGCCCTTTTTCATTTCCAGCTCGGGGATGAGGATGAAGTCGTTGGTGAAGATGGCATCCGGGGCGTCGCAGGCGGTGGCGTTGCGACCCGTGGCTGGGGTGGGGAACCAGATTCCGAGTCGTCCTTTATGATCGCGGTTGGCGGTGATGGTGATGGTGGTGGGGTTTTGCCAGGTGATAGCAAAGGGGCGTGATGAGTGCGAGGTGTCGATGGTGGCAGACCATGCGGGGTCGCCGTAGAAGGCAACGACATCGCGATCGTGGACGAGTCCGAAAGCGTCTTTGGCGTTGTCGTTGGTGATGGCAGCGCCGGACTCGAGAACAGCACGATGGAAGGAGTAGTCGAGGTTTTCGCCATCAAAGCGTACGCCGAGGAGTTTTTCGTCGATGTTGCGGGTGTTCAGGAGGATGAATTGGTTGTTGAGGTACCAAGCTTGGGCGAGGGTGGTGTGGTCTGCCATATCAACGAAGGAGCCGAGGGTGCCCCAACCACCGGCACCATACCAGGAGGGGACGGTGTAGCCGACGACTTGGTTGCAGGTGTATGCGGAGAGGGCGGTTATGGCCATGCTCTGGTTGGTGTGCCGGGCATCGCCGAACAGGCAGTTGCCTGCCGCGAGCCAGACGCGGGGTTGTCCGTCGGGCTCGATGACGGGGCATTGTTTTTGCGCTGCGAGGTCAGCCATGTGCTCGGTACGGCCGCGAAGGGCGGCAGAGAGGGGGCGGTAGAAGTCAGCCTTGCCGGTGGGAGTGAGCTGATAGAAGCGGTTGTTTGCGGGGAAGATGAGCCCGCGGGAGAAGGGCATCTCGAGGTTGAACTGTGTGGCGTGGCTGGAGGTGACGACGAGCTGGGGACGGGAGTTGCTCAGGCGCTCGGCAAAGAGGCTCTGCAGACCATTTTGTCCTTCGGGTGTGTTTTTGCCGTAGGTGGTGGTGGTGGGCTCGCGGTAGCCATCCTGCTCCAGTACGGGGGCGTTGGTCCAGTCGGTTATGCAGTAGCTGTACTCGAAGGGGTGCCAGCCTACATTGGTGGTCCCGAGTACGCGCTTGATGGTGAGAGGATTGCGATCAGCGGCAATGCGAAGAGCGTCCTCTGCGCTGTAGCCGGTTACGATTCCCCACAGGCAGTCACCCCAGGGGTCGTCGTCCACCTTGCGGGTGGCGCGGTGGAGGTTGTTGACTGTTACACGACCGACTTCTGTCGGGTGCAGGACGATGGCGGCATAGTGGGCGCGGGTGCTGCGCAGGGCCTCTGCTGCGCTTTCCTCGGTGAGTTCACTGAGGATGGTCACTTGCGCGCCGGGGTATTTGTTGACGAGGGCGTCGATGACTTGCTGCCAACCGGGGTGGCGGAGGGTGCTTTCGGTGGTCAGGATGGAGTAGCCCAGCTCGGCTCCCAGACCGGGAGCCGGGGCTACCGGTTCTTCGCTGTTCGGTCCGTTTGCTGCCGGGGTTGTCGGGGTCGGTGCATCCTCGGCCGGGATGGCATCCTCCGGCATGGTGAAGTAGAAGTTGGCGTTGTTCTTGCCGAATACTTCGCGGGCGAGCTCGCGGATTTCATCGAGGGTGATGGAGCGGAGGTCGGGGAGGAGATCTCGGATGAGGGCGAGCTGCTCAGGATCGCTCTGCAGACCAGCCAGGCTGGCGCACCAGAAGGAGTTCTGGCGGAGGCTCTTCTCGGCAGAGGCAATGATGGGGCGGATGGCGCAGTCGAAATCTTCCTGGGAGATGTCACCATTGCCGAGAGCGGTGAGGATGCTGTCCATTGCGGCGCTGACTTTCTCGCGGTTTCTCTTCACACCTTCGCTGGCGGCGGTTATGATAGCGGCATCTCGGAGTTCCTGGTTGACCTCGAGCTGGACGGAGGGGGAGTAGGTCTCGCCCATTTCTGCGCGTATGCCATCGAAGAGTCTGGCTCGTGCGATGGAGCAGAGTACGGTGAGGCGGCGGTTACGATGGCGGTCCATGCCATTGCCGGCCGGGCGGACGTGTGCGACGAGTGTCTTGTCGAGCTCGGTGGGGTAGGGGAAGAAGCTGCGCTGTCCCCAGGGCTGCATGTTGACGCTGCGTTGCTCTTCGGTGGGCTCGGTGAATTGTGTGTTGCGTTCGGGCATGGCGCCGAAGGTCCTCTCGATGATGGGCAGGGCGTTTTCGAGGTCAAAGTCGCCTACGAGTGTGACTTCGATGGCGCCATTCTGCAGGTAAGGCTGAACGGCTTGTCGAACGTCATCGACGGTGATGGCGGTAACTTCCTCCAGGGTGGGGACGTTGTAGCGGGGGGCATTGCCGTAGAGTGCGCGGGCGGACTGTACGGTGTAGGCGCCGTTGGGGGTGGTGGTCAGGCGGCGGTAGAAGGCGGGGAGTTTGCTGTGCAGCAGGGCGAGTGCCTCGGGCTTGTAACCGGGGTGCAGGATGTTGGCTACGATGAGCTTGCACTGCAGTTCGAGGTCGTCCGGGGTGGTTCCGCCGGAGAATACGAAGCGGCGGTCGCTCATGTGGAAGTTGAGGTCAACGTTGTGCCCCATCATGATGCGCTTGAGCTCATCGAGATCGTGGGCTTCCAAGGCACTCATGCCGATCAGGCTGTTGATGACGAGGTTCAGTCCGGGTTTGGCAGGCATGAGCATGCTGCCACCATCGACGGCGGCACTGACTGTGAGTGAGCCCTTGCGGAAATCGACCGGCTTGAGGTTCACGCGTATGCCGTTTGAGAGGGTGAGGGTGGTGGTGCCCAGATCTTCGATGTACTCGCGCTTGACGATGGTGCCGGGGGTGCCGATTTCTTCGTAGGCGAAGGGCTTGGCAGCCTGTAGGTTGGGTTTCTCCACGGTCTGAGCCACGGATTCTCGGAAGGTCCCGCGCAGGCTTTCGGCGTTGGTACCCTCGGGGAAGGTGCCGGAAAGGGTGAGCTTGACGCGATCGTAATCGAAGGCGGCTTTCAGGGCTTCTCGGCAGCAGTCGGGGTGGGCGGACATGTAGTCGAGCGCAGCCTTGAGTACGCGCATGTCCTCATCGGGGGTGGTGGGGACAGAGTCGGTCTTCAGGGTGGCAATGAGTTGGTCTGCCATGGCGGCCGCCGGCACGGTTTCCCATGACCGGGTGGCGTGGGTGATGGAGGAGGCGATGGCCGAGAGGGACTCCTGGTACTCGTGGTCCTCGAAGCCGTACTCGATGGCCTTGCGGAGTTCCTGTTCCACGGTCATGAGGGCCTGCTTCCATTTATCGGGAGCTGCGGTTACGGAGAATCCGAAGGTGTCCACCAAGCGGAACATGTCACTCTGGGAGATATCGGCGCTCAGGAAGGGAGCGTTTGCCTGTTGTGCTATGCGGCTGAGGCGGTTATTGAGCATCTGGCAGGCAAGCATGAGCGGGAAGTCCTTCACACGGGTGCCGAAGGTGTCCGCCTCGTATTTCCAGGGATCCACCACAGTAGCCATGATGGTGGCGTTTGCCTGTTCGGGGTTGGGTATGAGAAGATCACTGGGACCGGGATTGGTGAGTGAGCCGTTGTCCGGGCGTGTCGGCTCGGGGGTGGCAACCATGCTCTCGAAGTATTGTTTCACCCAAGCCTCGGCTGTAGCCGGCTCGAAGTCGCCGGTGATTACCAGGGTCATGCGGCCGGGGACATAGTTTTCCCGGTAGTATTTACGGAAGAGTTCGTAAGGAGCATTGCGGATGACATCCTCGCGACCGATGGGCATGAAGGTTGCCACGCGGGTTCCCTCTGCCAGCTGGTTGAGCATGGCCAGGGTGCTGCGGTAGTTCCGTGAGTCACGGCTCTTGAGCTCGCTGACGATGATGCCGCGCTCGTGGTCGATCGCATCGTCCTCCAGAGTGGCTCCATCTGCGAAGTCGCGCATGATGGTGAAGGCGAAGTTGACTGTCTGTTCGCTGAGGTTGGGCAGATCGAGCATATAGACGGTCTGCTCCAGGGCTGTGTAGGCGTTTGCATCTCCGCCGAAACCGAGCCCGAGCTTCTGCATGGTCGGGATGAGCTCGCCGCGCTTGAAGTTGCGGCTGCCGTTGAATACCATGTGCTCGAGGAAGTGGGAGATGCCGCTGGATTCTTCCTGCTCATCAAGAGAACCGGTTGCTACATACAGGCGCACGCTGGCTCGTCCTGCGGGTTCTTTCGTGGGGCGGATGATGTAGGAGAATCCGTTTTCGAGCTGCCCGCTGATGATCTGCGGGTCGCGAACCAGCTCCTGTTGTTCGGCTGCGGGTTGTGCTGCGACCGATTGAGCCGGTTCTGTTGCTGCAGGAGCCGGAGCCTGGGCAAACGTCGGCGTGACCGTGAGGGCCAGCCCCAGTAGTGCGGATGTGGTGCTCGTTTTCATACTTTTGATTGGTTGTAGACTACCACATCTCTTCCCTCATGTCGAACTTTCTTTTCCGTCCGAACTTTATTTTTCTGCAATTATGTCAGAAAAAGTATACAAAAAAGGTAGGAATGGATGTTGCGCAATGTGAAAGGTGAGGGACCCGGCTTGACAATAGGGGGGCGGGTCTGTATACTGGAGGCGATGAAGGTGCTTACTCCTATCCTGCTGATTGTGGGGACTCTCTATTCGGTGTATATGGCAATCTGGTATGGCTGGCAGATAGCATATTGGAGTAGTGCCGGTGAGGTGCGCGGCGCAATGTTCTGCGAGTACTGGTGGTGGGCGTTTTGCGGCGGAGTGGTGCTGAGCGTGGTAGGGTGGATTTTGTATGGTATGGTGCTGTGGCGTGGGCGGGGACTCGGGTGGTTAGTGAGTGGGTATGTGGGGCTTGGCATACTGCTGTATGTGGGGACATTGCTGTGCATAAAAGCCTTTTTTGCGGATAAAATGTGAGATTTTGCTTGCATTTTCAGCACTTTTGGTGCATAACGCTGCCCAGTCATGTCGGAAGAACGCGCGCGCAAGCCCTCTTGGTTGAAGGTAAAGCTGCCCAAAGGGCAGGCATTTAAGCATGTCAATAATCTTGTGAAGGGGAACTCCCTGGTGACGGTTTGTGAGGAGGCGATGTGTCCGAATCGGGGTGAGTGCTGGAGCCATGGTACGGCCACATTCATGGCATGTGGTGATGTCTGCACCCGCGCTTGCGGGTTCTGTGCCACCCGCACAGCACGTCCCAAACCGCTCGACCCTGAGGAACCCGGTAAGATTGCCGATGCCGTCAGCCGCATGAACCTCACACACACCGTGGTGACCATGGTCACCCGCGATGATTTGCCGGATGGTGCTGCCGGGCATATCGCAGCCATCATTCGTGAGATTCGCAAGAGCAGCCCGCAGACTGTTATCGAGGTGCTGACTTCTGATTTTAACGGCAATGAGGAGGCTCTTGCCATGGTGATGGAGGCTCGCCCGCACATCTTCAACCACAATCTTGAGACCGTGGAGCGTCTGTCGCCCATTGTGCGTTTCCGCGCACGGTACCGCAAGTCCCTGCACATGTTGCAGCGAGCTTTGGAAATGGCACCGGGTATGGTGGTGACTAAGAGCGGAATCATGCTCGGTCTGGGAGAGACCCGCAGCGAAATAGAGCAGACCATGGATGATCTGCGAGCTCATGGTGTGACGGTTCTGACCATGGGGCAGTACCTCCGTCCTTCTGCTCGCCATCTGCCGGTGATCGATTACATTCATCCGGATGTGTTCGATGAGCTGCGCGAAGTAGCCCTTGGCAAGGGGTTCTGCCATGTGGCCAGCGGACCGCTCATCCGCTCCTCGCATCACGATGCCAATTTCCGCCCCGAGCTCGATATCATGGAGGCGATCAATGCTGACCTCCGCGCTCGCGGCGAACTGCGCTGAGTCTTCCCATTGAGCTTGACAGAGCCTGCAAAAGCATATAGAATCTTTCCAACACGCATCATTCCTACCACAAATTTATGGCAACTGAGACTATGACTGACGCCGAAGCCGCCCTCAATGCCCTTTACGGCTGCGATACCTTCGGGATTAAGACGATGGAGAAATACCTCTCCAAGAGTGCGTTCAGAAAGATGATGCTCACCATGCAACGTGGTGGTAAGCTCGACATCAGCATAGCCGATGAGGTCGCGCAGGCCATGAAGGTCTGGGCCATGAGCAAAGGGGCTACTCATTACACCCACTGGTTTCAGCCCCTGACGGATGCCACCGCGGAGAAGCACGACTCTTTCGTTGAGCCGGATGGCAAGGGTGGGATGATGTGCGAGTTCACCGGCAAGAATCTCATCCAGGCTGAGCCGGATGCCTCCTCATTCCCCAGTGGTGGCATACGAGCAACCTTCGAGGCTCGCGGTTACACGGCTTGGGATCCCACCAGCCCGGCATTTATCAAGCGCACGGAGCACACGGTGACCCTGTGCATACCCACGGCATTCTGTAGCTATACCGGCGAAGCTCTGGACAAGAAGACACCGCTGCTGCGCTCCATGGCAGCCGTGGCTCAGCAGACTATGCGCGTGCTGCATTGTTTCGGGCATGAGCCCTCATACGTTGTGAGTAATTTGGGGGCAGAGCAGGAATATTTCCTCATCGATCGCGATCTTTATCTGAAGCGTCCCGACCTCATTGAAACCGGTCGTACGCTGTTTGGCTGCTTGCCGCCCAAGCACCAGCAGATGGAAGATCACTACTTTGGCTCCATCAAGGAGCGCGTGCTGGAGTTCATGATGAGTGTGGATCGGGCGCTCTGGGCACTTGGAGTGCCGGCCAAGACTCGTCACAATGAGGCAGCTCCCGGGCAGTTCGAGATCTGCCCGCTCTTCGAGCCCTGCAACGTGGCCGTGGATCACAATGTGATGATCATGGATATCCTGCAGCGCCAAGCTCTGAAATTCAATCTGGTATGTCTGCTGCACGAGAAGCCGTACGCCAGCGTGAATGGCTCCGGTAAGCACAATAACTGGTCCTTGTCCACCCCGGAACTGGGTTCTCTCTTTTCTCCCGGTAAGACTCCCCACAGTAACCTGCTGTTCCTGACCTTCCTGGCGAGTGTGATCATGGGAGTGGATAAGCATGCCGATCTGCTGCGTGCTTCCATCGCCAAGGCCGGTAATGATCACCGCTTGGGAGCAGCGGAGGCGCCGCCTGCCATTATCTCCATTTTCCTGGGGGATCAGCTGACTGACATCATCGAGCAGATCAAAGCCGGCGGTGCCAGATCTTCTTCCACCAAGACTACGATGGAACTCGGTGTGGATGTTCTGCCGGAGCTGCCGAAGGATACGACCGATCGTAACAGAACCTCTCCCTTTGCCTTTACCGGCAATAAGTTTGAATTCCGAGCCGTTGGTTCGTCGCAGACCTGTGCCTGGCCTATGGCTGTGCTGAATACCATCATGGCCGAGGCTCTCGACATCGTGGCTACACGTCTGGAGCCTTTCGCCGGCAAGCCTGATTTCACGGATGCTGCGAAGGGACTCATAAAAGAGCTTATCACCAGCCATGATCGCGTGATTTTCAATGGCAATGGCTACTCCGAGGAATGGGTCGCCGAGGCAGAGAAACGGGGTCTCCCCCACATCAAGACGACTCCGGAGGCTCTTGATGTGCTCGAGCGACCGGACACGATCGCCCTCATGGAGAAGTATGGTGTGCTCAATCGTTCCGAACTGCTTGCCCGCCGAGAAATTCAGATCGAAAACTTTGAGAAGCTCATAGACATCGAGGCCAAGACTTGTCTGAACATGCTGCGCACCATCTATCTTCCTGCGGTTGCTCGTCAGATGACTGAGATCTGCTCGACTGTCTCGGCTATCACCGCTGCCGGAATCCCGGCCGGGTTGAAAGCAGCCCGGGCCAAAGCCGGGGAGATCGGTTCTCTCTACGATGAACTCGTTCCCAGAGTGGATGCTCTGGAGGATGCCATCAACTGCGGAGAACCCCTTGCCATGCGAGCAGCCATGGAGGATGCCCGCCTCACGGTGGATGCCCTCGAATCCATCATCGCGGCTGACATGTGGCCGGTTCCCACCTATGCCCAGATGCTCAATATTCACAGCAGATAAGAGCAGGGGATTATATGATTTCGGAGGGAGTAGTGCTTGTGATCACTGCTCCCTCCGTGTTATTTTGCGGATAAAAAGGGAAAAGTGTGTCATAATAATTGATTGGGGGTTGAAGTCTTGCCGTAATGAGCTATACTTCACTCGCGTGTTTTTGTCAAACTCTTGACAAAATGCGTAAAGGGTGGATTGTCGCTCAATTTTACAGATTTCATCATGTCTACAGCAAAGAAGAAAACCGAAACCGCCGAGACAAAAACAAAGGTGGAGGGCGCTGCTGCGAAACCTGCTGCGAAGCCGGTCGCTAAGCCCGCCGCAAAACCCGCCGCGAAGGCTACTGCAAAGCCCACCGCTAAGCCCGCTGCGAAGGCTGCTGCAAAGCCCGCTGCAAAACCCGCCGCGAAGACTGCCGCAAAGCCCGCTGCAAAACCCGCCGCGAAGGCTGCTGCAAAGCCCGCTGCAAAACCCGCCGCGAAGGCTGCTGCAAAAACTTCAGCAAAGGCTAATACCAAGCCTGTTGCCGATCCGATTGTCGAGTCTGTCGAGGAGCCAGAGTCAGCTCCTGCCGCTGTGGAGGAGAAAACAAGCTCCTCCAAGACCTCAGGCAAGAATCTGTCGGTAGAACCTGTTGTTCCCCTCGCACCCGAGCCCCCATTGGTGGATCCTGAGGTGGAGGAGGTGCTTGCTGCTGAGAATTCCCGTAAGAAGGGCTCTTCATCCCGCCGTAAGAATAGCTACACTCCGCCCCGCATAACTGCTAAGGAGTTACAGGATTTTTTCCCGGATGATATTACTCTCAAGACAGCGTTTAAGAATCTTCTCTCTATCGCCAAGAAAAACAACGGCTATGTGACGGATGATGATATTTTCTCCTCCCTTCCGATGGATGGTTACGAAGAGCAGGATACCGAGCGTCTCTTCGAAAGGCTGCATTCCATTGGCATAGAAGTGAGGGATGAGTCTGCTGTCATTGCTCCTATTTCACTGGCTGACCTGAAAGAGCCCAAGGGGAAGAGCATGCGCCTGGTGGATACTCCCGTTGTGCAGGAAAAGGTGCGTGAGCTGATTGTTCAGGCTACCGAGCAGGGGTATCTGACCTATGATGACATCAATGATGTGCTGCCCAATGATATGATCAATCCTGCGGATCATGAGGAAATCATGGAACGTCTGCGCGGCATGAACTTCGATATCATTGATGCCTCCGATGTCGACAATTATAGTGAGCGTCAGCGTCTTGTGGAGTCCGGCGAAGAGGACGAAAGCGAGAAGATGGAGGCTAAGCTCGACATCCTGGATGATCCTGTTCGCATGTATCTTAAGCAGATGGGGCAGAAAGATCTCCTCAAGCGTGAGCAGGAGGTGAGCCTTTCCATCCGCATAGATCGTGCAGAGAATGAGTTGCAGAGTCGTCTGCACAAGTTCGGCATTGTTTCCATGTTTTATCTCGAGACGGCTCAACGGATCCTCCAGAATAAGGAGCGTTTCGATCGCGTGGTGGCAGACAAGAATATTGATCATCGTGAGCAGTACTTCAAGGAGATTCAGCCCCTCATCAACAAGGTCTATGATCTGCATGACGACGCGCAGACTGCATACAACAACCTGCGCCGAGCCCGTCGTCGCAATAAGGGGGAAGAAGCCGCTCAGAAGGAGTTTTCTGCTCTCCTTGAGGAGCTTGACGAGCTGTACCGTAAGTTCAGTTTCAAGGGGAAAGTGTATGAGGATTTCGTGGGACGTATGCGCGAAGTTCGCCAGCGTATCATGAAGCTGCGCCGCCAGTACGAGGGGGATTATGACAACAAGGAGTACAAGGACATGATCACAGAGCTGGAGGTTCAGCTCTGGATGCCCATCAGCGACTTCCAGGAAAATTATCAGGCCATGAAGGAGGCCATGAAGGAGGCCAAGGCTGCCAAGAAAGAGATGATTGAGGCGAACCTTCGTCTGGTGATCTCCATTGCCAAGAAGTACACTAACCGCGGTCTGGCCTTCCTCGATCTCATTCAGGAGGGTAACATGGGACTGATGAAGGCTGTGGAGAAGTTTGAGTACCGCCGTGGTTACAAGTTCTCCACCTATGCCACATGGTGGATTCGTCAGGCTATAACTCGTTCCATTGCAGATCAGGCTCGTACCATTCGCATACCTGTCCACATGATTGAGACGATCAACAAGCTCATGCGTGTGCAGAAGAAACTCGTGCAGGATCTCGGTCGCGAGCCCTTGCCGGAAGAGATCGCTGCCGAAAGCGGTATGCAGGTGGAGCGTGTGCGCAGCGTGCTCAAGATGGCTCAGCAGCCTATTTCCATGCAGCAGCCCGTGGGTGATTCTGATGATACTTCATTCGGTGACTTCCTGGAGGATAAGAGTGCGGAAAATCCCATGGACGGAGCCGCCTTCAACTCCCTTCGTGAGAAACTCTCCGGCGTGCTCAATACTCTCAACGAGCGAGAGCGTGCTGTCATTGAGCAGCGTTTTGGGTTGAAAGACGGCAATCCCCGTACCCTTGAGGAGGTGGGACGGCAATTCAATGTGACCCGCGAGCGTATCCGTCAGATTGAGGCCAAGGCTCTCCGTAAGCTCAGGCATCCTACGAGAATCGGCTGCATCAAGGGCTTCTTGGATTCCTCCGTGACCTGATCTTCCGAAGTTATCCATATCCATATCACCGCGCTTCTGTTTCCTACGGGGTGGAAGCGCGTTTTTTTCGTTCTTTTTTTGACTGTGGCTCACTTTATGAGTGACTTTGCGTGTGCAATCTGATATGATATACGCACTTACCATGATGAGACCGTTTTCTCGTACTGCAATTTTCTCTCTGATGGCCATGGGGACCCTCTTCCTGGCTCCCTGTTCGTATGCCCAGCAGGCTGATCGCGCAGAAACCGAGGCCGCCCGTCGGCGTATGGCCGTGCGGGATGCCCGGCAGCTTGTGCAGGAGGCTCGTCTGGCTTACCAGGCAAAGCGCTATACTCATGCAGTAGAGCATTATCGTAGTGCTCTTTACACTCTTCCGGATGGCCCGGAGACAAAAAAACTGGCTGAGTTTATCCGCCTGAGTCTTTCAGATGCTTTGATTGCACGAGCCATTGACTACCGTGCAGTCGGTCGTTATGATGAGGCCGTGGCCTTCCTGCGCGAGGCCATCAGTCTGGCTCCCGGCAATCATCGGGCTGAGCAGGAACTGATATATACCACGGATCCCGTTCGCCACAATCCGGCACTTACTCCCCAGCACGTCGGAGATGTTGCCGAGGTAACTCGTCTTCTTGAGCTGGGATATGGTCAGTATGATCTCGGTAAGTTCGATGAGGCCGAGAAAACGTTTCGCGGTGTACTCAAGATAGATCCCTACAATACTGCTGCCCAGCAGGGTATAGAGCGCGTTCAGCGCGCCCGCAGCAGTTACTACCAATACGGTCGCAACTCTACTCGCGCGGCCATGCTGGCTGATGTGGATGCCATCTGGGAAGAGCAGGTTCCTTCGGAGGCTCCCGGCGATATTGCCACCGCAGATGATACTTTTTCCCCGGGGCTGGATGCCGAACTGCAGGAGTCGTACTCCAATCGGCTCGAAGAAATGGTGTTGCCCAGCATCCTGTTCGATGATGTCCCCATCACAGAGGTGGTGGAGGCCCTGCAGAATCAGATTCTTCGCTTCGAGAGCAATGGCGTGCGAGCTGATCGCCATATCAACCTGACTACGAACTTCGGATCTCCTGAGTCGGAAGGTTACAAGCGCCTGATGGAGCAGACTATCAGGCTCAATCTGACGAATGTCTCCATCAAGGAATTGCTGGAGCTGCTTTCTAAGCAGCTGGGTATCAGTTATTATTATACCTCGTCCGGCGTAGAGCTCTCGTACTCAGGCAAGGACTTTGGCCCCTTGATTGATCGTGTGTTTACCGTGCCTCCTCATTTCTTTGATCCTCGTTCCGATGATGAGAATTCCGGCGATGAGGAAGAGGATGGCTTTGGCGAGGTAGGTGGCAGCACTATGGCTGTGCGGAGGGTGAATCCCGTGCAGGTGCTCAAGAGTCTTGGTATTTCTTTCCCGGAGGGCGCCACGGCACGTTACTCCCCTTCCACGCGCCGCTTGACTGTCCGCAATACCTCTCATAACCTGCAGGATATTGAGGATGTGCTGAATGTGCCGATCGAGGAGTCTCGTCAAATTGTGCTCAATGTCATCGTGATGGAGGTATCCGAGGACAATCTGCACCAGTTGGGCTTCGATTGGTTGTTCAACCTGAATCTGCACGACGGAGAGCTGCACACTTCCGGTGGTGAAGAGCTGGTTTCCGGTGTGACCGGTATGCCTGTATTCGAAGGATATACAGCCGATCAGGGGGCGCAGAAGAGTCCGTCCGTCACAAGTGGTCTGCGCAGCGGTAAGGCTGTTTTCGCGGTCGGCAGTAGCTCACTGGAGAATCTCATTGCCACCGGCTCTACGGCAGCCTTCGGCTCGGAGGCTTACAATCAATCTCCCGGCATTTTCGGTATTCGTGGTGTGTGGAATTCGATCGACGTTACCATGATGATGCGCGGTCTTGCCCAGAAGAAGGGCGTGGATATTCTGCACAATCCTCGCCTCGTATTCAGCCCCGGTGCTGAGGAACAGGTCGTTTTCGCCAACGTGAACGAGCTTTTCTTCCCCGAGACCTGGGAGGCTCCGCAGGTTGTCTCCATGGGTAGTAATTATAACGATTATCGCAATGGAAGAAATAATAATCGCAACTCCAACAGTGGTTCCATGGCGGCCGTGGGTGCCGTTCCCAATGACTTCGTGCGCTATGGCATGACGGAGGATACCATTGGTGGTATCGGTACCATTCTTCAGGTACATAGTGCGGAGATTTCTGAGAATGGGCGCTTCATTACTCTTGCTCTCACTGCAACAACCAATGAATTCGAGGGCTTCATAAACTGGGGCTCGCCCATCCATAGTGCCATGTGGTCCGGAAAGAGCAAGATTGAATATTTCCAGCTCAATCCCAACTACATTCTTCAGCCGATGATCAAGCGCTATGTTGAGAATACCAAGATTACCGTAGTTCCCGGTAGTGTGCTTGTGATGGGTGGCTTGAAAGAGGCCAGTGTGGTACGTTTTGAGGACAAAGTGCCCGTTTTGGGCGACCTGCCGCTTGTAGGTCGTCTCTTCCGTTCTGAAGGTGAGCAGAAGAAGCGCAAGGCTCTCATTTACTTTGCAAAGGTAGACGTGATAGATCCGACAGGTCGTGATGTTGCTACGGGTGAACGCCCTTCGATGGCAACGGAATAATTTTCAAATACAATACTCTATGGGCAAAACCGAAGATACCAAATATACCAGCGATAAAGACAGATATTCTCAGGTACGCAACATCATTTCTCAACTGAACTCCGACCGCCCTTCTCACGAAAAGAAGAGGGAGGTCGTTGTGCGTGCGGACGGAACAAAAGCCGTGAGAGTGGTTAAGAAGCGTAAAGTGATGATAACCTCTGAAGAGCGTAATCGCCGTTCCCGCAGGCATTTCGTGTATTCTCTGCTTGTTTTCGTTCTGGTCATTGCCGTACTTGCCTGTGCATTTGCTTACAAGATGTCCAGGATGTCAGGCGAGGAGTACTATAGAGAACTTGCCGGTAAAATAGCCCAAGCGCTCGGTGCTCAGGATGTTCAGCTCTCCGGAGCTCGTTTGGATGGTCTCGACCTCCTCGTTGACAATCTTGTGGCTGAATTCCCTGAAGGGATGATGGTGCAGCGCTTGGAGATGAGTGAGATCAGCTGTACCCTTTCTGCTTCGTCATTCTTCACCGGTCTCCTCAAGACGTCCAATGTTCAGGTGGCTCGTGCCACGCTGACGTCACCCCGGGATGTTAAAAAGGTAGATGTTCCTGTATGGCAGGGGGATGACATCTGGTCGATCGATCGGCTCAGCTGTGATGATTTTAATTTCTCTTTCGGAGAGGTTGAGGGAAGCCCGCTGACCATATCTCACAGTTCAGCGTATATGTATTTTGCCGGAAGATCTCGTGAGGCTCGTGTGGTGGTCATGAAGGGCGGCAATCTTTCCGTGAAGGGGTGGGTTCCCATGGAACTGCTGGATGCCAAGGTGCAGGTTACACCGGTTGCTCTTGAGAATGTACGTCTGACCGCTACCCCCGAGACACATCGCGAGGGGAATAATGCACCTTCTTCCCACATCGCCATCAGCGGTCACCTTTCCGGTGGCTCTGAGTTGTCGTCAGCAATGGGATTCGACTCTGACAATATGGATTTCTCCGGTTTCTCCAACGGACGTTTTTCACACCTGTTGGTTGCCAAGACTGCGGCCTCTGCGACCGGTAAGAACAAGCCCGTGGCAAGCATTCGGCTTCCCTTTGATTCAGATCGTCCTGCCTTCTCAGGCTTCTTTGCACTACGCGACATTCGTGTGAGCACCATGCCTGCTCTTCTGTCCATTCTGGAGCATATTGAGCCCGCCCGCAGAAATGCTTATCTCCCCATTAAGATCAGCCGTGGTCGGGTGGAACTCTCGGAGCAGGAGGGCAGTACTGTCCTGAAGTTCAATGAGAATGAGTTCCGCGAGCTTGACTTGGTGAGCTTGCAGGGTGAGATCGCTGTGAACGAGGCCAATGATCTCTCCGGCACCCTCACCTATGGTATCCCTGCGTTGTTGACTCATGTTGAATACCCGGATGGTATGGCGGATCCCCTCTTCCGTGATGACGGCGCTCTTGCTTGGGTGAGCACCCGCCTTTCCGGGAAGGCAAATGCCCCGGCGGATGACATCGACCAGCTGGAGGCAGCTGCTGCCGAGGCGCGTGCAGATCGCCCCGCCAGGACACCGTTTGAGTACATCGATGTGGATGCGCTGACGGACCAGGTATTCGGCAAAGAAGGGGGCTCCACACCATCTGCTCCGGAGAATTCCTCCGATGACCCTGCGGTCTCAGAGCCTGAGCCGGATTCCGAACCTACTCCGACTCCTTCGAATAATTCCGGCAATCCCTTTGCTCCGTCTGATCCCTTCGCCCCCACTCCCAATCCTCTGGATTCACCCTTCGGTGGAGGCCTGACGGTTCCTGTTGATAAGTCTGTATTTCCCTCCGGTTAAATTGGTTTGTATTATAGATTCTTGTTATGTCTAATGAGTTGCGTAAAAAATGGTGGACGGTACCTCTGGGACATCTGGTGTGGCTGTTAATAGCAGGGGTCTGTGCGACCCTCCGCAAGAAAGCCATCAACTTGAATGGGGACGATGACCCGTGGGGTGATTATCAGTGTATTATTGCACTCTGGCATAATAGAGTATTCTCTCCGTGCCATGTGTACCGCTATGTGGTAAAGGGAAAGTTGCCCATGAGCATGCTTACCAGTGCCAGCAAGGATGGTGCCATGCTGGCAACGGTGGCCCGGGACTATGGTATGCGAGCCGTGCGCGGTTCCAGCAATCGTCGTGGTGCCGCGGGGTTCCGCGACATGGTGCGCGAGATGCAGGATGGTTGCTGCATGTGCATCACCCCGGATGGTCCGAGGGGGCCGATTTATAAATGTCGTCCCGGCGCCGTCAGGCTCGCCTCCATGAGCGGCTATCCTATTGTTCCGGCTTGTATCGAGTATTCTTCCTATTGGCGTATCGGCAAGGCATGGGACGGCTTCATCATCCCCAAGCCTTTCTCCCGGGTGACGGTAACCTGGGGCCGCAAGATCTATGTGCCTGCCGACATAACGGAGGAGCAGCAGGCAGAGTACTGCCGCAAGGTGGAAGAGGCTCTCGCCTATGGCGCGCCGGATTTCCCTCCGATTAACATTGAGGAACAGAAGGAAAAATTATGAATACAACAGTCATTGATGGTAAGGAAGTGGCGCGTAAGATCCGCGAAGGTCTTGTCACTGAGATAGCTGAGTTGAAAGCTCAGGGGAAGACACCCGGTCTGGCTGTTGTGCTGGTGGGTGAGGATCCTGCCTCTCAGGTGTATGTGGGATCCAAGGTGAGAGCTTGTGAGGAATTGGGGCTCTATTCTCAGAAGTGGGAACTGCCTGCGGACACGACCCAGGAGCAGCTTGTTGACCTTATTCATAAGCTCAACGCTGATGATAGGATCCACGGCATACTTGTTCAGAGCCCGCCACCACCCCATATTGATGAAGAGGCGGTTATTCTCAATATCGATCCCCGTAAGGATGTTGATGGGTTCCACCCGGCGAATGTTGCCAAGCTGGTACTGGAGGATGAGGAAGGGTTCGTTCCCTGTACACCGCTGGGGTGTATGGAACTGCTGAAGGCCTACGACATCCCGACAGCCGGTAAGCATGCGGTGGTGATTGGTCGCAGTCTGATCGTGGGTAAGCCCATGGCTAACCTCTTGGTCAGCAAGAAGGCGAATGCCACGGTAACGATTGCTCACTCTCGAACGGCGGATCTGCCGGCGGTTTGCCGTACGGCAGACATCATTGTAGCGGCCGTTGGTCGTCCGGAGATGGTGAAAGCTGACTTCGTGAAGGATGGTGCCGTGGTGATTGATGTGGGCATCAACCGCATACCGGATCCCTCTCGTCCGCGAGGGTACAGGATCGTAGGAGACGTGGATTATGAGGCTGTGAAGGACAAGTGCTCTGCCATCACACCTGTTCCCGGCGGTGTGGGTCCCATGACGATAGCCATGCTCATGGCCAATACGGTGAAGGCCTGCCGCCAGCTGACTCATTGATTTTAATTCATGCGGCCACCTGTCTTTTTCATGCAGGACAGGTGGCTTTTTCTGTTTATGGCAAAGTTACCGAAACTGGATAATTGGGAGAAATCTGAACTTGTTCAGCATGAGAAGTTTGTTGCTGACTTTCTCAAGAGAGCTCGCGAGGATCTTGCCAAGCATCCGGTTTTCGTGCGTTCTGCGCGTTGGCAGGAGCTGCTGAACCGACTTGAGGAGGCATTTCGTAAGCGCACCTGTCCTCCCGATATTGATTTGCTGCTTGCCGGAATTGCGGAGGATGACTACCGACCGCCGAAGGTGAGGGAGTATATCAATGCAATGGATAGGACTCCGCGTAACTATTGGCAGGCGATTTCTCCGGAGCTATTGCAGGCCTGTGAAACCGGTCTGTTCTATGTGAAGCCGTTAGCATTCTGTTATCTCTTGCCGGCTTATTTGCGTGTGTTTATTCAGCGTCAATATTATTTATCAGAGGACAGCGCGTTCTTTCTTCTGGGCTATCGCCCCGAGGATTGTGGACGCGAACGGCTTGCCCCTCTTTCTCCGGCTGAGCGGGCCGTCGTGACAGATATCGTCAATGAACGCCGTTGCGAGGCTCTCTTTGATGACATCGATCTCTTCGATTCTCACCTTTTGCCTTGGGAATATGAACAGATGTTGGCCGAGAATCCCGCGGCTGATAAGCACGATAGGTATCATTTTGCAGAGCGAATGGCTACTGAATATGCAGAACGTACGCGGTATCTTGGATAAACGAAAGGTTAATAAATGATAAAAGTTACAAAAAGACAACTTTTATTCAACGCGTGGAACCGGATCTGTGTCACAGTTAGCAGAGGGCTGAACTGAGGCCCACAACAACAAACAGATAGAAAGACACAGAGAAATGAAAAAGCAATTCGCAAAGTTTGCCGCTCTCGCGGTGATGGTTCTGGGAATGGTAAGCGCACAGGCTAGTGCTGCCGGTGTTTCCGTCAACTTTAACCTGTCGAATGGTAGGGTCAATGTTGCGCTCAGTGATGACTGTTGCCACCATGTCGTCCATAAGAAGGCTGTGAAGAAGAAGGTATCAAAACGCCATCACGTTAAAGAGGATAAGCATCATGCGCGCGCCCGTCACCATGTCGCCTCTCGCCGTGGTAATCGCCGCAGTCATCGATAAGCTCCGCTCCCGTACCTGTTTATGGATGAAGAGCCAACAGAAGTCCTGATCGGACACCGCCGCTGAGTAGAGTCAGAGAGTTGACCCTCAGCGGCTTTTTTATTTATACTCTGGAGTAGAGTACGGCGTCGAACCCCTCATACTTCTCTTGTAAGTTGCGCTGAGGGAAATGTTCGAGGAAGGGGGGAAAATAAGTATCCGCAGCCCATTCCCCATGAACTTCGGAGACATGGAGCCTACTCATGAGCGGTAGCATGAGCTCATAGATTTGTGCGCCGCCGATAACCATGATTTCCTTGTCCTGCAGTTCCAGCCCTTCCAGTTCGGAAAGGTCATGAATGACGATGGCTCCCGGAGCCCGGAAATCTGCGGAGCGAGTCAGCACGATATTCTGTCTGCCGGGCAGGGGGCGACCGAGGCTCTGCCAGGTTTTGCGTCCCATGAGAATGGGATGCCCCATGGTCAGGTGTTTGAAGAGTCGGAGATCATCCGGCAGGTTCCAGGGCATGGTGTTGTTCAGTCCGATGGCTCGATCGGCGGCCATGGCAACGACTCCGGTGAAGGTGATGTTCATGGTATGTCTGGCGGGTGGTGATTAATGTTTTTCCAGCAGGAAGAGGAATTCCTTTACTTTAATATCACGTTTTCTGAGATTGCGACAACCGCGGAAGGTGTTGTAGTCTGTTTGCAGGAAATTGACCTTTCCCAGTTGATTGAGGTGCTGCATGAAATTCTCGTACTTCACGAACCCCTCCGAGTTGTAGGAAATGAGGATGAAACGAGCCGGGCATTGCTCCACGAGCCGGAAGAGCGCAGCTTGTGCAGATTGAGCCTTGTTGTAAGCTGAGCGGTTCCAGTCACCGGGTATGCCGGACTCCGCAGATGTTTGCCCGGGGCGCTTATAATTGGTGAGCAGGTTAAGCATGAAGTAATTGGAACCATAGGGGTGCTGGTTATAGGGCGGGTCGAGGTAGGCCAGGTCGAGCTCGGGGATTTGTTTGACTGCATCGATCGCGCGCCCTTGCAGAACATGGTTTGTGGTGTGGTGCCGAGAGAACACCGGAAGGGAGAGTTCTATTTCTCCCAGAATGCGGGTGAGTGCGTTGCGGGCCGCGCCGCCGAACTGGCCTATCCCTTGGCGGTTTTTGTAGAAGCCCTTGAACACTCCGGCGGTATTCGTATGTACGGAGGCGCCGTAGAGGAGTGGTCCCATCAGGCAGGGAAAAAGGTGTGCCGGGAGTTGGTGAATGGCCTGACAGGCGGTGTCCAGATAAGCGGCATTGCGGTGGGTGTAGAAGGCTCTCTCACCGGGGCGTATGTTCTCATCATCTTTCGGGGCATAGAGTTCGGTGATGAAACCGGGCTGTGGGTTTTGGAGTTGCAGCCTGATCTGCTCCAGCGCCTCGCTGAGCTCACTGAGGTCGATTTCATCGCGATTGGTGAGGTAGCACTCGTTAATGACCCGCGCATAGTCCTCCAAATCGTTCACATAGAGTTCGGTAGCGTGTTGCTTGAGCAATCGGGCGACAATCCCCGAGCCGGAGAAAGCATCCAAGCACCTTATACGTCGCCCCCCCAACTTTGCGCGTACCTGCAGAATGGCTGAGTTGAGAAAACCGAGCAGGGCGCGCTTATTGCCGATGTAGGTGATTACCTGCTCCGTCAGGTAGGCGGGGTTTTCATCGCATTCCATCGGTGCTGTCATGGGTATCGGCAGGGAATCAGACCGATATGGGGGCCTTGATGTGGGGATGTGGGTCGTAGTTCTCCAAGCTGAAGTCCGAGTAGTCGAACCCATCTATCTCCATCACTTCGGGATTGATGTGCATGGTGGGCAGGGGACGCGGCTCACGCGTGAGCTGCAATCGGGCCTGCTCCAGATGGTTCTTGTAAAGGTGCAGATCGCCGAAGGTGTGGATGAATTCCCTTGCCTCGTACCCGCAGACCTGTGCCACCATCATGAGCAACAGGGCATAGCTTGCGATGTTGAAGGGGACCCCCAGGAACAGATCGCAGCTGCGCTGGTAGAGTTGCAGGCTCAGCCCATGGCGTTCTCCCTCTTTTTGTGCCGGGATCACACAGAACTGGTACAGGCAGTGGCAGGGTGGCAGGGCCATGCTGTCCACCTCTGCTACGTTCCAGGCGGTCACGATGTGACGACGGCTCCAAGGATTGTTCTTCAGCCCATTAATGAGAGCCTCTATCTGGTCGATGCTGCCCCCCTGACCATCCGGCCATTTGCGCCACTGGCTACCATAGACCGGTCCGAGGTTACCATCGGCATCTGCCCATTCGTCCCAGATGGTTACGCCGTGCTCTTGAAGGTAGCGCACGTTGGTACTACCCTTGAGAAACCAGAGGAGTTCATAGATAATGGAGCGCAAGTGCAGCTTTTTGGTGGTCAGGCAGGGGAAGCCCCGGCGCAGGTCGAAACGCGCCTGTCGCCCGAATACGCCGATGGTGCCGGTGCCTGTCCTGTCCTCACGACCCACGCCGTTGGTCAGCACATCATCCAGCAGCTCCAGATATTGTTTCATGATCTGTCAGTCAATGCTCAGAGAGAAAGGGCCTCGCGGATTTGCAGAGCATACTTTTCTGCCCGCTCAGCAAAGCTCAGTTCCGGATCGCGGTACAGTATACCGCGCGATACATTGATGACGGGCGGTGCCATCCGGGGACCGCCGGTGAGGGCACTCAGGTCGCCACCCTGAGCTCCAAGTCCGGGGATGAGCAGGGGTGCATCCGGCAGTTCGGAGAGCAGTTCGCTGTTGGCATTTGTCAGCCCCATCACCATACCTACCTCTGTGGCTGCTCCTTCTGCACGGGCGCGCTCCACCATGTCACCGACAAGCTGGTAAACCTTGCGACCACTCGCCAGAACCTGGCGCTCGATGTCTGCAGATCCCGCATTTGAGGTAACTGCCAGTAGGTAGACTGCCTTGCCTGGGTGGTTCAGGAAGGGCTCCAGTATGTCGTAGCCCATGAAGGGATTGAGGGTCACGGCATCCACCTGCATACGATCGAAGTAGGCCTGAGCGTAGTATTTCTGAGTCTCGCCGATATCACCACGCTTGGCGTCCAGTATCACCGGAATGTCTGTCGGCATGTCCGGCAGCAGCTCCTCCAGAACCTTCAGCCCGGGGAGCCCCATTGCTTCAAAGTATGCGATGTTGGGCTTGTAGGCGGCAGTATACGGGGCGGTTTCGCTAACGACTTTTCGCAGCCAGTCTGCCAGTTCGTTCATGTTATCGGTCTGCGGACGCGGATCCAGCCCCACACAGAGAGCTGAGCGTGTGGTCCGGATACGTGCCTGGAGTTTTTCGGTGAATTTCATGCTGTGGCTATGGTAACATACGGACTGCGATGTGGCAAGCAGAAACTCGGCGCTCAACCATATCTCCACCGGAGATTTGAGTGGGCAGAGGGAAGAGTCGGAAGCCCCGGTCAGAATTGACCGGGGCTTCCGTAAGTAGGGTTTGTGGCGAATCAGGCTACCACGGGATCTTCGCTTTCTTGGGGCTCCTGAGCTTCTTCCTCCTCATCTTCCTGAGCCGGAGTACCCATCAACTCCTGTTCCTCTCGGATATTGTGGAGAACTGCTTCGGGATCAGCAAAGCGAAGTTCTAGATCTTCCAGCGCGGCTTGCTTTTCCTCTTCCGGATAGCAGTACTTGACGATCTTTACGAAGACGGCTTTGATTTTCAAGACATCGTCTGTTGTATTCACCCCTGCGGCGAGAGTCTTGTTGTACTCATCGATGAGCAACTGGGTCATGTGTGGGCGGATCCATCTCTGCACACCGGGAGATTCCGAAGGCAGCAGGCCGTTGAGGAACTCAAGTTGTTGGTCGGGATCGGCGATTCCTTCGAGGTCCATGCGGATGACCGCTATTCTGTCGTAATCCTGCTCAGTAAGCTCAGGCGTTGCCGCCTCTTCATCCTGCTGAGCGTCGGCGGCGAGGTCTGCGGCCTCCTGTTCAGCTCGGGCCTGCTGGATTTCCTGCAGCATGGCGGTCGGGTTGGCAAACTGAGCTTCAACTGCTTCGAGAGCTGCTTTGCGCTCTTCTTCATCAGGAATGACCGATACCATTTCCGTGACGAGTGCCTTCGCTCGGAGGATGTCGGCCTCTGTCTCTGCCGTCATGAAGATCTTGTCAATCATGGAGCCAATAAGGTGGGTCTTGATGGCGTGCATGAGAGTGCGCGTTTCCTCGGAGATGTCACGAGTGAGCCAGGTGTTGATGGCAGCCAGCAGCTTCTCGGGATCATCGCCCACAGTCATGAGCTCCTTTTCGATAGCCTGCCACTCCTGCATCGTTTCCGGCGAGAAACCGGTAGCGCTGTCGGCGGGCGGTACAGCGGGCGCTTCCTCTACGGCAGGAACTTCTGTTGCGGGGGAGTCTGCGATAGCGGGCTCCTGTGCGTGAGCGACCAGGGCCGTTGCGGAAAGCAGGAGTAAGGGAGAGTATTTTTTCATCATCGCTGTGTGCTTACTTGCGCTTGGCCTGGATTTTCTTAAGCAAAGCTGCCGGATCGGCAAAATCCTTCTCGATCATGGCCTTAAACTGTGCGCGATACTCCTCGGGTATACAGTCAGCGCATTCGAGAAAGACCGCCTTAATGGCCTCCATATCCTCAATGGTTTTCGCCGTCTTTAACATGGAGTTGGCCTTGTTCTGGAGCAGAGCTCCCTTTACCTGCATGAGAGTGGCCTTGTTGGCTCCACTGACCTGGGGCAGCGTTTCGTTGATGATGGCCAAAGCCTTGTCCACGTTTTGCCCACAGGCCATGACGTCACGTTTGGCCCTTTCCATGATGGTCTGTTCCTGCATCTTATTCTGTACGCCGGTCTCGTTCTGCGGATCGAGTGCGGCAATCTCTTCTATCATGAAATCGGCGGATTCTTGCAGTTCTGCGGGGAGGCTATTATAAATCGCCAGTAGAGCCTTGGCTCGCTCAACGCCCTCGAGGGTTTGAGCTTCTTTGAGTTTGCCGGCGTTGACCAGAGCTGCCTCCAGCGGGATTTTGGTGCTCTGCAGGGAGGTCTGACCTCCTACAAAACCGCCGAGGATATAACCATCGGCACTCATTACCATGATAGTCGGGAAACCTTGGATATTGTATTTCTCACAAAGAGCTCTGTTCCGGGCTAAGTTCTCGGGACCGCCCACTCGACTCTGGTCGTTGGGGACATCTACCTCGACCAGCACAAATTTGTCCGCCGCGTAGGATTCGAATGCCGGAGTGTCAAAAACATTCTTCTTCAGACGTATGCAGTAGCCACACCAATCAGAACCCGTGAAATCCACCAGTACTGCTTTTTGCTCGGCTGCGGCTTTGTTTTTGGCTGCGTCCAGATCAGTCATCCATTCCGCTGCGGATGCCGGCAGCACGATGGCGGCCAGCCCGGTTATTAACAAGTTCTTGAACATGCCTGAATTCTGAACCCTGATTGTCCGAATGGCAAGCACTAATTGTGCCATAATACTCTGCCTTTTATGAGCTCACCATTCTATCCTTTTCTTCTCGCTGAGTGCGAGTATTTTCCGTTTTCCTTGATTTATGTCTTGAAATAGGCGCGGAATGTGCTATTCTATCCGAAAATAATCAATCTTTGCTTATTATGTTCAGGATGGTTTATATCGTTCCGTCTGTTGTGGCTGCGGTGGTGATGGGAAATCAGGCGGAGGCTCAGTCCGGTCGATTCCCGGATGACCCCATGGTATTGCTTGTCGCTGAGGTGGGCGAGTCGCCCGATGAGGAAGGCAGCAACATCGTTGAGGAAGATGCTGCCGGGGCGACCGAGGAGAATATTGCCACGCGTTGTCTCATGGCGCAGCTTTCCATTGTCCAGGGGCTGATTGAGCACCTTTCCAGCGATTTGGTGGCAGCGGTGCCTGAAGAAGTGGCGGAAGAGCTGCAGGAACTTCTTGTCGAGGCGCGTTCGCTGGAGAATATGGCCATTGATATTGGTGCCGGTGAGTATGAGGAATTGCTAGCAGAGGTGCTGCAGGATCCTGCTGTCTATTCTCTTTTCTCTCGCTTGGAGGAGGTAACGGCCACTCTTGACGAGAAGGCGTACTATAACTGCCCGGCGCTTGAGGAAGTGGTCAGCCAGATCCTCAACATTCTTTCTGATTTGCAGTGATTTTATGCGCCCGACTACCCTTCTTCTCCCGCTGTTTGCCTGCCAGCTCCTGCTACATCCGGCGGGGGCTTCTGAGGAATTGCGTCGCATCGCTTCTTGGTCAGCAGCTCCGGAATCCTGCGTGCGGCGGGAACTTCTGGAGCATATACGTCATGAGGATGTGAGGGTGCGCTCGGCTGCTCTGGATCTCCTGGAGCTCATAACCGGTCGGGATTTCGGACTGGATCCCTGGTTGCCACCCTCGGAGGTTCCGGCGGATGTACGGCGGGCTTTGGACGAGTGGGCTGCTGTGGATGAACTGGTGGGAGATGTCGCTCGTGCGCCGGAGCCGGGACAGGTTCGTGAGGCGGTGGTGCTGCTGAGATCGGCAGATCCGGATACGCAGCGTCGTGTCTGCCTGCGCTTTGAGCCGTGGCGTGCCGTCCTTCTCACAGCTCTGCGCCGGGAACTGGAGCGAGAGGAGCAGCTCTGTGAGAGGGAGCAGGATAATCTGCGCTGTTCTCTTTTCCGGCTTCAGTTGCAGTCAGCCATGCCGACAGATGTGGGCGAGATTGCACCATTGCTGACTTCTCATGCTCGCAATGAAATCCTGAGTGGACTGGAGAAACTTCGCCGGGGCGGTGTTGTCGTGTTGCCGGTACTCATGGATTTTGTCGGCTCATCCGATGGGATGATTCGGGAAGTAGCCATAGATGTCCTGCTGCAGACGGGCGGCATTCAGGCATATAAAATTCTCATGCCTCAGCTTATGGAAGAGGCGGATCGCAACATCCTGCAGATTGCCGTAAGGCGTACACCGGATTGCCCGCCCATTCCCACCATCATCACCTTCCTCAATCATTGTGCATCATCACAGGATGATGATGTGGCCGTAGCGGCACTCGAGGCCTTGGCTGATATGGAGTCCGATTCTGATGACCTCGATGATGATGATGACGTCGCTGCACATGATAAACCGGCCGGTGCGGAACATGCACTATCTGACGAGGTTTGTATGCGACTGCTCAAATCATCCAACTGGCGTGTGCGCGCGGCGCTGCTGCGAGCCTTGCAGTCCCGCGCGGCCTTCATTCCTTCTTTGCGTAGTGAGGATATGCGTCAGGCCCTTATCGGCATGTTGCGAGATGAGGATGAGACTGTCCGTTTGAACGCGTTGCAGGTGTTGGGCAAGCGCAAACTCGTGGGCATTTTCATGGAGGAACTCTCCGATTTTGCGCTGCGTACACCCTCTGCTGCCCCCTACGTTGTTTACCTGCTGTGCAGCCAGAAATTGGGGCTCTCAGCGTCTCTGGTTGAATGTACGGCTCGCTTCACTCCGGAACAAGTCGATCAGCTCATTTATTTTGATGATTCCTTCGATACGGTGTTCAATACGAATGAGCACTCTTTTCATTCCACGCGCGAGGTGATCTCAGCCCTGCTGCTCAATCCGGATCGTCGCGTGCGCTACCGCGTCCTTTCAGCCTGGGGAAACAATCTTTTCTGTATCAGTCAGGAGTGGGCAGACGCCTTTGTGGAGTGGTTGCAGGACCCGTCGGTAATCGAGTCAGATAAAGTGGAGCCCTTGCGCTTGCTGGCTTTTCGCACTACGGAGCATTCCCGCCGCCGCGTGAGTACCGATGCCCTCTGCAGCTGGCTGCAGCAGCAGGTCAGTAATCCCGAGGCAAAATCTTCTGAGTTCAGGCAGATGATCTTTGCCGCCTTGCTTCAGTTACGTCCGGCCATGGCTGAGGCTTTTCTCCAAGAGCAGGTGGAATTGCTTTCTCCTGAGATCCTTGGTGAAATCCTGTCCTCGAATAAGCAACTAGCCTATAAACTCCCCCGTGAGGTGCTTAAGCGCCATGCTGCCCATGAGGATGTATTTTCCGCTCTGACTGATGCTTTGAGCGAGGCTGAGAATGAGGAGGAATCTGCTGATGATGAGCTGCGGGAAATACTCTGGGCGGCAGAAGTGGACGATGATCAGTTTTCCGGGCTGGTCAAGAATGAATTGCGGGCCTTACTGCTCAGCAATGATTTTTCGGATGAAGAGGAGGATAACGAGACGACTGCAAAGGTTTGCGAGTTTGTGCAGAAGAGGGTTTATCCTCAGCCCTTGGACCGTTTTTGCCTGAGTTTGTTTATATGTGCCTCTCAGGCTCCGGATGAACTGCGACGGTGCGAAATTGTTCTTCCGGAGCAGCTGGATGCTACTCGCCGCGAGGTCTTACAGTGCCTGTTGGACTGTCCGCAGACGGCTGAGGGCGTTCTTCCCTGGGCGCAACGATATGCCAAGAGCTCGTGTGCGGAGATTCGGCGTACCATTGCCACTTGTCTGCTGCCGTTTGAGGCATGGCGCTTCTATTTACCCCGCAAGGAGGGCGAGGCTCCGTTCAATGCCGAGACCAGGCTGGACAGGCTTGATTGTAAGCGCAGCTCTTGCCCCGCTGCTCTCATTCGACTGGTGCAGGGTATGCAGGCAGATCCCGATCCCGTTGTAGCTGTGACAGCGTGTGTGTCTTTGCTGTATCGTGTGGGGGATTGTGATCGGGCTCGTCTGACGGAAGTGCTGCCTATCTTTGAAACCCTGAACGAAAAGAGGAACGCTGAGGATGGGAACGGGTTGCTGAATTACTACAGGGATTATTCCGCTCTGACCACCGCTGTGGAAACGATGTGGTACCGCTGGTCCAAGAGTCGCACATCCACTCGGGAGTTCTTCAAGCTGAAGGGGAATCCTCGCAAGCTGCGCGATGGTGTGAGTACTGTGCTGAGTGCTCTGGCTGAGGCTTCTTCCGAGTACCCTTGGAAAGGGAGCATTCTGGAGGAGGTCGGATCCCAGCTGCCCGTGCGACGTAACTATCGCAGCTCATCCTCACAACATGTCCCGCAGGCGCATGAGTTCGATTATCCCTCAGCTCCGGTGAGTACTTCCGACGAAGCTCCGGCTGCTCCGACGACGGGGACGAGCGATGGAATGTCAACGGGCGAACCGATTACGGAGGGACAGGCTGACCCGGAGACCGATCATGAGGAAACGGAGTCTCGCCCGTCAACTCCCGGAGCCGAAGAATTGCCGGTGCGTATAGAGTTCTTCCGGAAGGATGGCTGCGATGTGTGTGAACGTGTACATAACAGGCTCCGCGAGTTGGCTTCTCAATATCCCGGAATGGTTATTACGGAGTATGATGTGGACAGCGAGTCCGGACGTGAGCGCAATTCCGTGCTCAGCTCTCGCTATGGGGTGCCGCCGAAGGATAGGCGTATGGCCCCGACTCTTTTTGCTGAGGGTGGATATCTGATTGGGACTCATGCTGCGGATCGCGTTCTGCTGGAGGAGCTGGTGCGTTCCTCTCTCTCCGCTGTGCAGACTCGTCTGCATCCCTCACCGGTGGAGCCGTCTCCCGTTCCCTCTGCGCCCGAGTCGCCCGATTCTTCGGAACAGCCTCAGGAACCCTCGTCTCCTGAACCATTGCCGGTTGTTGATGATAAACTGGCGGAATCCACGGCTACGGAAAATGCCGCCGCTGCCGGGGAGCGGATTTGGGAGCAGATCCGCAGCTATGGGGTGCTGGCCATAGGTGGATTGGTTGCACTATTAGCTCTTTGCTTGCTCGTATTTTCCCGCCGCTCCCGGAATGGCGAGGATTGATAGAGGGGGCGCGATTTTCTGCGTCAGAACGAACGGCTGAAACCGATGTTGGCGCTGTGGCTGTTGGTGTGCTGCATGAGCTCCAAGTTGTAGGCGGCATTCACGGACCAATTTTCATTGAGGGCATGGCTGCCGCCCAGGGAGAAGTTGATACCCGCTCGCCCCGGTGCTGAGCCGCTGTTGTGCTGACGCCATACTCCGGCGGTCGGGTTGTGGCGCACCATGTCGCCCACGAAGCTCAGCTCTGCGTACATGCTGCTGCGGTCGCTGAACTTGTGGCCCAGGCTCACTCCGAGTTCCCCG
>JAZQCA010000012.1:0-18202 GCA_045545975.1 Akkermansia sp.
TTTATTTCATCGCTTCCACAAGGGGGAAGGACTCATTGTCGTCCTTCCCCCTATCCCCCCATCCTGCTAGGGCAGTTTGGGCTCCTATGGAGACTTTTTGGGCGGGCTTTCGGTGTCGCATTTGATTTTACAACTTGCAGAAAATATCTCCAACGGGTAATTTTGCTTGACTTTTCACCCTTTTCGGGGTAGGCTTGCCACGTCAGAACAGACAAATCATATTATTATGTCTCGCAAACCCATTATTGCCGCTAACTGGAAGATGAACATGGGCCCGAAGGAAGCCAAGGCTTTCCTCGCCGCGTTCAAGGATGAGAAGACCTGCGATATCGCTGTGGATAAGGTGATCGTTCCTCCCTTCGTGACGATTCCTGCCGTCATGGAGACTCTGGGTGAGTGCAAGTGCATCGGCGTGGGCGCTCAGGACGTGAGCGACCGCGACAACGGCGCCTTCACCGGTGAAATCTCCACTACCATGCTCAATGAACTGGGCTGCACCTATGTGGTGCTGGGCCACAGCGAGCGCCGCCAGTACCATGGTGAGACCAACGCCTACATCAACAAGAAGATCAAGAAGGCTCTCGCAGCCGGCATCTGCCCCATCTACTGCATCGGCGAGACTCTCGAGCAGCGCCAGGGTGGCGAGCTTGAGACTGTGCTGAAGTCTCAGGTTGTTGAGGGGCTGGAGGGGCTTACCCCCGCAGAGGTTGCCGGTCTGGTGATTGCCTATGAGCCCGTGTGGGCCATTGGTACCGGAGTGACCGCCAGCGCTGAGGATGCTCAGGCTGCTCACGCTTTCATTCGTGGCGTCATTGCCGACACCTTTGGTGCCGAGGCCGCTCAGGCCGTGCGTCTGCAGTATGGTGGTTCCGTGAAGCCCGGCAATGCCGCTGAGCTCATGAGCCAGCCTGACATTGATGGTGCTCTGGTGGGTGGTGCTGCTCTGAAGGCAGATTCCTTCGCCGCCATCATCAAGGCCTCCGTGTAAGAACCGGAAGAGTACAAGCAAGTTTATTTCAGGTACCCGCAGTCGGTCTGTGGGTACTTTTTTTTATTAAAAAAAAGAAATAATTGTTACTTTGGTCTTGCCAGAGGAGTAAGATTGTGCTATAAGTTGCGCGCCTTAACTACTAACCCCTAAAAATTATGGCTCTTAAACCTGTAACACCCAAATCTCGAGGTCGTTCACCACTTCAGCGACCTGTCGGTTCTCCCTTTGTGCCTGCTTATGTGAAGGAGACCAAGTCTCACAGCGGACTGGTTGTGTTCCTGCTGCTTGCGCTGGCCGGAGGTGCGTTCTGGTATGTATATTCCAACTACGAGGAACCCGTGGTTGACAACAAACCCAAGGTGATCGTGGTGGGTAAGCCCACAGCTCCTGAGAAGAAACCCGGTGCTACCGCCATGGGGACAGCTGCTCCTGCCGCTGCTCCGGAAGAGCCCGAGAGCCCCAGGAAGACTGCTCTCGGTACGGTAGGTGCTCCCGAGTAAGTTGCCCTGCAATTACTTGCAATAGACTATTCTCCCCGGTATTGTGCCGGGGATTTTTTTTTGCAGGTGTAGAGAAATAGACAAGCCCGGCTCAGCGAACTGAGCCGGGCTTGTAAGATAAGCTTGGAGCCGATTTTAGTTACGCTCGAAGAGTGCGCGGATCTTGCTGCCCACCACCTCAACGGGGTGCTCAGCCAGAGCTGCGCGCTTGGCCAGCAGGTTGGGGGCACCGGCAGCGGCCTCTGCAAGCCATACACGGGCAAACTCGCCGCTCTCGATGCGCTTGAGGCTCTCCTTCATCTTCTCCTTCACCTCCGGACCGAGGATCTGCGGACCATTGTAGTACTCACCGAACTCAGCCGTGTTGGAGATCACGCCATTCATGGCCTGAATGCCCTTGTTGTATATGATGTCCACGATCAGCTTGGCCTCGTGTACGCATTCGAAATAGGCCATCTCGGCGGGGTAGCCGGCCTCGATCAAGGTCTCGAAACCATATTTCATCAGGTCCACCAGACCACCGCAGAGCACGTTCTGCTCACCAAAAAGGTCCTCATAGGTCTCCTGCTGCATGGTACACTCCAGCACGCCGCCGCGGGTCAGACCCTCTGCCTTGGCCATGGCAAGTGCCACGTTACGGGCGTTGCCGGTCGGGTTCTGGAATACGGCAATCAGACCGGGGCAGCCAAAGCCCTCCTCGAACACGCGGCGCACTTCCGTACCCGGTCCCTTGGGGGCTACCATGATTACGTCCACGTCTGCCGGCGGCTCAATGGTCTTGAAAACATAGGCAAAACCATGAGAGCAGCACAGAGTCTTGCCGGCACTCAGTCCGGGCTTGATCTGCTCGGCATATACAGAACCATGCATCTCGTCAGGCAGCAGAATATGGATGATGTCAGCCTTCTGGGAGGCCTCGGCCACAGTCATTACCTCGAATCCGTCCTGCACGGCAGAGTCCCAGCTCTTGCCGGGACGAAGCCCGATGATGACGTGTACTCCACTGTCGCGCATGCAAAGAGCCTGAGCGCGCCCTTGGGCGCCGTAACCGATCACGGCCACCGTCTTGCCATTAAGAACGCTGACATCAGCGTCCTTGTCATGAAGAATTTCCATTGTCTTGTCGTGGGTTGATTTGAATCTTCAGCACCCGTCACGGGGTGCACCCCGTTAATCTACCAACATTTGCCTGAATTGCAAGCATTTAATGCGACATTTTTTTGCTTTCGTAGTGATTTTGATTGACAATGAGTCATGCTAGGTGTATCCTGAGCGTCCCCGCTGATGCTGCATTACCAACAACGGAGGGCTGGGGGCTATAGCGCAGCACCTTCCGCAAACTCGTGTTTCCTGATATAAGGTTGCACACAACATATACACATACAATGATTAACGAACTCGTTACCAAGATGGTGGAGGCCGGTGTTCACTACGGTCACCAGACCCGCAAGTGGCACCCCAACATGAAGAAGTACATTCTTACTCAGAAGAATGGCATCCACATCATCAACCTGGAGGAGACTGAGAAGTGCCTTGACCAGGCTTGCGCCTTCCTCGCTGAGAAGGCCGCCAAGAACAAGAAGATCCTCTTCGTGGGCTGCAAGCGCCAGGCTCAGGAGGCCGTGAAGGAAGCCGCTGAGGCTACCGGTCAGTACTACGTCAACTTCCGTTGGCTCGGCGGTATGCTCACCAACATGGCTACCATCAAGAAGAGCATCGCTCGTCTTGACTGGCTCGAGAACCTCGACAAGCAGCCTGAGTACAAGAGCATGTCCAAGAAGGAGCTCGCCGCCCTCGCTCGCGAGCGCGAGAAGCTCCAGCGCAACCTTCAGGGTATCCGCAACATGGGTGGTGCCCCCGATGTCATGGTCGCTATCGGTGCTGATCACGAGGATATCGCCATCCGCGAGGCTCACATCCTGGGCATCCCCGTCATCGTTCTTACCGACACGAACGCAGATCCCGAGAGTGTGGACTTCCCCATTCCCGGCAATGACGATGCCGTGCGCTCCATCCGCCTGATTCTCTCCGTTCTCACGGAGGCTATCAACAAGAACAAGGCCTGATCGCCTGAACTGATTTTATATACACTACATTACTATGGCTGATATTACCGCCCAGATGGTCAAAGAGCTGCGCGCCAAGACGGACGCCGGCATGATGGACTGCAAGAACGCTCTCATCGAGTGCAACGGCAACATGGACGAGGCCGTGAAGTACCTCCGAGAGAAGGGTATCGCCAAGGCTGCCAAGAAGGCTGACCGCGACGCCAAGGAGGGCGTTGTTACCACCGTTGTCGAGGGTAACGACGGCATCATCTTTGAGATCAACTGCGAGACCGACTTCTGCTCCAAGGGTGACAAGTTCAAGGCTCTCGTGGCTGAGATTGCCGCTGCTTTGAAGTCCTCTGCCGCCAAGAGCCTCGATGAGGCTCTCAACGTGGCCATCAATGGTACGACCGTTGAGAAGTACATTGCTGAGCAGTGTGCTGCCATCGGTGAGAACATGAAGCTGCGCAAGTTCGCCCGCTACGCGCTGTCGGGCGAGGGCAGCATCGTCTCCTACATCCACATGGGTGGCAAGGTGGGCGTGCTCCTGCAGGTGAGCTGCGGCAAGGCTGAGACCGCCGCCTCTGCCGACTTCCAGACCATGTGCAAGGACATCACCCTGCACATTGCAGCCTGTGCTCCCAAGAGCGTGGACTCCTCCTCCCTCGATCCCGCCTTCGTGGCCGAGGAGCAGGAGATCGCCAAGGCTCAGCTCATCGCTGAGGGCAAGCCCGAGGCTCTGCTGGAGAAGATCCTTCCCGGCAAGCTCAAGGCTCTCTACAAGCAGAGCTGCCTCATGAGCCAGGAGTTCGTGAAGGATGGCTCCATTACCGTGGAGAAGCTCGTTGCCAACGTTGCCAAGCAGCTTGGTGACTCCGTCACCATCGTTGCCTTCGAGCGCTTCCAGCTCGGTGCTTAATTAATATCATTTGTTTCATCAGGGCACGGAGCGCTTGTTCGTTCCGTGCCCTTTTTCTTGAAAGTCATGTCAGCAGTAAAGGTAAAGGACGCGAAGGTATATCTCTCCGGGCGAGAGATTCTGCACAACATCAACTGGGAGGTCAAGCGCGGTGAGCGCTGTTTCATCCTCGGAGCCAACGGAGCGGGGAAGACCACCTTGGTCCGTATGCTGATGGGCTATGCCTGGCCCATCTATGGGGCTACCGTGGAAGTCCTGGGCAAGCGCTTCGGTACGATCAATCTTCAGGAGCTCCGCAAGCAGATTGCCTGGGTAAGCCCGCTCATGCACCAGTGGATGGGCGACCGCGAGTGGACTGGCCGCGAAATGGTACTTTCCGGTCCGGACGCCACAATCGGTCTCTACCGCGAGCCGACCGAAGCAGAGGAACAGAAGGCGGCTGCTCTCATGCAGAGCCTGCGAGCGGAGCACCTCATGGAGCGTACCGTTGTGACCATGAGCAGCGGCGAACAGGTGAAAGTTCTCATCGCTCGCGCTCTTATGACGAATCCGCAGCTTATGATTCTGGACGAACCGAGCGTATACCTCGATATCGCCGGTCGAGAGTTTCTGCTGCACACCATTGAGGAGTTGGCGGCTACCCGTCCTGATCTCACCATCATTTTCATTACCCAGCGAATCGAAGACATCCTGCCGGTGTTCTCGCGTGGCATGATTTTGCGCCAGGGTAACATTCTCTCATACGGCTCGCGCGATGAGGTGCTCACCGAACCGAACCTGCGCGCCGCCTTTGATCTCGACATCAGGCTCATCCGTTCCGGCAACGGACGGCTTTGGACTGTCATTGAGTAGCCGCTCGCTCATCATGGGTAGCTTCTCTGAAAGATACTTGACAAATCAGCACTTATCAGTTAGCTGGTAGCCGGTATGTCCGAGAAATACTGGACCTCGGCAATCGTAGTGGGGGTGGGAGTTGTCCCCCGCGATCCTCTTGTGCGCACTATCCGGTCAGCAGGACACAAGGTATGCCCAAGGCGTTCTCGCGCAGGTGATCGGAAAATCAACACCGAACCGGTTGAAGATCTCCGCCGTGTACAGCCTAGGGTGCGGTATCGATTCACCCCCCTGCCGACTTCCTGCTGCCTATGCAGCAGGAAGTAACGACTGAGGGAATCAGTATGAATCGTTTAGAGATAACGAGCGTTTTTCAGCGCTGTGTATACCTTCTCTGAGTTATAGTAGTTCTTCTTGATGACAGTACGCAGCGCTTTGTTGTACGAAGCCTTAGCCTTGGCCGGCACGTCTAAATTAATCATTTGCGCCGCTTCGATGGCACTCAGGAGCGTATCCATGTTCTCTGCCAGGTTCTCAGCCTCCGCTTCTGTGCTGATAGTGGAGAGATTTTCGTCAAGCTTCTCCATGGCCTTGTCGATGGAGATACCAATCATGCACGCTTCCGGGCTTTCTGCCATGGCGCACTTCAGGTAATCGCAGGAAACAAGCATGCCCAGAGAGGCAGCGAATAATAGGGCGGATTTTATGTATTGGGTTTTCATAATGATGTTTTGGTGTTATATGTTGAGATGAATGGGAGAAGTTATGTTTACATGTAGGGGGGGACGAAGGGAGTGGATCCCCCATGACTCGGTTCTACTCGGCGGCTGCGTTGTTCCGGTCCGAGACTGCTCTTGCCCGCCGCCTAGCTTCGTCAGTCTGGAGGTACTGCTTTAAGGTGTTGAGTTTCAAACGTGCTTCCGAATATCCCAGGCTGATCGCTCTTTGGTAATACTCGCGCGCGGTGGAGTCGCAGGCAAGACGTCCGATACCATTTCTTATTTTCATGATTAATAATTTTAATTCGTTATAAGCCAAAATTATTAATTTCATTAAATAATTGACGTCCTTCATTTGTACCTCCGACGAACAAGGAATCTATACTACTGGCTGCTCCATATTTTCTGGTGAAGCTCTCCAAGATGCATTTGGCAGCATAATCCCCGGTAGCCGCAGCTTTCTCGTAGTACTTACGCGCTAACTTGAGGTTTTCCTTGCGCCCCTTTCCGAACTCATAAGCCTTGCCAATCCCAAGCATACCACTGACACATCCCCTATTGGCAGAAATTTGGTAACAATTCGCAGCTCTGGTATAATCCTTCGGAAACCCGCGACTTCCCTGTTCGTAGAAGAACCCAATCCAATGCAGAGCTACGGCATCTCCGGTCAATGCCTTGTTATATACCTCGATAATACCGGGGTCAGTTACAGTAGCGGGCGGCTGCTGCGGCAACGATGTACAGGCTGCGAAGCAGCACAGAGCCAATGCTGTGAACGCAAGGTGTTTTGTTTTCATGTGTGTGTATTTATCGGCTTTATGTTGTTAAACGCATGAGAGAATCCAACGCCTGAAGAATTAAATCGGCTCTTTTTCTGAGTGGAAAAAGTTGTCGTCTTTCAGCCCCTATGCACAGTATATCTCTTTTCAAATGAGATGACAAGTAAATAGTAGTAAGTTGTTGAAAAAATATCATATAGGAATGGGATCTGCTGAATAAATGTAGTTTGCCGATGTCTCATGTTGCAATCTAACTCATTTACTGCAAATCCATAAAAGGTCATCTCATTTGAAAAGAGATATCCATTGCACGTTCTCGTTGTGCAATGGATGAAATAGTGGGGTGACATCAAAGACTGCACGTCTGCGGTGGTGCAGATGTGGCTCTTCTCATGGTGTGATTGTTGGCTACTCTCGCAAGAACTCCTCGGTCATTCGGGAGATCAGTCGGGACTTATGCCGGTTACTCATCTGTGCATGAATTCAAGTAGGCATGCAGTTCTGCAAGAGCTTTTTTCTGGGTAGGGCAGGCTCGTCTGCGGTCACCGAGGGCATAGCTGCAGCGGGTAGCTCCGCTGAAGTGGTAATTGGTCAGTCCTTTGTCGCGCAGGGAATCCATGCGGCGGCGCAGCTCTGTGTAGAAGAACAGGGGCAGGGGTGTTTCGCGCGCCAGTATGTCCAGCTCTATGTCTACGGGTGGAGTCTGCTTGCGGATGTGAGCTGCAATCAGCGGCAGGCCGATTTGATTGAGCAGGCTGCGCATGCGATCGAAGAGGTAGTCGAGGGGAACGGCGTGCAAGGGGCAGTGTTGTTCCAGATATTGCAGCACTCCGGCTGCGATTTCCTCCTTAAAGGGTAGGGTGGTGCCGGCTGACTGTGCTGCCTCCTCCAGTACATTCACCAACCATGTCAGATCGTAGTCGGAGAACACACAGTAGCCATTCTGCAGCAGGGGTCTGTTATTCTTGAAGGAGATCATCAGAAGGAAAGTTTGCGTTGCAGGGGATCATTGAGCGACTTGCGCTCCATACGGCGTATGAGCTCGATGAACTCATCCACATTCGCAAATTGGCGGTACACAGACACATAGCGGATGTACGCCACGGGGTCGATACTTTGCAGCTTCTCGATCACTTTCATGCCGATGATGCTCGAGGGTACCTCTCGTTGGTGGTCCCTGTGGAGTTCTGCCACAATTTCATCCGCTGCCACATCCAATTGATCCATGCTTACAGGGCGTTTCTCGCAGGCCTTGATCATACCGCGCAGGATTTTCTCGCGGTTGAGTGCCTCGTGTACGTTGTCGCGTTTTACCACGCGCAGCTCCGTGCGCTCGATCTGCTCGTACGTCGTGTAGCGGTACTGACAACGTATGCACTCACGACGTCGGCGTATGCACGTGCCGTCCTTCGACATGCGAGAGTCGATCACTTTGTCTTCCATGTAACCGCATTGGATGCATCTCATGCACCCCATCTTAGCACAATTTGTGGGGGTGTCAAGTGACTTTGAATGCCATATATTGCCTATCTGTCACTTGCGTTCTTCCATACTCTCTAGCTTTTCTTAATTATTGTGCCATCTTCGCGCTCTTCTCTCTCTGATGGTCTGTTCGCAGGGTGATAGTCGAGAGCAAAAATGGGTATAAAATATCCGATTTGTGCCGCGAGCAGACTGAAAAGAAAGAAAAAATACAAAAAATTAGAATATTTCCAAAAAAAATCCTTGCAATGTTATGGGAAATGTGGTAATTTGTGCTCATGAACACGCAGTTTATCGAATATCCGAAGTGCAGCACCTGCCGAAAGGCTCGTACTTGGCTGCAGGAGCAAGGGGTGGATTTCACCGATCGTCACATAGTGGAGGAAGCACCCACGGCGGAGGAGCTGCGCGGTTGGTGGCAGGCAAGCGGGCTGCCGTTGAAAAAGTTTTTCAATACCTGCGGGACGAAGTATCGTGATCTGAATCTTTCGGTCCGATTGAAGGAAATGAGTGAAGAGGAAATGTTGGCACTACTGGCAAGCGATGGCATGCTGGTGAAGAGGCCGTTGCTCATCACGGCGGCAGGAAGGGTGATCCCCGGTTTTAAGGCTGAGAATTGGCATGCAGCCTTGGAAGAATAATTTTTTGTAAGTGATAATATTGGAGAGAATCAGAGCCGTCCCCGGATGGGGGCGGCTCTTTTGAATAGCTGCTGCGAGCTCCTTCGGTCAATGGTTGGTCGGAGAATATGGTACAGCCGGCAGACCGTGAGCATTCACGAGATTGGGGGTCATGAATGTGACCCAGGCGTAGCGCGCATATTTCGGAGCCGGAACCTGCGGGGAACTGAGCTTGATGGTGGAGCCTTTGATGACGGCTGTGGCCGGATGGTAGAATTTGCCGTTAGCCGACACTTCAAAGCCAACGGGAGCGGCTCCGTCCGTAGTCGTCAGTCCCTCTGCATGATTGTAGTGAAGAATCAGCTCTGAGCCGGCGGGAGAGACTTTGCTGACGACCGGACCGGAGAAGGGGATATCTCGTCCATACACTTGTGCGGCTGCCAAGTGAGCCAGTCGGGTGCCGACCTCGAGCTTACGAGGGGGGTGAACATCGCTGTTGGTGGAGCCGAGATCAATGGTGGTGAGTGTGTGTACTCCGGGGATGTTCTGCTGGGCCATCAGCTGGATGGTGCGGAACTCGGGCCAGTAGGCGCGCAGCCTGCTGCGGTCGTTAATGCGGGGCAGGCCTACCATGAGGAAAGGCATGTCCGACTTAAAGAAGGCGCTTCGCCAGCCGGAGATGAGGTCGCGCAGCAGGTCATAGTTTTGCTTCATGATCGGGATTTCGGCATCACTTTCACCCTGGTACCAGATCACTCCGGCTATGGGGAAACTGAGCCAGGGACGAATGCCGGTCTCAAAGAGATAGGCCGGTTTGTAGGGATGGGGAGCCTCCAGGTTGTTCCCTATATTCTGGCGGGCACGTCCGCGCACCCAGGCTGATATGTATTTACTATCCAGCCAGCGTGCGGAGAGACATTCCTTGTATTTCTGCCGAAGAATCATTGTGGGCATCCAGGCCATCATTTCGGAACCGCCGAGAGAGGCATGGATGATGCCTACCGGTACCCCGAGTTGCTGCTGTAGCTCGCGACCGAAGTAATAGCCAACAGCACTCATGCGCGCACGGGTGGAAACATCATCAGCAGTCCAGGTCCCTTGGAACATTTTTCCGAATGCGAGTTTGGACTTCAGATCATTAGTATACGGACGAGCCGCAGTATGTACCTGCGGCTCGGAATGATGAAAACGGAAGAGCGGTCGTCCGGGTTCGCGGAGGGAGTTTGTATCCCCGGTTTGATTGAGACGCCAGAGCATATTGCTCTGGCCGGAGGCAAGCCAGACCTCTCCTACCAGAACATCGTTGATGACAAGTTTCTCCTCCCCTTGGGTGATGGTGATAGCCCGACCTTCGCTGCTGGCCTGCATAGGTTGCAGGACGGCTCTCCACTCGCCACCGCTGATTTTGGCCTGAACCGTTTGCCCCGCGAAGCTGACTTCCACAGCTGCCGAGCCGGTGCAGGTACCGCTGATCGGAACCTTTCGCCCTTGCTGAAGAACCATGTGATCCGCGAAAATCTCGTCCGTCCGAAGTTCGGCCTGCACGGTGAGCGCGGCCGCCAGCAATGGCAGTAGTGAAAGTGCTCTTCCCATGCTCTGAGTATAGCAATACTCCACCGGAACACAAGTAAAAAAGCTGAGCCGGAGCAATTTCCGCTCCGGCTCAGTAAAAAGGGGCTGTTTGGTGGGGCTTACATGCCTACGATTTCATAGCCTCCGTCAACGTAGAGCACTTGACCGGTTATGCTGGCGGCGCCATCGCTGGCCAGGAAGGTGGCAGTGGCTCCCAGTTCTTCGAGTGTGCAGGAGCGTTGCAGCGGGCTCTTCTCCTCGTAGACCTTGAACATGCCCGTGAACCCGCTCACTCCACGGGCTGCCAGGGTCTGCACAGGACCGGCGGAGATGCAGTTCACGCGGATGGGAGCCTCGCGGCGACCCAAATCGAAGGCAAGGTACTTGGCAGTGGTTTCCAGCGCGGACTTGGAAACAGCCATCAGATTGTAGTTCGGCACAACTTTCTGGCTGGCGTAGTAGGTCATGGCCATGATGGAGCCACCATTCACCATGAGGGGGGCTACAGCGCGAGACATGGCTATGAGCGAATAAGCACTTACCTGCAGGGAGATGTTCCAGGCATCGCGAGGGATATCGGAGAAGTGCCCTTCAAGGGTACCCTCGGCCTTCGGCGCGAATGCGATGGAGTGCAGCATCATATCCACATGGTCGGTGTGGGAAGCAACGAAGGAGAAGAAGTCAGCGATGCTCTGGTCATTCATTACATCAAGATCGCAGATGGGAGTGTCCTCCCCGAAGCTTTCTTTCACGAGCTTGATGACGCCATCTTTCAGGCGATCCCCCTGGTAGTTGAATATGAGTTTTGCACCGGCTTCGTGCCAAGCCTTGGCTATACCATAGGCAATGCTGCGCTTGTTTGCTACTCCGGTGACGATGCCGACTTTGCCGAGCAAGGGTTTATCAAGTGACATATTTTTGAATGGTTGTGTGGTTAAGGAATGAAAGCGGATCTTACTCGCTGAGAAGTGGGAACTCTTGGGCGATGATGCGTGCGTAGGTGACGGTTATCCCTACCCCCATACGCTCCATATAGGCTATCTTTTCTCGAATTTCCTCGGGGGTGATATTGGAATTACTCACAACGTACTTGAGGCGATAGTAGACGTAACCGCCTTCCATATCGAGCAGTATCTGCCCCTCGGGAAGATTTGCGTTGAGCGTGAGCAGGAGCATGCTGAGTTCCTGCATGTCCTCCCGGCTCACTCGGGTGGCAAAATGGACATCAAACACCAGACTGCACGGCTCGTGCAGCTCGGTGAACATGAAGGTGCAGGGCATCCCCGTAGCGTCCACAGGCAGGTAGGCCAGCCCGATTTTCTCGCTGTTGGGACCCATCGTTACCCATTGGTAATCCTCACCTCGAGATATGAGGTGCTGGCGAACATGTGCAAGGAGATTCGGATTATTCGACATATAAGAAAGTTTTTGCGGGGTGATGTGTCAGCACACATCAGCCCTCTGTTCGGATATTATAATACACGCATCTTCGAGCATAGTCAAGCAAATGTGCCACAAAAATATGCACGCGGCACATGTGGAGAGCTCGTCAGTTGTAAAAACGCTCTTCGAGCTTATCAGCGATGCGTGCTAATAGTTCCAGTTCTTCCTTCGTGAGCACATCTGCCGTTTTATCTATCTCATCCTGCAGGCGTGCGTGTACATCATTGCAGAGCTCGTGTCCTTTCTCGGAGAGGCGTATGCAGACAGCTCGGCGATCTTCCGGGTTGGGATTGCGCTCGAAGAATCCTTTGTTCACCATGGTTTCAACCAGAAGGGATGTGGCAGGAACTGTCATCTTCAGGTGCCCGGCGAGCGTCTTAAGCGCCACACCTTGTGGGGCTTCCATGGTCAGTAATTTGATCTGTGCAATGGCAGATCCCTGACGGAAGGTCAGCCCGAGCATTTTCTTCTGCTGGGTACTGGGAGTTGTCTTGAAGCTGGCTCGACGCATGTCGTCAATGATGCTCAGAAACTTCATGAAATACTCGTGCGGTTTTTTCGGGAGAGATTCCATAGGGACATAATACCGATTTTTTATCAGATGTCCAGCAAAATTATTAGAAAATATGAATTATTTTTACTCTAAGAAATGTTACTCACATGAGACTGTTAAAATTATAGTGCCAAAGATCGGAGAATATGGGCTTTGGTCTTGCCAAAAGGTCAGCGTGGTGCTAAAGTGGTGCGGATATGATAAACGAAAGTCCGCCACGCGCCTGGGTAGATGTGGATCTGGAGGCAATAGCTCATAACTTGGATATTGCACGTCAGGCCTTGCCCGATACTGAGCTCATGCCGGTGATCAAGGCCGGTGCCTATGGTCATGGGTTGGAGCCGGTTGCACGCCGTTTGGATTCTCATGGTATTGCGTTCTTCGGCGTGGCGAATGCCGGCGAGGCCCGTCGACTGAGCCGCGCCGGTGTGCGGACAAAGCCCTTCATTCTGGGACCAACTTTTCCCGAGGAGCGAGAGGAAATTGTGCTCAATAACTGGTGCTGTACTATTTCTACACTTGAGGAAGCGGAGCACTTTCAGCGCCTTGCTGCACTCTATGACAAGACTTTTCTTGTCCATTTGGCGGTGGATACCGGGATGGGGCGAGAGGGATTTCTGCCGGGGCAGCTCGGTGCAGCTATCGCCCCATTGAAAACCATGCCGAACCTTGTGGTGGATGGTGTGATGTCCCACTTCCCGTCTGCTGATGAGGATGTGCCCTTCACGCAGAACGAGATCGCGCTTTTTACAACTTGTGTGGAAGAGTTGCAGTCACATTTCCGCTTGCGTTACCGCCATATAGCAGCCAGTGCCGGAGAGTTGGCCTATGATGTGCCGATCGCCAATCTGGCGCGTCCCGGTTTGTTGCTCTATGGTGTGGCCCCCATGGCTTCCATTTATGATGGGGTGCTGCGCCCCACTCTGAGATTGAGTTCCAGGGTGTCCCTGGTGCGTGAGTTGCCGGCTGGTCATGGAGTGGCTTATGGTCGTACCTATATCACCGAGCGCCCGACTCGCGTGGCTACCATTGGAATTGGTTATGCCGACGGATGGCCGCGCAGCATTTCCTGTAAAGGGGCGAGGGTGTGCATCAATGGGCACTATTGTCCCATGTTGGGCAGGGTAACTATGGATCAGATTATGGCGGATGTCTCTGATGTGCCTTTCGTGCAGCCGGGAGATGAGGTCGAACTTATAGGACCTCACATACCTGTTACGGAGGTGGCGGAGAAGGCCGGTACGATCGTCTGGACTATATTTACAGGACTGGGACCTCGGTTGCCTCGAGTATATAGATGATGTTTCTTATTATGTGATGATTATTTTTCGCTTGCTTTCTAAGAATATATTATCTAATGAGAGGGGATTGAAGTTTTATAGTGCTGTAAAGTATTATAATATAGTGGAAAAGAAAGATCTGTTAGTGTAATTTTTATGTAAAAATGTATGTTGGAAACAATATATGAAATTCTTGATTGCATCATATATTAATTTTTTAAGCCGGATGTATGTCGTAACAGGTCAGGTGAATTAATAGTATAAATCTTCGGCTTTTTTTGCGAGATTGCGAACCATGGTGTTTCCGGATACATTCCACGTCATTTGAGGAGGGCAGGCAGAGCGGCAGACTATTGTTCTCGTGGAGAGATATTCGTTTGCCGTTCCTGTTATTTTTGTTACCCATGGGATAATAGCAGGCATTAAAGTGCTGAAATATTCCTGCTGTTTAATGGGAATATGTAGCCCATCTATTAAATAAAGCGGAGACCTGTATTGCTTTTTGAAACTCTCGCAGGTCTTTAGACGGGACGATTTGTGTGCGATAATCCGGAAATACGCGCCGAAAGAGACATGAGAGGGGAGATCTTCATTTCCCGTTTCCCACTAAAGATGAATTGTCACTTGAAAATCTTCTCATTTTTCACTTTTGGAATAGTAAAATGAGTTGATGAAGATGGGGGCGACTTAAAAGGTATTTTTTCGTTTTGAAAAAGTCAGTAATTTGTAAAAAATCGGTAATAAATATGTGATTACTAAAAATAATAACAACACGCGATCTTTTTTATCAGCTTGCTTTCGACAGAAAAGGGGAGGTCCGGTGATTTGTAAAGATCCGAAAAATGTCTACGATATGCCCAGAATTTGATGAAATAACGCCAAAACAAATAAAGAACAATTTACTAACGATCTTTGAGGTGCTTGTTTTGTTTTTGAGGTAAGGTGCAGACAATCAGTTGTTAGGGTTTATTCTGACGGGAATTTGCTCTATATCGAGACCGGCCGAGCTGAGTGAGTCGAGTATGCGGATGAAATTCCCCATGGATGAACCATCAGCCGCAGCAAACTGAAGTTGAGCATCGGGATGTTCACGCAGCAAATTTTCCACGGACGAGGGGATCTCGTGCTCGGAAATTTCATGTCCGTCGAGGGCAATTCTACCGGAGGAGTCGAGCTCGAGCAGGATATGGTGCTGCTCGCCGACATCTCCCACGATATTCTCCGTTTTCGGGAGATCCAGCTGGAGTACATTGATCTTGCGCTTGAACTCGGTATGTACGATAAAGAAAATCAGTAGAATGGTGAGAATATCCAGCATGGGAACGATGGGGATTCCCTGCAGGGTCGCTTTTTTTGTGTAGATTTTCATGGTTCGGTAATAGGTCAGAGTTCGTTACTCCGAGACAGGAGATCCGTGAAAAATTCGTCAATGAGCGCGGCCCGGCGCTCGAGAGTGCGCTCAAAACAAGCCAGAGCAATGATGCCCGGGACTGCAATGGCGAGTCCGAAGATTGTGGTGTAGAGAGCTTTTGAAATTCCCAGGGCAATGCTTTGTTCTGCTCCGGGGACTCCAAATACGCCGAATATGTCCACAAGTCCCCAAGCTGTACCGAGAATGCCGAGCATGGGGGCGATGTTGGCGATGATGCTGATGAGAGTCATTCCGTTTCTTTGCGAGTCGATGAAGAGGCGTAATCTACTTTCTGTAAGTTCTTGCAGGGAAGGGGAGTTCTTCTGTTGAATGACGAAATCGATCAGGCGGGAGAGAGGGGCAGACCGTGCGTGGCAGAGCTCCTGCCGAATGTCGTGCATATTTCTGCCTTCCTCGTTGAGAGATTTTGTCAAAGCAGAGAGTCGCCGCAGCTCGCTCTCACTTATTCGGCTGAATAGATGGTAAATGATGGCTGCCAGCAGAGTGACTGAGCAGGCGAGGAGTGGGTAGCCGAAGGGGTGGCATGCCTCGAAGAAATGTTGAATGGTGGTTGTCATAATGGTATGGGGTATTCTTAGTCGAAATAGAAGGTGAAGATGAGTTCCAGTTGCTCGCCGATGAGCTCCTGTTGGACTGCCGGGGGCATGGGTGGAAGTTGTGCGCGGCGGATGGCACCAAAGGTGAAGGACTGCTGGATCACGCTGGCCCCGCGCCTGGTCACCAGATTCATGGTTTCCACACTTCCTCGTTTGTTCAGTCGGAAGGCGATGATGATTGACCCCGGTATGATGTCCCCTCGGTGTTCATCGCAGGCTGCGTACCATCTGCGAGCGATGAGGCGGTAGATGAGTTCCTCGTAGCGGCCCATGGGCGTGGCGCTTACATTCAGCGAGGGATGGCGCCCCAGGATGAAGCGTCCCGTGCTGCGACTTCGGCGCTCCGTGGTGCGGAAGCCCGGTTGAGCGTGATCTGCCAGGCTGGGATCGTACACGGGGCGGGTTACTCTGGGACGCGGTGAGACCGGGGCTGTTCCCCGGGCGTCCGGTTGTCCCGATTGGGGGGCAGCCGTCTGAGCAGGTGGCTCTGCGGGAGTCAGTTTTGGCGCGTCCGGGTGCAGTGGGGTATCTCCATTCCTGTTTTCGGGCGGCGGGAGTATGCTGGGGGTGGCATCGGTTGGAGGCTGAGACGAGATCTCTGTTCCGAGGTCCGGCTGAGGGGAGGATGGGGTATCCGATTGCCCCGGCGTCGGCTCGGGGGTGGGGGGCGGTACCGGAAGGGGTCTGTCCGGTCCTTCGTGCTCGATGGGACCATCCTGTCGCTCGCGCTCCAGAGTATTGATTTCTTCTGCTTCCTCTCCGTCCATGGTGGGTACAGGAGTATCATCGCTGCGCTGTGAACCATCGCTCATACCTTCAGCCCGAGAGTGGCGCTTGCCTTGAAAATCGGTCTGCCGGGGGCGGGTTTCGGGGTGGTCGGCATCTGTTTTAGCAAAAGGGATTTGCGGATTGGTCTGCTCCTTTTGGGGGCTTGAAGGCATTTTGGCCTTTTTTTCTCCTTTTCTGATGTGAAGAACACGCGAAGGGCGCTGATCGCGTGCTTGCTTTTCCGATTGGGGAGCAGGCAATAGCAGCAATAACCAAGCTCCGGTGCCATGCAGTAGCAAAGAGAGTAGCACACACAGTAACACCAGCCGGTATTGCGGTCGGGATCCCTGGCTGTCATCTCTTTCGTGCATTCAGCTGATATCAAACACTAACGACTCAATCTTCGCAAGCATTAATTATGTCTTTTTTTGTCCGTCTGCTGTCGGAAATGCCCGGTGCAACTTTCATCCTCGGATTCTTCCGGTCTTGCAGTCATTTTGTTGTGGAAGTTCTAGTTACGAGGTACAAAGGACTAAGTGTAAAGTTCCGCGGCTTACGCCGCAGGTTGCAGGGGACTTCGCGTCTCGCTTCGCTCACTTGCTACGTCCACCCGGGGGGGGACTTAGCCATGGCGACTGCCCGCGCTTTAAGGCGCGGGCGGGAACGGTGGAATAGGCTACGCATATTTGCGGGTGAAAGCCCGCCTGCTTTATCACCTAGTATAGAGTTCGGCAATTAGGCAGACCTGCAATTTTGAAGATAGCCCCGCCTTGCGGGGCGTCATTTTTAACAGCGAGTGGTGCAGCGAGCCCACGGCGAGCGAAACCACTCGAACCAACGAATAAAAAACGGAACCCGTGCAACGGGTGACAGTTAACCGGAGTTCGATAATTGGGTTACACTCAATTATGGCGTATCGTTGGATAGTAGCCCACATCTCTCTAAAAGCTGCATCAATTCTTCTTGTGCAGATTTAGTTTGATAATTTTTGTATATGATCTTCCCATCATTACACAGACACATCTTATCATTTCATTTAAAATAAACAAGGAAATAAAGTAAATATTCGCGTAAGTAGCACGAACAAGACTTAACTGTCACCCGTTACACGGGTTTGTATGTGTTTTTTTTATCGGCACGAGTGGTTTCGCCGCTACGCGGCTTGCGGGCTCTGAAATTTGGCTCGCTTATAGTCGCAAACAGTCCAATTATTTGCCGAACGTTATACTAGTGCGAGATCGGAATGACTGAGATCATAAGCCGGAGGACGATGGGGCCATCGCCCGGGGTCCACATGGAGGGGAAACCGCAAAACCAAGCGGGACCGGCCGCTACAAGTCCGGGGAGGGTTAACCACAGCAGCAGCTCGTAGCTCCGGTTCCGCAAGCGACAGGGCGGCAGTAGTTCGGTAGGAGGCCAGAGTGCCAGGCAAAAGGCTGCCAGGGTGCATGGGGCGCACATGAGTTCCTCCCACCAGTAGATTTCGTATCTGGATGCCACGTTGGCGGCCACGCCGATAAGCAACAGCACACGTGTCCCAAAGATTTGGGACACGTGGATTTACAATTGACAATTTACGATTGACAAATTGAAAGTTAGCGACTTACGCCGATAGAGAAACAAATGAAAGCTTACTGCCGATGGTGAGGCGTCTGATACCCCACTA
>JAZQCA010000013.1:0-25654 GCA_045545975.1 Akkermansia sp.
TGAGAGCGGCCATTATGAGGACCGCCAGCACATACCCGCCCAGCACCGGTAGCGCCAGCAAGCTGCCCAATGTCCTGTATACACCCTTATGCTTTTCCATAACTACCGTTCTCAAGATTGTGACATGATGGCAAAGAACACACCGGCAAGAAACATGACCGCCCACGTTGCGGCAGTGGCGCCCGCAAGGCACAGGGCTGTGGTGGCGAGGATTTTATGGAAAATTGTCTTCATCATTCTCTATCTCCTTTACATAAGATAATACTTCTCTGCACCGAATCCGCAACAAAAAATTTTTTCTGCACCGAGAACCAAAGAATTTGGACGAGGCTATAGAAATGACATCAGAGTGGATGGAATACTATAACCGAGAAAGGCCGCATTCATCGCTAAAGAATTGTAGTCCCCTGATGTATAGGGAAAATCACGCCACCCCCCTTCCGGCGAATTTTTGGCGCGATTTTTCCGCTCCGGCACGGCTCGCGTCGCTACGCTCCGCGCCCTCGCTACGCTCGGGACGCCATGCCTATGCTTCAAAATCGCGCCAAAAATGGCTTGACATCAGAGGGTATAGAATGATATAAGAGACTCATACGCCACATGCACACAAGAGGGGGGGGCTTAAATTGGCTTCCTAAGTGTCGAAAGAAGGGCGCCAGTTTACTAATCACAGTCATGAACCGCCGCTTTCCCTATATTTCACTGCTCAAAACCCTCGCAATGCTGATGGTGGTGCTGCTGCACTCCTCTCTGTATTTCGTGAACTTCAACCCATTCTGGCCACTGAAAGCCAATGCTCCGGACGCGGTGGTGGACGGAATGGTACGGGTGTTGGAATGTATGGTTGTTCCCGGTTTTTTCATGGCATCCGGCTTTTTGCTGACCCGCTCTCTTTGTGTGAGCAGTAAGGGATGGTCGGCACAGGCAGCGGGGCGCAGCAAACGGCTGCTGCTTCCCTACTTTGTCACCGGAATCCTGTATCTGGTGCCTGTGTACACCCTGCTGGATTTACCCTCATTCATGCGCCCGGAGGGGGCGGGGTGGACGGATGGCTACTCCGCCTTCTTCCGGGGACAGTTTGCAGATCACCTCTGGTTTCTGATGGCTCTGTTCTGGAGTACGCTGGTGTTCCTGTGTATGGCACCGCTACTGCGCAAACGCAGCACCGTTTGGGCAGCTGCGGCTCTGTCCGTGGGCTTGGCATGGCTCAACACCACCTACATGTCCCACTGGTGCTACTACAACCTCTCGCAGTTGGCCCAACCTCTGCTCATGATGGCGCTGGGTGCCGTTCTTTTCCACAACCACGTTCTTCTGGAACGCATGGGGCGCTGGAATCTGCTGACCGGAGGGCTTGTACTGACAGTCGGTATACTCTGCATCATCCATTGGACAGACGGCAACCCGGCATGGCACACCCGCAACTTTCTCTGCACGCTGGGGCTGGCGCTCCTGCTTTACGGCATGGTGGGTGAAAAGCCCTGCCGTCTGCAACAGACACGCGCCGGAATGTGGTTTGAAAAGAACAGCATGCTCTTTTACCTGCTGCATTCACCCTTCCCCCTCATCTGTTTCGTCTACATCTACCGCAACTCTGAATGGGTGCAGAGTCTACCGGGAGCGATCTATGTCTCCATATTCTTCCCCTTAGCCGTTCTCTGCACCATTCTTCTTACCCGTTCGGTCGTGAAGATTCTCAGCAAAATCAATCCTCCCCAATCCGGAAAAGCATGAAAAAAAATCGCCTTTTTTACAAAATTTTCCAATAAATAGACGTTCGCGGCGGGCATTTTGTTGCGCGTTTCCTGCATTTTTGTTGCCGATGGCGTGAAAACAGGGCTGCAAGGGTAGGATTTGCTCGAAGTGGAGCCCTTGGTCTGCCGGGTGCGGGTCATGTGGTGCAAGGTGGTGTTTTGTGCGTTGGTTACAGTTCAGCCGGAATCTTGAGGAACTCGCTCATGGGGTAAGCCCCGGTCATACTGATATCCTTGTCTTGGAACACGAGGAAATAGCGATACCCCGGTCCGGCTTGTTTCTGCCACGCTCTGCCCAAGTGCAGCTTGGCCAGCGTCTCCTCATTGGCCAGATGGTCGCCCTTGGTCTCGATGATGACGATTTACTGGCCACTTTTATGGCGTTTCTGCCTACTTTTGTCTTGAAAGTAGGCAGAAAATTGCTAAAGTGTGGGCAGAGAAACTGCAATCAGACATGAGAACCTTCCATTATTTCAATTTACCCGGGCCTTTACTTACGCCGGAAATAAGCAATCTGCTGTCGGCTATACATGAATACCGGGGCAAACAGACGCTGTTTATTACGGCAAGAAAAGATGTTCTGCAGAGTCTGCTGGAAATTGCCGTGGTTCAAAGTACGGATGCCTCCAATAGAATCGAAGGCATCTATACCTCCGATGCGAGATTAAAGGATTTGGTCTTGCAGAAGGTGGAGCCCCTCAACCGCAATGAAAAGGAAATTGCCGGGTACCGAGATGTGCTGCGAACCATTCATGAGAATTACGAGTATATTCCGTTGAATCCGAATACCATCTTGCAGTTGCACCGAGATTTGTATTCATTCCACCCTTCCGGCATGGGGGGGCACTGGAAGAATGCTGATAATCTGATAGCGGAGACAGATGCTGCGGGCAACAAGCATGTCCGATTCACGCCGACTCCGGCATTTGAAACACCGGATGCGGTGCGCTCTCTGTGCGATGCGTACAATCAGGCTGTTGCACAGGAGGTTTGTGATCCCTTGATATTATTGGTACTTTTTGTTTTTGATTTTCTGTGCATCCACCCGTTCAATGACGGCAATGGGCGTATGAGCCGACTGCTCACCCTCATGCTGCTATATCAGCATGGCTACATTGTCGGTAAATATATCAGTCTGGAGAAGTTGATTGAAGAAAACAAGCAGACCTATTACGAAACACTGCAAGAGAGCAGCCGAGGGTGGGATACGGGGAATAATAACTATCTTCCCTTTTTGCAGTATCTGCTGAGCATCATCCTGAAAGCGTATCGCGAGTTTGAATGCCGGGTGGAGTATGTTGCCTCAGCAAAACTTAATAAGATGGAGCGCATCAGAATGATGTTTGAACAAAAACCGGGTAAAATCCGCAAAGCTGACATCATGGCAGCTTGCCCTGATATCAGTATTTCCCTCATCGAACGCACCTTGAAACAGATGCTCGATAACGGAGAAATCCGAAAAATCGGAGCCTCCCGCACCACGGCTTACATTAAAACATAACTCAATTTTATCGCCGGGAATTGAACGCCGCATATAGGGATACCACATGCAGCCACCCCCGGTGACGAAAAAGATGAGTGATACAACGCGTTGGAATAATAGGCACTCCGTCTTCTCGTTAATACGCCGAGACAGGCTGCGAGCGATGGTCGGGAGCCGGGGCTCAGTAGAGCCACCTGCTAACTCATTTCGAGCGCTTACGCGTTTTTGGTCTGGAACGCCCATTTGCTTTATTCCCGGACTTTTTTCTTCTTCCCTCTAAATCATCCATCGCCCATTTCCGGCGTACCTTTTTCAGCAATATCATAATGCCCGAATGGAAGATAAAAGCAAAAAGCAGGGCAAGGTAACACAGGGCATTATAGTGTCTGCCATATCTGTTTCTTATCGTTACATCTCCATCATGCGGGAACAGGTTCAGGATGGGACAAATCACCATGAACAACCCCGCCACCAGCAGGACATCCCAGAAGCCAAAATGGAATGTTTTGCTTTGTTTGGCTGGAGTGAAGGAGGGGGCCTTGCCGACGAGAGAAAGAACCGAAAGCAGAATTAACAATAGTCCGACCACGCTGAGGGGAATCAGACGATCTGATATGCTGACTTCTGCGAGAATCATGCGAAGAAGAAGTTGCGAGGATTGCGGGTGAAAATGTAGAACTATTGCCGCCGCTGAGGATAAGGTAGTGCAGCTCCCGTAGAATCTGCTGCCGTATCAGGGATCAGCCCCATCGCCGCAAGGCACAGGGCTGTGGTGGTCAGGATTCTATGGATGGAGGGCAGGGGCATAACTAAGTGTGTATCTGTTACGGGGCTGTAAGAAAAGCGCAAGAGGCTGAATAATAAGCGTTTTTTATTTAAGCAGCAATTCAAAATATATCACGGGAAACACCGGTACTGTGTAAATGAGGAGTAGAAATATTTTCTCTACGAAGTCCAGGATGGAAATTTTTCTCAGCAACAGTTTTTTCTTATTCTCATCAATAGATAATGTGCATCTTTCCTCCAGGAATGATATTAGAGCTGAATCTTTTTCTTTCCATGATAGCTGCTCTTTCTCATCTCCAATAATTTTAAAAAAGGAGTTTTCTTCGTAAAAACATTTGGGATTGAAAGACATCCGAAAATTGCCTGCCAGCAGATGAATCTGTTTGTCCTTAGCGTATTCCGTATTGCAATTCATATAGCGTTGCATATAATCATCACTGATTCCCAGAAATGACACTTCTGACATAGGGATTGTCTTTTTCTTCCATATTGTCTCCCATATAATGGCATCATCAGTAATTTTGATTCGAAAATTCTTTTTTATCAGAAAATGCACATATATAAATAAAGCGTATAGAATGATTGAAGGAATAATGAGATAACCAACAGATTGTGCGCCAACCATTCCCAGTAGACCGAATAACAAAGGTACAAGGATTAATAAGTCTCGCCCATCATATTGGATAGAAACAAACTCTTTTTTTCGCTGTTGTTTTCTGTCAATACATAAACACATGGCAGATAAATGCTTTAGTTGAAAAGATAAGAAGCTCTTTATTCAGAGGTGTGTTTGTTGCTGGTTTGCGGACGAAAAAATAAGGCAGCGCAGTTCCAGCAGGATTCCAACCACCACCGAGGCTGACAGAAGGTACATCCACCACTTAACGTAATCCGCATGTGCAACCATCCTTGCCAGAATGTCCGGAGGAGAGTCATCCATTATCAGAACATGATTTTCAGCATTATAAACGCGCTTGTACGATTTTATTCAAAAAGCCCGGGGTAATCCCGCTTCACCATCGGCAGGTGGCGCAGGGCTGAGGGATTGAGGCGGGAGAAAGACAAATCGCCTGCATGGCGCAGGCCGGTAGTGAATTCTGTTTGAGTTCCGAGCGGTTGAAGCCAATCATGATTTGTCCGCTTTTCGGATAAGCGCCGGGAGCCTTTTTCTGCTTTCCTACTTCATAAACAACAGCATATATCAGGTGTTCATCCGGTAGAGGTGTTCCCTTTATGGTATCGAGCACACGCACCTTGATGTTGTGCTGTTCATAAATGCCCTGAACTGGCATGACGATTTCCTCCTTCTTTTCACAAAGCAGAACGGTATCGTTTCGGTAGACCAACAGCCAGAGTAAATAGGGCGCGCCCTTGTAGCTCATTGGAGGCTCTTCGGTAGTGGGTGTAGCTGCCGTGCAGGGGCAGGAGATTGCCCACAGGGCAGAAAGGGCGAACAGGGTGGAGGTAAGGATGGATTTCATGTGATGGTCGCGGGCGGTTATGAAAAGAGCAGTTCTCTGAGGAGGGGGAGGGCCTGTAGAAAGGGGTGTAGGGCTCTCATTCTGGCCGGTGTGCGATGGCGCTGCGGCAGTAGCGGCTCCGGGTAGGGGGACATGCCTTGTTCTCGCAGCGATGTAAGGGTCGCATGGAAAAAGCCGGCCAATTTATTGACTCGCCAGATCTCCCCCTCGCCCTTTGCTGCGAAGTAAGCGAGCACTTCTTTCTGTTCTCTGAGCAGGTCGATAGCGTGCGATTCGTCTTCGGTAGAGACCGCCGCGCAAAAATCCTTGTAAAATTGCAGGGCTGTTTTGTAATCCTCAGCCAGTTGTTCATCATACCATGCGGCAGGGTAATCCAGCACCTGCTCACCCCCTACCATTTCAACAAGCTCGTGCAGCAGAGCCTTCACCTCGGGGGAGGTCGCCTTCGTTCCGCTCAATACCTGTTTGATGAGCTTTGCGGAGTGCGACAAATCCCACAAGCCTACATCAAAAGGAGCCTCACATTCTATGCCGAATTCCCCCAGGTAGAAATTACTCAGCCATTGGCTCTGCCACAGCACGGCATCTGCCAGCAAGATGAGTTCCTTCACGCGCTCAGGGGGCAGAGTGTGCAACATCTCACAACAGGGTCGGATGGCTTCGATATCCTTTTTCACACGGGCAAACAATACCTCATCACCTGATTCCACGAGTTTTTCCAGCAGGTAACTTGACGGGAATAGGTTGAAAGCCTGCCAGACGTCTTCTGCCTGTGTGCTTAGGCTGCTCTGCTGAGCAACCTGCGAACCGATGCCGGGGGCAGAGGGGGGAGCTTCGCTTGTCTCATCGTGAGCTGTAGCACTCAGAGCTACAAGTAGGGGGAGCAGGAGGGGAAAGGGTGTTTTGTTCATTTTAGGGGGGAAGGCGCCGCACGGATTTTAGCATTTCCCGATGGCATATGCAAGTGCAGAGTACTACTATTCATTTACTCCGCACAGAAATACAGGTGATTTCCTGCTTGCAAGCGTCCCACCCGTATGCTATATTTTGTCTGTGAGTCAATTCCGGGGGCAGGGCGGTTCAGAGATGTCACCCACGGCACAGCTGCTATATGCAGCGTGGTGTGGGGATGTTGCTCGTGTGCGGGAGTTGCTGGCAGGCGGGGTGTCTGTTGAGGTCAAGGATGGTCGGGGGCGCACTCCGCTGATGCTGGCAGCCGGTAGTGGAGTGCCGGAGGCTGTGGAGTTGCTGCTGGCGGCGGGGGCGGATGTCAACATTCGCAACAAGGGGAACCGCCCTCTCATCGACTATGTGAACAGGGAGGCCGTCGCGGAGCAGATTCTGGCACACATGCCGCAGGAGCAACGTGTATCGGCCGCCTCGCGCTTGTTGTTCAGCGCGGCAACGCCCGGGCTCCTGCGATGTGCCTTGCGGCACGGCGCCGAGGTGAATGCCCGCAACAAGCGTGGTGAGACTCCCCTCATCTGCCAGAGCCGCTCTGCCAACTGCGAGAATGCCCGCATGTTGCTGGCAGCCGGAGCCGATCCGCACCTGTGCGACTCTCATGGATGCTCTCCGATGGTGGTTGCGTTGTACATGAATCGGGTTGATATGGTAGAGTTGTACCTAGCCGCCGGAATTGGCCCGAATATCTGCCTGAATGAGCATGGGGAGCGCCCACTTCACTTGGTATGCTCCGCAGAAGCGGCTCGCGTGCTCATTGCTGCCGGGGCAGATGTGAACTTGCCCGATCATGAGGGACGTACGCCGCTCATGCAGGTCGCCGGTCAGCAAACAGAGCTTGTAAGACTCTTTCTGCAGATGGGGGCGGATGTGAATGCCAGGAATGCGGACGGGAGCGTAATGAGCCATATATGGGGGATGAGCAGCGAGGTCGAGCAGTTGCTCTGTGGGGCAGGGGCCCGTTATCATGCCGATCTCCCGGACGATGTTGACCGGGTTATCAGTCGTTCTCCCGAATGGCTGACGAGACTCATTGCTGATGGGCTGGATATTCACCGGGTGGATGAGTTCGACCGAACGCTGCTGCAACGAGCGGCTTGGGGAGGACATGCAGAAGCCTTGCGCTTGCTGTTGGCTGCGGGGGCCGGGCGTTCCATTGACCATCGGGATGCAGAGGAAGGGGTGACGGCACTTCACGCCGCTGTCATTGCCTGTCGGGAGAAGTCTACAGCCTGCCCGGAAAATGTGGCGGCACTTCTGGCCGCCGGTGCGGATGTGAACCTGGCTGATCGCGATGGCTGGACCCCCTTGCATTCCTGTGCTTACTATAATCTGCCGACCTTGGTTCCTGTGCTGCTGGCGGGTGGTGCTCTTTCGCAGTTGCTCGATAACATGGGGCTGACGCCTGCCGAACTGGCAGACAAACTGGGGCACCACGAAGTCGCTCGATTGCTCCCGGTAAGTCATGGCGAGAGCCGCTCTTGAGTGGGGAGTTATTCTGTGTCGTTGTCTGGGTATGGAGCCTTGTTCTCCTCGGTGTAGTTCCAGCCGGGCAGGAGGTGGAGCCAGAAATCGTAGTGCTTGTTTTCCTTCTCCTCTTCCATACGATCGGCGGTCATACGGAAGGGATAGACTTGTACGGGGACGCTGGGAAAGCCGGTCTTGAAAGCCTCGTTGACCAAGGTGTAGATCTCTTCTATCCCGGGGTCGGTCATGGCAAAGCAGCCGATGGAAACATCGCTTCCATGCACCATGATCCAGGATCCGGTGCGCTTGAGGGACTTGTCGTACTTGTTAGGGTATCCGATGTTGAAGGAGAGGTGGTAGCTGCTGCGGGGATTCATGGCGTGCGGGTACACACGGTAGAACCCTTCGGGGGCTTGTTCGTCCCCCTCGCGGGTTTTCGGTCCTATGTCACCGCTCATGCCGGCGATTTCGTACGTTTTGAGGATATCCCAGTTCCCGTCCGGCTCACGGATCCAGAGTTCGAGCAGGTAATCTTCCTTGATGATACGGATGAATACGGGCTTGCCGAAGTGTTCCCCCAGCTCTTCCTGCACATTGCTGCGCGCCGTGTCCACCCTCTGCTCGGGCTGTTCCCGTCCGCAACTGAGCATGGAGAAGGTCATGAGAAGGAGGATTGCAGGGAACAGGTGGCGGAACATGGCGGTACATGCGGTCATTTGCTCCGGCGGCTCAGGCAGGCCTCCAGCAGAGCCACGAGAGTGGCGTAGATCAGTATGAAGATTCCCGGCAGGACAGATACAATCCAGAGATGGTTGCGGAAGAGAGTGGCTAGTTGGGCCGGGGCTGGCTCACCCATGCTCAGCCAGGTCTGGACTCCCAGTCCGAACAGCCAGGAGAGCAACAGCCAGAGCGCATAGCAGATGATGGCAGTCAGGAATACCCGAACCTGATCTCCGGCACACAGGCAGGCGAGGAACCAAAGTAAGGGCAGTAGCCAGTAGATCAACGGATATTTCGCGGTTACATCGGTGTACCCCGCAGATTCGATGACTGCGTACACCGGCGCGGTAACAGCTGCGGATGGTCCGGCCGCCAGCATGACCAAGCCGGCTATCAGCACGAGACTCAGCCAGCAGAAGATGATGTTCCAGAGCCCACCCTGCCATTTCATGATGCCCAGTTGCAGGGCGATGATGGCCGTCCAGATGAGTAGGCTGTGATCGTTGCGGATATGGCTGCAGAGTGCCCCCCACAGTTCGCCGGCGGTGAATCCGCTCACGGCGTGTTGACTTGCCACCACCAGCAGAACCAGAAGTAGCGTACACAAAATCTGAAATATGGCCTTCACTATACTCATGATGAGCTGTATTCTAATGCAAAGCGCCCCATGTCGTCAAGGAAAAATGGGAGTACCGCGACCGGGTGCCAACAAAAAGTGTTGCCAAACAGGAGATCGGGAGGTATACTGAGCGGCGTATGAGCGAGGAGCCGGAGGATTACAACGCATTCGGAAAATGGGACGCCGTGGGTGCGGCTGCCATGTTGGGCATCTTTCCGGCGGTGCTGAACTTCATATTCAACGATCACGACATCGCCGGCACATTATCGTGGAGTTCCGTGTCCGTCATTGCGGCCCTTGCCGTTTACCTGCTGGGGATTGTGGTGCCGGAGCGCTCGCTGGGCAGGATCGTGAACCTCGTCGGGGTGGTGCTTACGGTGGTATATGGCATTATAGCCTATTATATGTGGTCGGAATCGGTGGCAGAATTATTCCCCGTTGAGGAGCCTGCCGTGGAGCCGAGCCCCGCAGCAGCGCCGGTCAGTTCTCCGGCTGAATCTCAATGAGGTTGATTTCCGGAGCACAGAAGAAGCGCATGTTCAAGATGCTGCCTACGCCGCGTGAGACGTGGACCTGCCGCCCTCCATCGAAGGGATAGAGCCCCGCCGGCATGGAGGAGCGGAAACTCAGGCAGATGCCGGTGAAGGGGATCCCTATCTGCCCTCCATGGGTGTGGCCGGAGAGCATGAGGTCCCAGTCATAGTCCCTGAGCAGCCAGCGACTTTCCGGATCGTGGGAGAGCAGGAGAACCGGTTTGTCCTGTCGGCCGTTCGGTAACATGCAGCGCCATGGTTGCTCATCTCCTTCGTTCCAGTCGCCCAGTCCGATTATGCAGAGCATGCTGCCGGAGGGCGTGCGCCAGTTGAGGCTTTGATTGCGCAGCAGGGGGATGCCGGCTGTTTGCAGCACGCGCTCGACCTGCTCGAGCTTTTCGTAGTCGTGGTTGCCGAGAATGGCCACTGTGGGTGCGATAGCAGCAAGTTCCCGGAACCCGTCAATGGCCCACCGGGTGCGGCGAAAACGGGCATCGGCCGTGACAAGATCCCCGGTGAAGACGATGAGATCCGGTTTCTTTTCTCGTAGATAGTCGATTCCCTTCCGGAACAGATCCGGTGAATTGTGCAGATCGGAAATCTGGGCAATTCTCAGCGGGCCGGCTCCCGGCAGCGCTTCTGCCGGGAGCCGGGTGACGTTGCACTCCAGCTGTTGCGCCTCCCATTCTCCTGCCTGTTTGACGAGCCACATACCCAGCACAAGGAGTAGAGCCATGGTAATGTAGCACCGGCGCTTGTGCAGGAGATGATGGGTCAGGCGGCGGATAAGGTGCGGATTTTTCATGCTCGGAGTGCCGCGGGGTTATTCTGCTGCGTTGAAAAGAGCCAGCTCAGGGTCAGTGAATACTCCGTCTTTGCGGATGAGCTTGCCGTCGAAGTAAATCTCGCCACCCCCGAACTCCGGGCGCTGGATGCAGACGAGATCCCAGTGGATGGCAGATTCATTGCCATTGGGCGCTTCATCGTAGCACTGTCCGGGAGTCAGGTGGAAGGAGCCTGCGATTTTCTCGTCGAAGAGGATGTCACGCATGGGCTTGAGCACATGGGGATTCACGCCGAGGGCAAACTCTCCGATGTAGCGCGCGCCCTCATCTGTGTCGAGAATCTTGTTGAGAGCCTCGTCGTTGCCGTTGCAGTGAGCTTCGACGATTTTGCCGTTCTCGAAGCGGAAACTGACTCCGTCGAAGGGGATGCCGTGGTAGATGGTCGGGGCGTTGTAGGTGATGGTGCCGTTGATGCTGTCGCGCACGGGTGCTGTGTAGACCTCACCATCGGGGATGTTGCAGTCGCCGGCGCAGATGATGGCCGGTACGCCCTTTATGCTGAAACGAAGGTCTGTACCCGGTCCGATGATCCGTACTTCATCCGTAGCTTCCATCATGGACTTGAGCTTCTGCATGCCCTCTTTCATGGTAGCGTAATCGGCCAGGCAGCAGCGGAAATAGAAGTCCTCGAAGTCTTCGGTACTCATACCGGCGGCTTGTGCCATGGCTGGAGTGGGCCAGGCGAGGACGGTCCACTTGCGTTGATTGACTGTCAGATCGCTGGCGGTCTTCATGTGTTTGCTGACGATCTTCATGCGCTCCGCGGGGACATCTGCGCTTTCGAAGCTGTTGTGATCTGCATAGAAAACAACGTTGACGTCCATATCCTGGGCTTTCTGCAGACGGTAGCGGCCTTCCAGCTCGTACTGTTCCTCGGTGGCTTCGAGCTGAAGTTCTTTGTTGATAGTGGCGTGGTTGATATCCACATGGGGGATACCTCCGGCTCTGCGCACCGCTCGGATGAGCTCCACCACCATGGGATCCGGTATGTCGAGCATGCGGAGATTGACGCGCTCTCCGGGCTGTACCCGCACGGCATAACCGATGACCTGTTCTGCAAGCTGCTGATAACGAGGATCTTTCATGGCGTGTTAATCGGTGACGGGGTTGAGGATAGCAAGCTCGGGATCGGTGAAGATGCCATCCTTTCGGATGAGCTCACCATCGAAATAGATTTCCCCGCCTCCGTAGTCAGCTCGCTGTATGCACACCATGTCCCAGTGTACCTGGGAGCGGTTGCCGTTGTCGCAGTTTTCGTAGGCTTGCCCGGGAGTGAAGTGGAAGGAGCCACCGATTTTCTCATCGAAGAGGATGTCGCGCATGGGCTTGAGAATGTAGGGGTTCACACCGAGGGCAAACTCACCGATGTAGCGGGCTCCTTCATCGGAATCGAGGATCTTGTTGAGTGCCTCATCGTTGCCGTTGCAGTGGGCCTCGATGATTTTGCCATCTTTGAAGGTCAGGCGTATACCATCGAAGGGAATTCCCTGGAAGAGGGTGGGTGCGGTGTAGTGGATGGTGCCGTTCACGCTGTCCTTCACCGGTGCGGTGAAGACCTCGCCGTCCGGGATGTTCATTTCCCCGGCGCATGGGATGGCGGGCATGCCCTTTATGCTGAATGTCAGGTCCGTACCGGGACCGATGATGTGTACCCGGTCGGTCTGCATCATGCGTGCTGCCAGCTTGTCCATGGCTTGCCGGAGCTTGTCGTAGTCGGCCAGGCAGCAGCGGAAGTAGAAGTCCTCGAAGGCCTCCGTGCTCATGCCGGCTCCCTGTGCCATGCTGGGGGTGGGCCAGCGCAGCACGCACCACTTGGTTTTGCACACGCGCCGGTTGTGAACGGGGCGCATGTGCCTCATGGCCAGTTGCATGGCGGGGGCGGGGACGGAGGAGTTCTCGAAGCTGTTACACCCGCCGCGAATGGCGATGTAGGCGTCCATGTTTTCCATTTCTGCCAGTTCCAGACGGGCTATGCTTTCGTACTGTTCATCGGTGGCTCCTGCCAGCATCTCACGGGTCACGCGGCTGTGGCGGAGGTTGATGTGGGGGTGCCCACCGGCTTGGCGCACGGCTCGGATGAGCTCGATGGCGATTTCATCGGGCGCATCGATGATTTCCAGCAGGACATGTTCTCCCGGCTGTACGCGGCAGGAGTGCTTGATGAGGCTCTGGGCGAGCTGTGTGGTTCTGGGGTCGGTCATGGTGGTGATTTTCGGTTAAGATGGATGGATGAGGTTCGCCGGGTTAGGCTTGCAACGGGTTGGTGAGCAGCTCCATGGCTTCCGCAAGATCCTCTCCTGTCACTTCCTCGGAGAGTACGGGCTCTCCGAGGGATTTCAGCAGGACAAAGCGGATGTTCCCGCCGCTGAACTTCTTGTCGGTCGCGGTGAACTTCAGCGCTCGTTGCGGCTCTACTTGTGAGGGAAGGATGAGCGGCAGGTTGAGGGCTGCAAGAGTATCCAGTATCTCCCGCTCGGCACTTGCTGAGAGCCCGCAGTACTTGCGCGAGAGCATGAGTGCTCCGCGCATGCCCAAGCTCACGACCTCGCCATGCAGAAGTTCACCATAGGGTACGCTGGCCTCTATCCCATGCCCCAGGGTATGCCCCAGATTCAGGAAGGCACGCACACCGCAGGTTTCTCTCTCGTCTTCCTCGACTATTTCAGCTTTGATGGCGATATTCTCTGCGATGATGGAGGGGAGGCGATCGATGGTGTTGAGGGTGAAGCCGAGGTCGATTTCATCGGCCAGTCCCCGGAGGGTATGGAGCATGCGGGGCTTGCGGATGGCTGCGTGTTTGACCATCTCGGCCATGCCTTCCCGCAGCACGCGAGGGGGCAGGGTGAGCAGGGTCGTGGGGTCGACCACTACGAGGGCGGGTTGATGGAAGGCACCGATGAGGTTCTTGCCGGCGGCTATGTCCACGGCTGTCTTGCCGCCAACTGAGCTGTCCACCTGTGCCATGACTGTTGTGGGGATTTGTATGAAGGGGATTCCCCGGTAGTAGATGGAGGCGATGAACCCGGCCATGTCTCCTGCCACTCCACCGCCCAGCGCAACCACGAAACTGCTGCGGTCATGCCCCTCGGCAACCATCTCGTTGACTATGTGCTCGACCGTGCTGAGATTTTTGCTCTGTTCTCCGGCTTCAAATATGTGGAGTGAGGTGCCGTACCCGGCGTCTTCCAAGCTCCGCTGGACCTGGTGACCGTACAGCGGGCTGACGTTGCTGTCGGTGATGATGGCGGCTTTGCCCTGGAAGCGGAGGCGCCCCGTGAGGTACCCCACGCTGTCCAGCGAGTTGTTTTCGACATGTACGCTGTAGGAGCGAGCTCCGAGAGACAAATTGACCGTTGGCATGCGGGCATTATACGCGCGCGATGCCCCTCCGACAAGGCTTTATTGTGTACGTTGCGAATTCGTTCTCGATCATGTTTTGAAGATCTCTTATATATTGACTTGACGTTACATGCATGCGCTGGTAGAATCGGATGCGTGCAAAAGGACCATCAGAGAAATACGACTTATGTTCCTGCAGTTGCGGACTTGAGTGCAGTTGCCATTCCCGGCGAGTTGACGGAACTGGTGGAGTTGTTCGCGGAGCACCTGCACGATGTATGGGCAGACGGGCGCATTCGCCAGGGGTGGCGCTACGGATTATACCGGGATGATTCCCGCCGGGAGCACCCCTGCTTGGTGCCTTATGCTCAATTGCCTGAGGACGAAAAGGAATATGACCGCTCATCCGCGAGGGAAACGTTGCGACTGTTGATAGCCAGAGGGTATACCATCACACGGATTAAGGAAGAAGAGTAAATACTTGTACCTATGAAATCTCTCGTCAATTTATTGGGGGTTGCGGCCTTCATGACTGTTATCGTCACTGTTCTCACTTATCTGTGGAACAGATGTCGGCTGTGGTGGCACCGCAGGGTACCCGGTATGGGGGTATGGGGGACATCCGCTATATGTTTTGGGGTGGTGGTGCTCTCGTCTTTAGTGTTTTACTTCGTGGATCATATTGGTTGGTTGCAGGAGGCGCTGGGTGGTAAGGATCTCAAGTTTCTCAAGGTGTTTCTCACTCCGGTCTACCCGGATATTCCGGATCTGACCGGTTCCGGCTCGCAGGTGGGGGATTCTGCAGCGCCCGTCGAGGAGGGAGATGAAAATATCCCCTACCACTTTGCGAATATGTTTTTCGCCATGTTTGGCTATTTGATTTTTGCCGGTTTCTTTGTCTCGCTTTTTGTCAATTTGCTGCAGAATAAAATTCGTTCGATCGATCAGGGTGAAGAGAGTTACTCACACCTTAGGAATCATTATGTCGTCATCGGAAGCGGGGTATTCCTGGTTCCGGTACTGGAGGATATTCTCGATGATTGCGCAACTTGCGGGGAGGGGAAAAAGGCTGCGGTTCTCCCGGATGTTCTTGTGTTGACCCGGGAACCCATCCCGGAACTGCGTAAGAGAATCTCTGCACAATTGCCCGGAAATTATTATAATAAGTTGATATTCATACATGGTGATCGCACGAATAGAGAGGACCTGGAGAAACTTTGTCTGCCGAATTGTCGTGAAATATTCCTCATGGGAGATTATAGGGAACCGGATCAGGACGATCGCAACCTCGAGACCCTCACGCTCATGAATGCGCTGATGCACGAATATGTTACGGAGGGGAATCCGCAAGAAAAGAAGACCTGTCGAATCTTCTTGGAGCGCTATCATACCTACATCCTTTTCCTTGGTGTGTTCAAGAATGTGAACTTTGATCACCTCTATGTAGAGCCGATCAGTATCCATAAGAAGTGGGCCGAGATGGTATTGGGCAATCGGGTTTCTCCGGCTCAGAATGTTCATTACCTGCCGTTGGACAGGGGGGGGATTGCAGCCGACAGTCCGAATTTTGTCCATCTTGTTGTCATCGGCATGTCCCGCATGGGCATGAGCCTGGTGACCGAGGCGGCTCTTCAGTTGCATTTTCCGAATGCTGATGCTCAGCACCGCACGCGTATCACGATGATAGATATTCATGCCAGGCGCGAGATGAACTCCTACGTTAACCTGCACGAAAATCTCTTCAGACATGCCTACTACACCTATACGGAGTATGCTGACGAGCCTTTGGGGGTGGAGGAGCCGGTGGTGCGCGATGAGAAAAACAGGGAAAATGCCTGGCTCGATACGGAGTTTCATTTTGTGCAGGGGGATGCCGAGAGCCTTTCGCTTAGAAAGTTATTGCAGTCGTTTGTGGAGGAAAAAAATGCCTATCTGACGGTGGCTGTGTGTCTGCCGGATCCCCGTAGAGCGCTTACCCTGGCAATGAGCTTCCCTCAGTCTTTTTACCGTGCGAGTGATGGCGCCGGTGATGGGATTGCTCCTGTCTCGGTTCTGGTTCAGCAGGAAGTCGGCTATGGGTTGTTGTCTCTTCTGGCTCAGCAGGCAGGGACTCAGTACGGAAATGTCAAGCCCTTCGGCATGCTGAATGGAAAATTGGAACTTTCGCAGACGATGGATCCCATGACTCCCTACATGGAGCCTTGCCTTTATGTATGGGACTGCAAGAGCGAGCAGTCCGGCAAAGAACTGAAAATGAAGGCAATTGCCAATCGTAAGGCCAAACTTCAGGATATGATGCGTTGGAAATCTGTCTCTAACCATTATTCCGCAATCACTCGTGCCATGAAGTTGCGCTGTATCGGCACTTCGGAAAACGCCTCGTTTTTCAACCTGTACAAGTGCGCTCGTAAGGGGCGCTATGACCTCGCCAAAGTCGAGCACAACAGATGGTGTATGGAGAAATTTTATGTTGGCTACCGTCCCCTTTCCCCGGATGAGGAGCAGCGCCTCTTGCAGACCGCAGATCAACAGATCCGGGAGAATTTGCTGACGCATTACAAGAACGATTTGTTTGCCCACGTTGCTCTGCGGCCTTGGCAGCAAATCGTGGATTATCCTGCACGTTTCTCGTCTTATTACTACAATTCCGTGAATATGGGCTGGGGAATATGTGTGCTGCCGGAGCTTGTGGGGAAAGTTGCTGCACATGGCAAATAATCAATAAAGAAGTTTATCTCAGAAAGAATAGGGTATGAGCAAGGTGTTCATTAGTTACAGACGCTCGGATGGGGCTATCCCTGCAAATCTGGTCAGAAATGTTCTGCTGAAGGATTTTAACGATGAGGATATATTCATGGATACTGTGAGTATGCCCCGGGGAAAATACCCGGAACTCATACAAGAACGCTTGCAAGAGGTGGATTTTTTCATTCTGATCGTTACGGAAAACAGTTTCCGCTCTAAAAGCAACGCTGAGAAAGATGAGGATGTTTACTACACGGAGATAGAAAAAGCCTTGGATAATGGTATTAAAATTATTCCTCTGATATTTAATTGTGAACTGACTCCCGATGATTTGCCGGAATGTTTGCGTTCAAGGGGTCTGGAGTACCATAACCAGATAAAATATAATCATGAATATCCCGGAGCGTTTGAGCGGAGGTTGAGGGAATATACGAAAAAAGAAGTGAATGGTATATGGGGGGGCATTCTCGCTTGTTGTGGGCTGGTTGGTGTAATTGTTGCCATTTGGCTGTTTATGGCCGGTCTTGGATTTCTCTATCAGTGGTATGCTGATAGAGAACTGGATGCGTCCGAGCAATATGAGTTGATGGTTGCTAACTTGCGAGGTGTGTCGGGGGTAGATGGCGTCTTCATATATGACCTTGGAACTGAAATAGCGGTTTATGATAACAAGAGTAAGCAGGTTCAATTTCAAAGTGATCAGAAGCTCAACTTTATCTTCCCCGGTTTGCGTAAAGAGAATTTGAGTGATATCGGTTTCATGGCTTCATCAAGTGCCTTTCTGGTAAATGTAGGTAAAAAAGCGATGTCAGGGAGCAGAAGTAACAGTAAAACTTTTTTGGCAAGGGTTGGCTTTGTCGTTGCTTTGGTTGCCGGAGCCGGAGCTGGATGTGTCGTTTATCGTGTTATCAATCCCGCCGAACATTCTGAGAGTATGAGAAAATATGTCAGTGAGCCAAGTAACTGGAAGACTGCTCTTGAGAAGATGCCAATAGTACGAGGGATACCAATATGCATATGATAAAACGACATGCTAAGAAGATAGTAGCCGGTATTGCTGTTTTGTTGGTAGCAATCCTGATCTACTGTAGCGATGAGGATGCGGAGCGATGCCAGGAACTGATCAATCAGGCAAGGCTTCAACAAGATACCCCTGATGAGATAAGGTTATACGAAGAGGCATTGGCATGTGCCGCCCCGGGGCAGGATATTTCCTTGGCTTCTCTGCTAGCCAGCTTGTACATAAGAGAGGGTAGGACGGAAGATTTGAAGTTACTTCTGGAAAGGGAGAAGGATTTGTTTACGGCATCTCCCATGAGAAAACTCTGTTATGCCATTCTCAATGGGATATCTGGAGATAAGAATACTGAAACTCAGTATATCAATGAGATATTGAATATCAGACCTGAACATAAAACCTCCTTTTTTGATCATCTTATTACAGGTGGTGGTAGTAAATATGGCTACTATTCGACCCTTTATGATGGATATGACTCATGGTTTTCTGATCTGCTGGCATTGTACCATGCTCACTATCATGTGTTCAATCAACTGATGCGGGAAAATGAGCATGAAAAAGCCATACAGCACTGCAAGAAATTCTTTTTTCTGCCGGCAATTCAGGAGGAGGATGTTATCAATTACCTGAACTTTGTAGGAGAATGTCAGATGAATGGGGTGAATAGCTTGTTTTTTTCAAAAAATGGTTATTATATTGAAGAACAGGCTGCAACAATGAGCTATGCTTTTCCCTGGTTGAGCAGGCCCAAAGGCAGCGGAAGCTCATTGGAAGAGGTCTGCCGTATTCGATATGAGATCATCGGAATATATCTGGAAGCACTTGATGATCTGCTGGGGGAGGAGGAAACTCGCCGGTTTGTCTCTGAATGCAAGTCTATACTTGATAAGGAGCCTGGTGGAATCTTCCGTTTACCGCTCTTCTTTTACACGAACATTCCCAATATGCCTTCGCCGGATGAAGCAAGGGCACTCTTCAAATGCGGAAAGAAAGAAGAGTTTACCCCGGTTATAAAACTGCAGCCTCTCAATGTGATTAGCCCTGCGCATCAAGCCGGATTGCGGGTTCCTGCCGTTCTGCTGCAGGCAGATTCATATAATATGTGGGATCAACAGCTGACTGAGATAAAATACTTCGGTTGTATCAAATCGTGCCTAGAGGTTTCTTCCTTTACGATCTTGAATTTGCCTGACATATATGTCCCGGCTTTTGGAGAAAAAAATAATCCGTCCGGGATATCGTATACTATTATCTGGCTGCCGAAGCACTATGTTGATATGATGCGTTACTTGTTCGATAACCATAAAAAAATCCGATCTGAATAGCTTTTTAGTGGCGCCTTTCAGTTGCCCTCCGGGGTGCGGGGCTTTGTTTGACAATGCAAGGTGTTTTGTTACGATATGAGTGAGGACTCGAACATGTTGGTGGTGTTTCTGGGTGGGGTACTCTTGTATTTTGCGGTGAGTTTCCTGTGGCATTGGCTGCGATATACCGGGGCCACGCGGAAGATGATTGCAGCGATTGAGCGGGGGAATGCCGATGGTTTGCGCGCGTTGGTTCAGAAACATCGCCAGCTGTTGGTAGACGACGATTATGCCACTCTTGCTCCCTTGCTGCCCTTGCCGGTGATGATGAATGAACCCGAGTGCATGAAAGTTCTGCTGGAGCTGGGGGACGCGGCACATTTGCAGGTCAGGGTGCTGGAGACCGGGGAGCTGGGTATGTTGGGCGTGGCGGTGGAGCAGGCTGATCCGGAGATGTTGCGCCTGTTGCTCAAGGCCGGGATGACTCCGGGAGCTGAGCCGGAGGCCCCCATGCTGAGAGCTGCTATTTACGGCAAGGTGGAGCACGCTCGAGTGCTGGTGGAGTTTGGGGGGGAAGTATTTACGGCCGCTCAGCGGAGGGAGGTGCATGGGCAGGGGGCTCTTCATGGAGTGGTCTATGGCTGGGGACGTGATCAGCAGGCGGCTCTGGCTATGCTGGATTACCTGGTGCTGGAGCAGGGCGCAGATATAAACGTCCGTTCGGATGCAGGAAATACAGCGTTGGATCTCGCCTACGATGAGACCCATGTGGGTTATGAGGATGGGCGCGAGCTGCGCTTGCGCCTCGTGGAGCTGGGAGGTAAGCGTGGTCGCTCACTTCAGGTTCCCTTACCTGAGTACAGGGGGAGGGGGTTCATAGCGGGGGATATGCCAGATCTCTCGCCTGTCATGGGAAGCTTGCCCCTGGGGGTGAGAGTGGCGCCGCATGCGGAGCCCTGGGTGGCGCCAGAGAAGCAGAGTTTATTGAAGGACAGTTCCCTGAAGGATGAGGTCATAGCTGCCATCGAGAGCCATACCTGTTATGTGGAGGTGGTAGTTACGGGGCGCGAGGGCGAGGATCCTGTGGATGTGGCGGAGCGCGGCTGTATGGCTCTGCGGCGTGTGGCGGCTTTGCCCGGGGTGGTGGGGCTGCAGTTCCAGCAGTTTATAGGTAGCCGTTTCCATGGTAGGTGCTCGTTCCGTATATCTCCGCTCAATCTGGTAGGGGCTCGCTTGGGGCTTGGTGAGGACGGGGCGTTCCTCATCGGTACTCTGGGTATGGCGGATTATGGGCTGGCTGAGGTTGAGATTGTGGTGCCGCAGCGTGTGGCTGCGAAGAGGAAACTGAACCCCTTTGAACCTCTGACCTTAGTATTGGAGCAGCTGCTGGAGGGGGTAACGGGAATTGAACCCGGGCATACGATGACGCTTTGTGAGTGTTTCACGAGAGTGGAATGGGGGGAGCACCGAACAAGCGGCAGAACGGGTTTCCGCATCGTGATGACAGAGATGGCTACTCCGGCGAGTTATTTGCAGTCCTGATGGGATTGACTCAAAACTCCCGTCTCAGGGCAAACGCATTAGGATTATGACACTTTCTTCAGATTGACAATTTACCATTTACAATTTACAAAGTTATTTAATTTACAAGCTCTTATATAAATGTTCATCAACTGAAAGCAAAACATAAGGTCTTATCTTTTCCCGGCCACATAGCGAGAGAAACATATTTTTGCGCAATGCAGAGGCCATAGAACATCGTGCTTCACTCAGGCCGATGTTTTATTAGAAAATTGTAAATGCTAAATTGTACATTGTAAATAAAGAACTTACAAGGTTCGTTGCCTAATGCGTTTGCCCTGAATGGGGGCTAGTTTGTCAGAAGTCGAAGTCCCGGAAGGAATCCTCGGAAATGTAGGGAACGGTTTCGAGGGGCAGGTGGGAGAAGGTACCGGGGACATTGTCTTCGGTGATAAGGCGGTAGGCGGGGAGCGGCGCACTATGGGTGGCAGTGGCGGTGAGAGCCGCCGAGGGGACAACCAGCAGACAACAATTGGCTGTACGAGCGGCGGCTTCTGCCCAGCAGGCCTGGACGGCGTGCTTGTAGAGCGCTTGCTCCGGTTGCAGAGCCGGGGGGGTGAGGATGGCGATGTCCGGGCGCAGGTTACTAAGCAACTGTACCGGGGAAGGATGGCAGAGCAGCCCACTGCTTTTGTCGAGCTCATTCCCGAGGGCGATCACCCTGTGGGGAATGGCAGCCGGTGCCAGCGCAGAGAGGAGCCTGAGAGCCGGGGTGAGAAAGGTGCAGGGGATGGGCTGCAGGCGTGCCGCCAGCACTCGGGCAAAGGGACCGGAGTCCACATAGAGCCGGGTGCCGGGGCGGATGTGGGCGGCTGCCAGAGCAGCCAATTGCACATCCAGACGGGGGCTATCCTCTGTTCCCGGGGTAGGGGGCATCGTGTACCTGGCACCACCATGCACCCGTTGGACGAGCCCTCGGCGCTGAAGCTCCACGAGGTCTGTCCTGATTGTCTCATCAGTCACGCCGAGATCTCGTGCAAGAGCCGCCGTGCGTATGCTGCCCCGTTGCTCAATGAGCCTGAGGATGTACTGCCGACGCTCCTGAGCCATGTACATAGGCGGATCAGTAGGGGTGGAGCCTGTTCAGTCAACCCGGGATGGAGGCGATGAAGAGGCGCATGTTCTTCATGAGAGATTCTGCCGCCTCTTGCAGCGCCGGGCGACAGTCCGGCGGCAGGTTGTCGAGCATCCGGGCCAGTCGGGTCAGGCGTCGGCAGAGTGCCTCCATCCGTTCTGCCGCAAGAGCGGAAGAGTAGCTTTCCTGGCCGGTGAGCATGAGTGTGGAGAGGGTGTGGGTGACGATGGTGGCGTAGAGCGAGAGGAATGCCGCGCAGTCGCTGCTGAGCTTCTGCACGTTGGCACTGCGGATGAGTTTCTCCTGCACGATGGCGGTCATGCGCGAGGTTTCCTCGAAGAGAGGATGGTGCATGGCCAAGCGGATCTCCTGCTCGTAAGGGTGCATGAAGTCGATCACTTCCCAGTCATGATTGATGACTTCCTGATCCGGGGGCAGATCAGCCTCCTCCTCGGTGGCTATTCTGCCGAGGAAGGCAGATCTGTCCATCACGAAAGCCGCCGAGAGATAGCCGCCGGGAATGGGACCATACTTCTCATGTATGCTGGGGTAGATTGCCATGCAGGCTTCTGCCCGGTTGAGCCGGTAGTCCCAGTCGCAGGGCGGCATGTCCTCCCCCAGCCCGGTCAGGGCAGGACCGCGGTAATTCTCCACATTGAGTCTCACATGGGCACGCAGAGCCTCCATGTTGAGGAGAGACTGGAGGTTGTCTCCCTCCCAGCTTTGCTCCCATTGGGGCAGGGAGAGGGTGTAACTTACTGCGCTGAACTCCATGAGCACGCGCACGCTGTCATGGACGAAGAACTCGATGTAAAGGCGGTTGCCTACACCTTGGCGGTTGTCCTGCTCGACCACGCGGCGGGAGAAGGTGATGTCGCCGGCGGCGATGATCGCCGTACCGGCCGAGCGCCGCAGCTCCGCGATGAGTGCCGGCATTTCCGCCGGGGGGCTTCCTGCCGCCGTATGGGTGAACTCCAGTCTGCAGCCCGCAATATCACGCAGACAGTTACCGCGCATCCGCAGGTGCAACGGTTCTGCCCCATCGGTACACCACAGGCGCAGGTCGATGAGATCTTGCAGCGTGTTGTCGATCACGCCGCGGGCAATCAGGGGGGTGATGGCGGCCAGCATGAACAGAGCGGGTTTTACGAGAGTGCAGGGGCAGGCAGAGCAGCTGCCAGAGCGGCCACGGCCTCGGGAGCATTCATCAGCTCTACCACCGCATCCCAGCGGCCCTGCATAAGCGCCTCCCTCGGTTCGGCAGGCATGGTGACGGGCAGGGTGGCGGCGGGGCAGCTCAGGGTCATGGTGGCGAGGTCGAGCTTCCATTCGGTAGAAGGCTGCTCGGTGGTGATTTGCAAGGCGGTTTGCAGGTCTTCATGCGAGGCGCACACGCAGGGCATGCCGATTCCCGAGCTGTTGCCGAAGAAAATCTCGGCAAAGCTCTCGGCTACGACCGCCTTCACCCCGCTGCGCTTGATGGCCTGCGGGGCGTGCTCGCGGGAGGAGCCGCAGCCGAAGTTCTCGCCGCCCAGAATGATGGCAGCTCCGGCGTGTTGCGGGGCATCGATGGGATGGCCTTTGCTGGTGCCATCGGCGTGGAATCGCTCATCGTAGAACATGGTACCTGCCAGTTCATCGAAGGTCACACACTTGAGGAAGCGCGCGGGGATGATGCGGTCCGTGTCCATATCGGCCCCGGGTACGGGGACAGCCTTGCCGGTGATGGAGATGATTTTGTTGAGGGGCATGTGAGTGAGAAAATGGTTGATGATTAACGAATGTCGAATACCTCGCGGGGGTCGGCCACGGTGCCGGTTACGGCTGCTGCGGCTGCCATCAGCGGGCTCATGAGGAGTGTGCGGCCGGTGGGGCTGCCCTGACGACCCTTGAAGTTACGGTTGCTGGTACTGGCACAGATCTGGTCACCCTTCAGTTTGTCCGGGTTCATGGCCAGGCACATGGAGCAGCCGGCCAAGCGCCACTCGAAACCGGCTGCGCGGAAGATGTCGGCTATGCCTTCCTCCTCGCACCGGCGGGCGGTCTCCTGAGAGCCGGGAACGGCCAGCGCCTTCACTCCCTCTGCCACCCGGAGCCCCTTCAGCAGAGGAGCCACAGCACGGAAGTCGGATATGCGGCCGTTTGTGCAGGAGCCGATGAATACCACGTTGATGGGCATGCCCTTGAGCGGCTGACCTGCCTGCAACTTCATGTACTCCAGCGCCGTCTGTCGTGCCTTGCGGGTTTCGGCATCCGGGGCATCATCCGGGGAGGGGACGGTGCCGTTGATGCCTATGCTCATATCGGGCGATATACCCCAAGTGACAGTCGGCTCGATGTCCTCTGCCTTGAAGATCACAACGTCATCGTACTCGGCATCGGCGTCGCTTGCGAAGCTCTTCCAACGTTCCACCGCGGCATCCCAGGCGGCACCCTTGGGGGCGTAGGGGCGACCCTTCAGGTAGGCGAAGGTCTTTTCATCCGGGTTCACATAGCCGCAACGTGCAGCACCCTCGATAGCCAGGTTGCAGAGGGTCAGTCGGCCGTCCATTTCCATGTCCTCGATGGCGCTGCCGCCGAACTCGTAGGCATAGCCCAGTCCGCCGTCCGCTCCGAGTTTGCCGATGATGTAGAGTGCCACGTCCTTAGCCGTCACGCCGGGGCGCAGAGTACCCTCCACGCGCACATTACGAACTTTCAGCGGCAGCATGGCCAGGGTTTGTGTGGCAAGCACATCGCGCACCTGGGTAGTGCCTATTCCCATGGCGATGGAACCCACGGCGCCGTGGGTAGCGGTGTGAGAGTCGCCGCAGACGATTGTCATACCCGGCTGGGTGATACCCAGCTCCGGTCCGATGGAGTGAACGATCCCCTGATTGCCCGTCGGCAGGTCAAACAGGCGAATCCCCGCTGCGCGGCAGTTATCGCGCAGGGCATTGAGCATGGTCTGAGCACGGGGATCGGCAAAGGGCTCTGCCTGATTATCCGTTGGGATGATGTGGTCTACCGTGGCAAAGGTACGCTCGGGGTGCAGCACGGGCAGGTTCAGTTCCCTCAGCATGGCAAATGCCTGCGGTGAGGTCACCTCATGTACAAAATGTGTGGCGATAAAGAGCTGCGTGCGCCCGTCCGGCAGCGTGCCAACCGTGTGCGCGTCCCAAACTTTTCTGTATAATGTCTTGCCCATGGTATGTAGATCTCCAGTCTAGCACCGCGCGCGCGAAGCGTCAAGATAACATGCCGGAGAATGACACGTTAAAGCGTTTTACTCTGTATACTTCGAATCGTAAATGCAAAAAAATCCCGAAGCAAGTGCTCCGGGATTTTTTTTGAGAAATGGCGAGATCGGCATCAGCCCAGAACCTCGGCGCGCTCCTCGAGCAGCTCGGCGCAGGAGGCGTCGATCTTGCCGCGGGAGAACTCATCGATGGGCAGCCCCTCTACGATGGTGAGTGAGCCGTCAGCCTCGGTGCGGCTCGGCATGGAGCAGATGATGCCCTCGGGCAGACCATACTTCGTACCATCGCTGTAACGAGCCACGGAGTACCAGTCACCCTCGGGGGTGGGGGTGGTGAGGTTCTTCACGGTCATGAGAGCCGCATTGGCAGCAGAAGCGGCGGAGGAAAGTCCGCGGGCGGCGATGATGGCGGCACCACGCTGCTGCACGGTCTTGATGAAGTCGGTCTTGAGCCACTCGGAGTCGGTGATGACTTCTGTAGCGGGCTTGCCACAGATCTTGGCGTTGGTGAAGTCCGGGTACTGAGTAGCGGAGTGGTTACCCCAGATGGTCATGTTGGTTACGTCGGACACAGCCACGCCAGCCTTGGCAGCGAGCTGAGCCTTGGCGCGGTACTCATCGAGCATGGTCATGGCGAAGAAGTTCTCCTTGGGCATGCCGGTGGCGTTGTGCATGGCGATCAGGCAGTTGGTGTTGCAGGGGT
>JAZQCA010000014.1:0-10636 GCA_045545975.1 Akkermansia sp.
CCGAACCCGGAAGTGAAACATCAGCACGTCGATGGTAGTCGGACGATAGGTCCCGCGAGAGTAGATAGCTGCCAGGATCCACGAAGCCCGCTAAGCTAACGCTTGGCGGGCTTCTCCGTTTCAAGCGCAGCGGTGGATGAGCCGTTGCTCCATGGTCCCGCGACCCGTCTCCGCGTCTCGCTGGCGCTCGCTTGCTTCAGGCTTCGTCTGCTGTGCAGTCTACGCCCAGACAGGTCGCCGAGGCCTACGCCGACTGAGGTCGGCTCCGGGAGTAGATAGCTGCCGGGACTAACGAAGGTCGGCGCAATACACGCACGTCGGGGCAGCCGCTATGGTCCCGCGACCCGTCTCTGCGTCTCGCTATCGCTCGCTTGCTTCAGGCTTCGTCTGCTGTGCAGTCTACGCCCAGACAGGTCGCCGAGGCCTACGCCGACTGAGGTCGGCTCCGGTACGCATGGAGCAGGCAGATATTTATGCAGCGTGAATTTTCTGACGCTGTGCTGTAAATCTTACTCACATTCTCTTGACAATCTCGGTTTGGGGTAGTAAATTCTGTGATATGGCGAAGGATGAGAAACTTCTGGAGCTGGAGCAGCGACCTGTTTGGCCGCTGCTGGTGAGCTATTCGCTGCCGGCGATTACGGGGATGGCGGCGATGTCCATATACAATATAGTGGGAGCGATGTATGTGGGGCAGTGGTGCGATGCTTATGCGGTGACGGCGATGGCGCTGGTGTTTCCCGTGATCAATCTGATGGTGGCGGTGGGGACATTGGTGGGGCTGGGAAGTGCAGCGAGTGCTAGTATAGCGCTGGGGCAGGGGAAGTACCGGCGTGCAGAGCGTATACTGGGGCATTGCCTGGTGCTGAGCTTTGTGAGTAGTGTGCTGGTGGGGTGGCTGCCGCTGCCGTGGATAGATGAGATCATGTCGGTTTTCGGTGCGGATGAGCACACGTTGCAGCCATCGGTGGATTATCTGTTGGTGCTGATGTTGTGGTTCCCGTTCAATTCGGTGTTTCTCGGGCTGAACCATTTGATGCGTGCAAGTGGTTACCCGAAGAAGGCAATGGTGAGCTTGCTGATTTCGATGGTGGTGAATGTGGCGATAGCGCCGTTGTTTATCTATACGTTTGATTGGGGGATTGCCGGGGCCGGGCTGGCGACTGCAGCAGCGCAGACAGTGGGGCTGATCTGGGTACTGGCTCATTTCTGCCGGCGCAGTAGTGTGTTGCGCTTCTGCCGGGGGATTTATGCGATTAACGGGCCTCTGACACGAAGGATTTGTACGATAGGTCTTCCTCCTTGCTTGCTGAATATCGTGGGCTGTGTGGTGGTGCTTGTGTTCAACAAGTTGTTCCTGCACTACGATGGTCAGATGGGGGTGGGAGCCTATGGTGTGGTGAACCGTGTGATTTTCTTCTTTGTGATGATTGTAGCGGGGATTACGCAGGGTATGCAGCCGATTGCGGGTTATAACCTGGGGCTGGGGATGTTCTGCCGCGTGCGGCGGGTGCTGATCTATGCCATGTTGTTCGCGAGTGCGGTGACTTTGTTCGGTACTTTGTGTGTGCAGTTGTTCCCGCGCGAGATTGTGAGTTTGTTTGTGAAGGAGAAGGATGCGAATGCCACGCAGATCATCGAGATTGCCTCTTACGGGATCACGGTCATCAGCTTGGTTTTCCCCTTCGTGGGCTCGCAGATGGTCATCAGCAATTTCTTCCAGTCCATCGGCAAGCCTGTGATGAGTATTTTCCTCACGCTGACCCGACAGCTGATTTTCCTGTTGCCCTGTCTGGCGGTGCTGCCGCTGTGGATGGGGGAGCCGGGGATATGGTATGCTCAGGTGGTGTCGGACGCGTTTTCGGTGATTCTCGGCTTTGTGGTGATTTCTCTCTTCATGAAGCGTTTCTTCAAGAAGGATGTGTGCCTGCCCGGAATGTGATAAACAGGATTTTACTGATTATGAGGACAACATTGATAGTAGCGACTAGGAATTCACACAAGGTGAAAGAGATTGGGGCTATGCTTCCCGCAGGGTATGAGGTGCGGAGCTTGGCGGATTACCCGACGGCTCCGGAGGTGGAGGAGACCGGGGTGACTTTTGCTGAGAATGCTGCGCTGAAGGCCTGTGGGATATCAGCGGTACTGCCGGGGCTTGTGCTGGCGGATGATTCCGGGTTGTGTGTGGATGCTCTGGGGGGGGCGCCGGGTGTGATGTCGGCCCGCTACGCAGGGGAGCATGGAAATGATGCTGCGAACAATGAACGCTTGCTCCGTGAGTTGGCGGGGTGCGGTACGGCTCGGACGGCACGGTTTGTCTGCGCGATGTGTGTGGCAGAGGGGGGACGCGTGCTGGCGGAGTTCGAAGGAAAAGTGGAAGGGACCATTGCGGAGGTTCCTGCCGGAGCGCAGGGGTTCGGTTATGATCCCTTGTTTGTTCCGATGGGGTATGATTGTACGATGGCTCAGTTGGCACCGGAGTGCAAGAATGAGATTTCGCACCGCGCGGATGCTCTGCGGCAGTTTCTGGCTTGGGTGGAGCAGGGGCGGAGCTGAGGGCGGTGGCGCCCGGGTGATTTTGTGATTTTCGGTTAGGGCTCATCTGTGCGGTGCGCGGGTGGGTCTGAACTGTTCCCGAGGGTAATGAATTCTCGGGAACGGACATAAAATTTGCTTGATATGCAGGGCGTGTGTGTTAGTATGTGGATACAACGTCCCTTTTCTGTGGAAAAATGCAAGGAGTACTCGCTTTTTCGGGCGGGATGGACTGTAAGCACGCCAATAAGATTTTTTTCTGTATGATGAATAAATTGATACTCACTTCTGCGCTGCTGCCGGGGCTGGCCATGGCGGATTCTGTTCACTATGGTCATAATCATCGGGAGCTGGTCATTAAGTTCGATGAGCCGGTGGTGCCGCTCAGCGTCACTCAGAATGCTCACAATCCCGCAGCTTCTGAGGGCGATAAGGGACTTAATCTTTTCGATATAACGGGCGATTCCGATTTCACTCCCGAGGCTCAGTGGGTGGACCAGGACAGACTGGTGCTGCGCTACAAAAAGGGTTTCAACGGCAGTACGATCTACCGGCTGGCTTTCCGCCCGGGATCGGACAAGTACTTGAGCGGCAAGCAGATGCCGCAGGCGAGCTTTGAGTTCAGCTATCGTCCGGAGAGGGTCTCCACGCTGGAGGTGAATGCCGGTTTGCCGAGGGCGGCTGCCTGTGTGTATGTGGAGGAGCCGCTGACGAGGGCGCAGATTGAGTTCTCGGAGAAGAGCCCGGTGACTTATGTGTTCCGCGAGGTGGTGAACGATGATCTTCCGGTGCATGACAGCAAGCGCTATGGGCGCTCGGTGAGGGGTGTTCCCGCGGTGGCTCAGGTGCGCCATGTGCCGGCCGACAGGGTGTTCCGCGCGTTGTTCGGGGAACGGGAGCCGTGGAAGGTGAAGGCAGAGGAATGGGCGGGTTTCACGCTGGATTCGCCCTTACCCGGCTATGTGCTGGTGCAGGCTGAGGAGGAGCTGGGCGGTGAGCGCGAGTGGGAGCTGCAGGTAGACCCCGGGGAGGGGACGGATTTGGTCGGTTCGAAGTATAGTGTCAATTTGCCTGCACAGCCCGCTATATACCTGAGAAGTACCGCCGATGGTGAGAAGGCGGGGCGGGTGCTGCATGTTTTCCTGAGCGCTCCGATACTTAAGAGCGAGTTGGTGCCGTTTTTCCGCGCGCTGGAGTTCCGATTGGGGGAGAGTGCAGCCGTGAGCAGTGAGGATGGTCGCAGCAAGACGATTTCCCTGTCGGATGGCAAGTCCCTGACCTTCACTTTGCAGCCGCCTGCCGTGGAGGAGTTTTCGGAGGTGCGGGCAACACCTCCTTCCCATTCGCCCGGTGAGCGGGAGAACAGGAAGTTTTACAGCTACAATCCGCCCTATACAGCCGCGTTGTCGGTACAGGTGACGGGAGATGTCGAGGTGCCACAGGTGCTGGATGTGGTGATGAAGGCGGGGAGCCGCTTCATGTTGGGAGCGGAGAGTCGCGAGGATTTGACGGCGCGCCTGTCGATCACTCCGGAACATCCGGAGCTGCGGCTGAATGGCTCCACTCTGCTGCCGCTGAAGGGGGAGCACAAGCTACATGTACCCACGGATGGTCTGCGTGCTCTGCATGTCAGTGCGGCTCATTTGACTGTTGAGCAGTACCTGAACTATGCGGAGATGTTGCAGAAGCAGGATTTCTCCGCAGTGGAAAATCTGGGCGATGCTCTTTATGTGCTGGCGCTCAAAAGGGTACGCCGCATGGTAAACAAGGAGCTGGCAAATAATGAAGAGGTACGTTATGCTGAGCGCCGGGTGAAGAGCCTGCGCCGCGAGGTGCCGATGGTCGGGGCTCTGCGGGCGCGGATGAAGGATGTGTGCTTCGGGGCGGAGCAGGAGATCTGCTTACCCTCCGGCGATGCTCAGGACCGGGGAACGGCTGTCATTGATCTGGACTCTCTGGTGGGCGGGGAAGCTGCTCCCGGGCTGTATATTCTTGCCGTGCGCCGTACGCCTTCGGAGGATGTGATGGCCCAGCTCCGTAAGGTGAGGGCGGATGAGAAGGCATTTGACTGCGAGATGTGGTACTTGGTGCAGGTGACAGATCTCAATCTGTCTGCCGGGCAGCAGGCTGTGGTGGTGACCCGGCTGAGCGATGGTTCACCGGTGATGGCGGGTCGGCTGCTGGAGGAAGATGCGGAGCCGGTGGAGCTGCAGAATGGGCTGGTACCGGTGGCTGTGCAGTCTGAGCGCCGCCGCGGGCAGGGGCGGGTGCTGGTGGTACAGAGCGGTGACGATTACAATGCCTTGTATTGGAATGATCGCCATGTGAGGATGGACCGCGATCATCGTCTGGAGCTGCTGAGTGATCGCAGCGTGTACCGCCCGGGTGAGGTGGTACATCTGCGGGGGATATTGCGTAGTGTGAGCCCGCAGGGAGAGGCATCGTTCGATGGTACGAAGACGGTTTCGCTCTCGATTTCGCGGCCTGATGGTACTGTGTTGATTGACAAGCAGTTGACGGTGAATTCCTATGGCGCCTTTGATTTCGACTTTGAGCTGCCGGAGGAGGGCGAGGATGTGATCGGCTCTTACCGGATCTTGGTTCACAGCGGGAAGTACCGCGCTTACCACCATGTGCAGTGCCAGCAGTTCCGGCGCGACTCCTTCGAGTGCAGCACGCAGCTCACGCTTGTTCCGGTGCGTCCGGATCATTTCACCTGCAAGGTGTCGGCAACTGATCTGAATGGCACGCCGCTGAGCGGTGCCAAGGTGCGTCTGCAGGTGGCGACTTCATTCACGCAGCGCACGGATGGTGCTCCCTCCCATGTGGAGAAGGAGCAGCTCCTCACGCTGGGGGAAGATGGTACGGCTGAGTTCATCGACAAGCTGCCGGGGCTGGACCCCTTCTCGGTACACAATTCCGTAAGTGTGCGCGGTGAGGTGGTCAATGACCGCGAGGAGGTGCGCGCTCTTCCCTGGAATTCGGAGGCGTTCTTCCCCGCTGATTTCCGAGCGGAGCTGGCAGATGGTGAGCGACTGTACCTTTACCCCGTGACGGAGAAGGGAGGTGAGCCCCGTGTGCTTGCCCGCGATCAGCAAGTACACCTGCGCCTCCTTTCTGAGCTGCCACGTACTCGGGAGCTGCCCAATGGGGTGCTCATCCGTGATTTCGTGCGCCTGACCATCTGGGAGACGGAGCTGACGGTGCCGGCCGACTCCGTGAACGGAATCGTGACCGGGGTGAGTGAGCGTTGGCAGGCGTTCCTCGCGAATCTCCCGCAGGAGGAACTTCAGCATGGCAGGTTGGCTCCGCCCAGGATCGTGGAGATTACAGGGAAGGATCCTGCCGGTAACAGCATGGGAACACGGTTCAGCAATTACCGCCCCATGCCGGTTGTACCCGGTAGGCGCTCTGCCTTGTTGCAGACTACGATCAGCCCGGAGGGCGACAACCTGCGCGCCACTCTGATCTCGCCGCATGCCGGTCGGGCGGTTGTGGTGCTGCGCTCCGTGCTGGGTAGTCGTGCGCTGCCCCCGGTGGAGGTCAAGGAAGGGGTGAATGAGTACACCCTGCCGCTGGCTCCCGGAGAGAAGGGGCTGGTGTATGTCAGCTTCCTGCTGCCGGATGAGGTCGATGGACTTTACCGCCGGCTGTCTGCAAGTTCGGCAGGTACCGAAGTAGTGGACAAGTCTGCCTGTCTGGCGGTGGAGTTGCAGTTGCCGCAGAACTCCGTCCGCCCCGGGGAGAAACTCTCGATCGGCGGCCGTGTGCTCAGCTCCGATGGCAAGCCGGTTGCGGCGCAGGTGACTCTCTTCGCGGTGGATGAGGGCATGCTCTCCGTCCGCCCCGGTCGGGTGCCGAACCTGCTCAGCGAGTTCACCCGGGTATGGGTGGGGGCTTTTGAAGCTCAGCCACGGCATTTCACGCTGGCAACGGAGGGAGCGGCTGCTCCTGTCCGGGAACTGCTGGAGGGGATATGGAGCGGTCAGTGCCTGAGCGCGGATGGGAAGATCCTGCCCGCCATGCCTATCCGCATGCGGACCTACCATTCCCCTGTGGCTGCACAGGGCGCCAGGAAAATGAAGCGGGCGAATGGCCCCGCAGAATTCGGGATGGCGGATACTACGGCGATGGTTGATCGTGACGCCGCGGTGGAGGAATATGCCGAGCCCATGGCCTGCGAGGCTCCGTCTGTTGCCATGCCGGCGCCGTCGCCCTCCGTGGCAGGCAGCGGTACGGATGGTGCGGGAGATGGCGCCGGGGCGCCCCCTCGTTTGCGCACCAACTTTGTACCCGTTGCCGTGTGGAGCCCCGCTCTCGAGGTGGATGGTGATGGGAACTTCCGAACCGAAGTCACCCTGCCGGACACCCTCACCACCTACAAGGTCTTTGCCTTGGCTCTCGGGGCTGATGGCAGAACCTTCGGCAATGCCGAGGGCAAGTTTACCGTCAATCAACCCGTCATGCTCACTCCGGGTACTCCCCTCTTCATGAGCCTGGGTGATCACCTGCGCCTGCCGCTCACCATTACCAATGCCACCGAGGCAGAGGAGACTTGGACTGTCACGCTGGAAGGTGCCGACTGCCCGCAGAAGGTGACGTTGCAGCCGGGTGCCACCACCACCCTTTATTTCGATTACAAGGCGACTGAGGAAGGCGAGCGCAAGCTGCAATGGCAGGCTGTGGCAGCAGCCGGCGGAGATGCCGTGGAAGGCTGCTTCGGGGTGCGGTTCCCCGCTCCTCTGCTGCGCGAGGCTCACCACTTGGTACTCGAGGGCGGTGAGGAGCCGCTCAAGCTTGCTGGCCTGCTGGCACCCGAGCTTGCGACCTCTACCCGCGGACAGATGGAGATCCTGCTTTCGGCCAATCCCCTGCTGCACCTTGACGGCTGCATGGAGCTGGTGAACAACAGCCCCTATCCTTGTTCCCATTACAGTGCAACTGCTATGATGGTGTGGATGCTCTACGATCGCCTGGCTCCCTTCAGCCCCATCATGGCTCAAACGGAGCCCCGGGAGGCGCGCAGCTATGTGACCCGCAGCATCCGCGAGCTGCTCAAATGCCAGCAGGAGGATGGGGGTATGAGCTTCTGGTTCGGCGCCCGGGAGAGCAGCCCCTGGACCTCCGCTTATGTGGGGCTGCTCCTCACCCTGGCTCAGCAGCAGGGATTTGATGTACCGGCTGATTGCATGCAGCGCTTGCAGAGCTACCTGCGCCTCCAGCTGGAGCGCTCCCGCAGCAAAAAGCCCGAGGTCGCATTCTCTCCCTTCGATCTTTACGCCATCGGTCGCACTCTCGATGACCGCGCAACCATCACCTCGGCTCTCTCCGCTGCACTCAACTCTGCCGAGAAGGGCAGCGAGCAGGCGGCCATTTTCGGCAGCCATTGTTGGTGGCGCACGAGCTACGCCGTGGCCTCCCTGCGGTTCCTCGCGGAGATGGATCGCGACTCATTTGCCCGCCACTCCCACTTCATTAAGTGGATGCGGGCCGTCGGTCACGACTACCGCCATGCTTCCACCTGGGATGGCGGGTGGATGCTCATCGCCCTCCACGAGTACCTGCGCCTTACTCCGCCTGCCCGGGCTCAGGCTACCCTCTCCCTTCAGGATGGCCAGCAGCTCACGCTCGGTAATGGCGTGACCACCATCACCCCCCCGGCAACCGCCACGCTCGGTGAGGTTCCCACCGTTCTCACCCCCACTTCGGGTACAGTTTATCTCACGATGAAGGCTCGGGCTCTCCCGGAGCAGACGGAGTACCCCGGAGTGACGGAGAAGGGGCTGCAGATCACCAGGATCTACGAGAAACGCGGCGAGGATGGGGTGTGGCGCGAAGTACGCGATTTCAACGTCGGTGATGTCGTGCGGGTGACCCTCACCTGCGCCAAGTCCGACCGTGATCTGGAGTACTTCGTGCTCGAGGATTATCTCCCCTCCTGCATGGAGGCCATCAATCCGAACATCCCCTCCCAGGCTGCCGGTCTGGAGTGGACCCCCTGGAGCCATTGGTTCGACCACAAGGAGTATATGAGCCATCGTGTGCGCGGTTTCTGCACCCGCTGGTGCGGTCGTGACCTGCTGAACATGACCTACTACGCCCGGGTGAAACGCGCCGGTACTTCCATCGCTCCTCCGGCTCAGGGCCAGCTCATGTACGAGCCGCAGACCTACGGTCTGTCACCGAACGCCGTCATCATATCCAAATAACAGCCCTGTCACCTCCAAACGCCCTCCCGCAGATATCCGCCGGAGGGCGTTTATGCTTGACCTCAGGGTCGTTGTGCGATATGCTGAGGGGGTTATAACTTATGTTGGAGACGATAGACACGATATTGGAACAAGCCAGCGGCTTTCTGTGGGGGTACATCCTGCTGTTCGGGCTGCTGGGAACTCACCTGTACCTGACCCTCATCCTGCGTTTTCCGCAGCTGTATTTTTTCAAGGCACTGAAGTACTACTTCGGTCGGCGGCAAAAGGGGAACGAGGGGCAAATCTCGCAGTTCAGCTCGCTGATGGTCTCGCTGGCTGCAAATGTCGGTACAGGTAACATCGTGGGTGTGGCGGTTGCTGTTGCGACCGGTGGTCCGGGTGCGGTGTTCTGGTGCATGTTAACCGGGGTGCTTGGTATGGCTACTCGCTACGCTGAGAGCTTGCTTGCCATTCGCTACCGCGTGCAGGACTCGCAAGGGAACATCCTGGGCGGTCCCATGTATGCTCTTGAGCGTGGTCTGAAGTGCCGCTGGCTCGCTGTGCTCTTCGCTATCTTTACGGCAGTCGCAGCCCTCGGTATTGGCAATATCACCCAGGCTAACGCCGTCTCGCAGGTTCTCACCGAGTGCGCTCTCAACGTGCCGGGCTGGGTGACGGGGATCGTGCTGACCTCCATCGTAGCTGCCGTGCTCATCGGCGGTCTCCAGGGGATTTCCCGGGTGTGCTCAGCTTGTGTGCCGACCATGGCCATCATCTACATGGTAGGGTGTGGCATCCTTCTGAGCTCACATGCAGAATATGTCTGGCCGGCCATCTGCACCATCTTCCGCAGCGCTTTCAGCGATCAGGCTGCCGCCGGCGGCTTCATCGGCTCCACCATTATGATCGCCATGCAAAGCGGCGTGCGCCGCGGGCTCTTTTCGAACGAGGCCGGTATGGGCTCTTCCCCCATCATCTCAGCTCCTGTCCGTACCGACAATCCCGTGCAGCAGGCTCTCGTAGCCTCCACCGGCCCCTTCTGGGACACCGTGATCATCTGCTCGCTCACCGGACTCACCCTCACGACCACCATCCTGGCGGATCCCGCCGTGAGCCCCGATAGTGGTGAGCTGCTCACCTACCACTCCTTCGCCAGCATTGGCACGTTGGGGTCGACCATGTTGACCCTCAGCCTGGCGGCCTTTGTGGTTTCCACCCTACTGGGTTGGTCCTACTTCGGCGAGAAAGCCCTCCAGTACCTCGGCGGCTCCCGTCTCATCATGCCTTACAGGGTGCTCTGGGTTATCATGTGTTTCGTCGGCTGCATCATCCCCAAGAGCTCCATTGTCTGGAATTTTGCGGACTTTGCCAATGGTCTGATGGCTCTTCCCAACCTCATCTGCATGATCGGCCTCTCCGGTGTGCTTATTTCGCAAACTCGTTATTACCTCTGGCAGAATAGATTGGATGAAGTGGATCCCTCGCCTATTCCCGGTGAGAATGAGCCCGATAAATAAAAATTACATTTTTTCGTGTTTTTTTTGAACAGAATCCCTCCCGCTCGTGTATAACCTTCATCGGTTCCGCCGATTACCGGTGAAGGAGAGAGCGCCGGCAGTCATTCCAAAGGAGGAATCGAGTTTCATAGGTAGTAAGTTGGAGAAAGCCCCGTCGGATGACGGGGCTTTCTTTATGGAGCGATTGGTGGGGAGGTCAGGGCAAACGCATTAGGATTATGACACTTTCTTCAGATTGACCATTTACCATTTACAATTTACAAAGTTATTGAATTTACAAGCTCTTATATAAATATTCATCAGCTGAAAGCCCACCATAAGGCATTATCCTTTCCCGGCTACATAGCGAGAGAAACATGTTTTTGCGCAATGCTGCGGCCATAAAACATCGTA
>JAZQCA010000015.1:0-28985 GCA_045545975.1 Akkermansia sp.
TCGGTGTGAGCCTGGGTCACAAGTTCAGCGACCGCAGCAGCATGTATGCCGAGCTGAGCTTCGTGGGCGACATGGTACGCAACAACCCGACCGCCGAGGTCGGCGGCGTCCGCAGCAAGGGCTCGAACCCGGGGCGTGCGGGTATCAACTTCTCCGTTGGCGGCAGCCATGCCCTCAACGAGAACTGGTCCGTGAACGCCGCTTACAACCTGGAGCTCATGCAGCACGCTAACAGCCACAGCGCCAACATCGGCTTCAGCCGCTCGTTCTGAGTCTACCGAACAGATTCATCAAACAACAGGCAGGAACAGCTCATTCCTGCCTGTTGTTTTTGATCCGCACCTACACGAAGATCAATTTTAACGCGAAAAGGCGTGACTTTTCGGGAGATTGTGCTAGAATGAACGCGAAATTATGAAGTACTACGGACTTTACACAGCTATTGTCACCCCCTTCAAAGATAACAAGATCGACACTGAGGCGCTCCGAGCACTGGTCGAGGCTCAGATAGCCGGCGGTGTTGACGGCATCGTCCCGGTGGGAACCACGGGCGAAAGCCCCACGCTGACCCATGCCGAGCACATGGAAGTGATACGTCTGGCCATTGAATTTGCCGCCGGACGCTGCCAGGTTATCGCCGGCACAGGTTCCAACAATACCGCAGAAGCCATTGAGATGACTCGTGCTGCAGAAGCCATGGGTGCAGATGGCAGCCTACAGGTTTGCCCCTACTACAACAAGCCCAGCCAGGAGGGAGTCTACCGCCACTTCAAGGCGATTGCAGATGCCACGACCCTGCCCATCCTTCTCTACAGCATACCCGGACGCAGTGGTATCGAAATCGCGGTCGACACCGTAGCCCGACTGGCTACCGATTGTCCTAACATCATTGCCATCAAGGAAGCAGGCGGCAGCGTGGAACGCGTCAATCAGCTGGTTCATGCGCTCCCGGAAGATTTTGCCATACTCAGCGGAGATGACGGACTGACAGTCCCCTTCATCTCCTGCGGCGCCGTTGGTCTGGTCTCCGTGACCTCCAACGTGGCCCCAACCGAAATGAAAGAGCTGGTAGATGCCGCACTCTCCGGTGACGGAAAGAAGGCACTAGCTTTGCAGAAGAAATACTATCCGCTGATGAAGGGACTCATGAGCTTGGACGGTAACCCCGTACCGATCAAAGCTGCCATGGCTCTGCGCGGCAACATGAGTTGGGAAATCCGCATGCCGTTGGCTCCGCTTGCTGAGTCAAAGCATGCACAGCTCGCAGACCTCCTTAAGAGCTATAACCTACTGTAAGAGAATATGATGAAGATACTCGTCACCGGCATATCCGGACGAATGGGGCAGACTGTAAAGCAGGCTGTGGAGCTCAATCCTGCAACGGAACTCGGCAGTACGCACGATGTAGGGGAAGATATTGCAGCAGCCATGCAGAAAGCGGATATCGGCATCGACTTTTCCTTCCATGGGTTCACGCAGGAACTCCTCGCAACAGCCGTTGCCCAAGGCAAGCCGCTTGTCATCGGCACCACCGGTCATACAGCCGAAGAAAAAGCAGCCATAGCCGAGGCGGCCAAGCAGATTCCCATCGTATTCGCCTCCAATTATTCCATCGGCGTGAATACCCTCTTCTGGCTCACCCGCAAGGCAACAGCCATTCTTCGGAACTATGACATCGAGATCATAGAAATGCACCACCACCATAAGCTGGATGCCCCCAGCGGCACGGCCCGTACGCTCGCAGAAGTGGTGTGTGATGTCACCGGGCTCGACTACGAAAAAGACGTCATGCACGGTCGCAATGGTCTGGTGGGGGCTCGCCCTCAGGCTCAAATCGGCATGCACTCCCTGCGTGGGGGAGATGTCGTGGGCGATCATACCGTCATGTATGCAACGGATGGCGAGCGAGTGGAACTCACCCACAAAGCCTCCAGCCGCATGACATTCGCAAGCGGAGCCGTGCGTGCCGCGCTCTGGCTGGCGGACAAGCCCGCCGGCTTGTACAACATGCAGGACGTACTCGGCTTCCACGATTGACATAAGATCCACCACTTACCGTAAAGAGCGGGGTGCTCGACCGCCCCCGTTCTCGGCGGTGCGGGGTAATACATATATGCAGAAAGTCGGTATAGCACTGGGTTCCAATCTGGGAGACAGACTGGTCACATTGGAGGCGGTCTGTGATCATCTTGCCGATGAATTCGGTAATCTGAGGCTCTCGCAACTCTATGAGACAGAACCCGTAGGCTGTCCTCCGGGATCCCCCCTGTACCTGAACGCCTGCGTGGAGATCAGCACCGAGCTGCCCCCTGCGGATGTACTGAGCATCTGCCAGCGAATCGAAGCTAAGCTGGGGAGGGTCCGTACAGGTACCTACGGAGCCCCCAGAACCTGCGATATCGATATCATCTACCACGGTGATACCATACTCAACACCCCGGAACTCACCCTTCCGCACCCCCGTGCCCATGTGCGCGAGTTTGTTCTCCGACCGCTGTGCGATATCGACCCTCAGCTCCGTCTGCCGGGACAGAGTCAAACAGTCAGCGAACTGCTGGAGGCGCTGCCGAACGATAGACCTCAGGTGACACCCTTTGATTTGTAAAATCAGACTATGAACAACAAAATAGCAGCCATCACCGCCCTCAAGGGCAAGGAACCCATCACCGAGTTGACAGCGTACGACTATCCTTCTGCCCGCTTGGCTGATGAAGCCGGGATAGACATGATCCTCGTGGGCGATTCGCTCGGAATGGTGATGCTGGGCTACCCGGACACAACGCATGTGACCTTGGCGCACATGCTGCACCATGTGGAAGCCGTTGCACGAGCTGTGAAGAATGCCGTAGTCATAGCCGATATGCCCATTCACAGCTACGACAGCCCTGAACAGGCTCTGGCAACCGCCAAGGCGCTCATGGCAGTAGGAGCAGATGCCGTGAAACTCGAGGGAGGAGTCGCCGTTGAAGAGCAAATACGCACCATCACGCAGGCCGGGATCCCCGTACAGGGACATATCGGACTGCTCCCGCAGAAAGTTAAGGAAGAAGGCGGCTATCGTCTGCATGGAAAAACAGACGAAGAAGCCGCAGCCATCATGCGGGATATGGAAGTCGTAGTCCGTGCCGGGGCTTTCTCCGTCGTCATCGAATGCACGCGCCACAGCGTGGCCGCCGCTATCACAAAAGCCTGTCCTATTGTCACCATAGGCATAGGAGCCGGTCGAGGAACATGCGATGGGGAAGTAGCCGTTTACCATGACTTGGTGGGCAGCTACCCTTGGTTCGTTCCCTCATTTGCCCGCCCTAAGGCAAATATTGCAGCAGACATCACCCGCGCCGTAAAGGAATACATAGCGGAAGTCAAGGACGCAACACATATACAGCCCCGCTGAAGCTACGCCGGGAATAATCGTTTTTCAACGGAACGGCATCCGGGAGCATCGAACAGAACGTGAAGATTGTTTACGGAAAACTTTCCGGCGTAGTCGCAACTTGGATCATCATCTTCGCAGCAGACAGTCTGCTGAGCGGAAGCGAGGCGGGTTTCGTACACCCCATGCAGACAGCGATGTGGGGAGCAACAGGTACTGCGGTCCTGCTCTACTGGCCCCGAAATGATAAATGGCAGATTGCAGCGCTCTGCTGGTTGATCATCCTGCTGTATGGTACAGCACTCATCGGTCTGGCGGGTACGATTCATCCGGACCGCTTCGGAGTGCTACAGCCGAGCAGTGCAACCATGCTCGTGCTCATCACCATTCCCTTTTTTCTCGTGATGATCCCCTTTGCGATCAATACTCTCCGCGCTGCAAGACTTGCACAACAGAACCGACTACTGGAAATCAGCGTGCTGGCAGCAACGGATCCGCTGAATGGTCCCGCCCCGGGTGCCATGGAAAAGGCGCTGCGCCTGCTGGCCCGCGGAACCAAAGCCGGCAACATTGCAGATGCCATGGTAGCCCGTGACGAGGACTTCTTCGAGGCCGTCCGCGAGCCTCATCCCCAGGCTCTGACCAACACTCTGATCTTACTCCCCCTCCTGGCCGCAGCCCATGGCACCATCACACAGCAATCCCTCGATTCCGCGCGATATAACTGCCCCGTAAGCATACAGCAGGAACTTCGCCGGTTCAGAAAAATCACCGAAAGAGGCGCCCCGGACTCATCAGCCCGAACGCGCCCCCTCTCAGACAATCAACGGCCGTGACTTACTTGCCGAGCAACTCGGCAAGCACATCCAGACAACGGGCATTCTCCTTCTCCGTCCCGATCGTTATACGAACGTACTCCGGCAGACCATACCCATCCATGTGACGCAGGATAACCCCACGGGCAAGCGCTTCATTGAAGATCCGGCGCCCCTGCCCGGTTTTCACGAGGATGAAGTTAGCCTGACTGGGGACATACTCCACGCCCCACTCGCGGAAGGCAGAATAGTACTGAGCTTTCCCGCGGTTCACCATATCAACGGATTTGGCGAGGTGCTCCTCATCATCAAGAGCGGCGGCAGCGGCAACTTGAGACATGAGGTTCATATTGAAAGGAGTGCGAGCCTTGTTGAGCAAATCGGCAATCTCGGGAATGGTCACCCCATAACCGGCACGCAGACCGGCCAGACCATAGGCCTTCGAGAAGGTACGCAACAAAATGACATTGCGCCCCTGCTTCACATACTTGAGGGTGTCCGGTTTGACATCGGCAAAATCGATGTAAGCCTCGTCAAAGGCAACAATTACATGCTCCGGTACCTGAGCCATGAAAGAATCCATCTCTGCCTGGGTGACAACAGTTCCGAGAGGATTAGCCGGATTCGTGATGAACACCAAGCGGGTCTGCGGCGTGATAGCTGCCAGAATAGCCTGCAAATCCGAACTGAAGTCCGGCTTGATGGGAGCCTCCACATAGCGGGCGCCGAAAAGTTTGCACATGATGGGGTACATCGAGAAGCTGTGACGGGCGGCTATCAGCTCAATCCCTTCATGCAGACAGGCATGGCACAGCAGCTCGATGAGCTCACTACTGCCACTGCCAACCACCGTCTGGTTGAAGCCCACCCCAAAGCGAGCCGCAATCTTGCTGCGCAGCGCAAACGAAGCACCATCCGGGTATATATGCACCCCGGCTGCCGCCTGCTGAATGGCAGCCACCGCCTTGGGAGAAGGCCCGAGAGAGTTCTCGTTGGAGGCGAGTTTGACGATATCTGCCGGGTTCATCCCCAGCTCGCGTGCTGTTTCCTCAATGGGTTTACCGGGCTGGTAAGCGACCAGATCCAGCACATACTGATTGGCGTATTGAGAGATATTGCTCATGATTGGCGTGTACAGCGGCGATTATAATACCTGTCATGCAGAAACTCAAGCCTTGATTGAGGCATGAATATCGTATAGAATCGCGGACATGAGGAAATGGCACAAGCGCTCATTATTGGTTCTGGGGCTGGGAGTCGTCGGAACCCTGCTTCTGGGGCTCCGGCCCGCCTTGGTACCGGATGAAATCGTGCAAATCTCTCACTTCTCACAGGAAATTCCCCTGCCCGAGCACCTGCGAGACAGCGAATTTTCCTTTTCCCATGCCATTTCGGTCAATGCGCCGCACCGCGGCACTTGGTATGCCAATGGGAGCGAGGATGTACACCCTCTGCTCAAGTCTGCCGAGTGGAAAATTAACCTGAGCTGTCGTGACGGCAAACTGATTATCCATTCGGAGGCGCCACAACTCTCGGCAGAAATGGCTCAAATCAAAGCCGGCTGGCTGGTCGGTCTGGGAGAACCCTGCCTGGTGCGCCGTCCCAACGGAGATATTCACACAGAGTACCAGTTGCACATCTCCTGCCGCATGGAGTACATCCCCTGCTTCTGGCAAAAAACGCTCCGTGAGCACTTCATCCAGTTCATCACCATCGATGTCGAAGATGCTGCAGCAGATATGGGTACCATTCTGCTTGCAGACATGGGGAGAGATACCCCCTTTGCCTCTCAGTTCCACCCCGGCATGACCGGGCCCGCTCCCGTACTACCGTCCCGCTATTGCTACTCAGCAAAAGAAAATGCGCTGTTGCGCCTGTTGCATACCCTCGCAGCCTGCACTCCAACTACTCACCACTACCTCAGCCAACGGCTCACCAACGGAGCAGATCAACTCTGCCGCTTCGCGACTGATGCTCCATGGCCCGCCTGCTGGGGAGACGCCGCTGATATGGCAGAAACCATAGCCTACCGGGTAGGACCTACCTTGGAATACCTGGCTGAACAGGAATGTTTCGGCAATCAACAGTTAGCTGACTTCATCAACGGCGAGAGTTTTGCAAAAATCTTCGGTACTCACTTCAGAAACTCAAAAAGCAGCGACATTGGCGTAAATTTGCGAGATATCGAAATACAGCGCATTACACCTCAAGAACAGCAGAAAGAAGAATAAAATTGCAAAAAAATTAAAAAAAAGCAATTTTTCTGTAGATTTTAAGTAGCGGCTGCGTTCTCCTATATGTAAGGTCGGGGTGAGAGCCGACCTTCGGAAGACAGAAAACTGTTTTTCATAGAGTAGGTGTAAGTACAATTTCGGTCGGAAAAACTTCCGACCGATTTTGTTTGCTCAGAGAAGGATCCTTTCGAGATCATCCGGGACATGAATGCACCCGGAGAAGAACTCAGCAGCTTCTGCCGCGTAGGTACACCTGCGAGCAGAAAGGGTTTGGTCTTCGGTGTGGTACAAAAGCAGATTGTGAACATCAAGCCCGGCAGCAAGTCGACCGGCATCGCGGGCGGTGCTGTGGTGTTTTTCATAAGGCTTGAAGCGCTCTCTGTCCGCAAACAGGCAGAAGGCCTCACAAAGCAGCCAATCCGCGCCCCGGGCGTAGCGCTCAGCACGCTCATTGTATGGCTCATCACCCAGACATGTTAATCGACGACCATCCGCGAGTTGGAGACAGAACCCGAACTGCTTAGCCTTGGTGGAACCAATATCGAAGGCGGTTGCCGCCATACCGGCCGCGGTAAATGCTTCTCCGTCCGACAAGGCATGCAGCAGAATATCATCGTGAAGATGGCGGCACACCTTCCCCGGTAACGTGGCACGGCAGATGCTCTCCAGAGCAGCCAGCCCCTCCCCATGTCCGTAGAGGTGAAGCACCCCGGAATATCTGCCTGAGTTCATAGCCTGTGCAATCATACGCACCACCCACACCACGCCGAACACATGATCTGTATGGGTGTGAGTAAGAAAGACGTCATGAATCTCCCCAAGGGCGACCCCCGCAGACTCCAGGCGCGTGAGAATACCATTGCCACCACCGCCATCCACCAGAAGAACCTGCCCCCCATTGCGGAGAGTGAAACATGTATTGTAACAGCGAGTCACCGCTGCGTTGCCCGTCCCCAGCATAATCAATTCCGTCATGCCGACAGTATAACACCCTGTACCCACTTCTTGCAAGCCCCTTCTACGGCACCCATTACCCCCGCATGCCACGCCGACTCATCCTGTAACTGATAAAAAAAATGTCTGCATCTTATAAAAACGAGTTTTTGAGTTGACTCACCATGGAGAATTCTGTATATTCATCTTGTGAGTCAGCCTGTCGCTTGGGAACCGGGTAAGCAGCACCTGAGACCACACATGACGACCGTCTGGTTCATCGTGCAAGACGGCAGCAGAGCGAGATCTTGCAACATCACAACTTTCAAATCATGAAAAGAACACATAACAAACTCATCGGTCTGCTGACAACGGCAGCTATCGGCGTAACTCTCTCCGCCTGCAGCAATGACAGTGCCAGCAATGGCGATTTCACTTTCGATGATGTCACCGAAGGTTCTGAGGAGACCGGACTTGCCCCCCATAGCATCCTGTACAAGAAGATGACCATCGAGACTCCGACCCTCGCTGATCTTCCCATTCCCGAGGAGGAGACGCCGGAGGAGGATGAGCCCACCGGTGGCGAGACTGTTGATCCCGAGAATGGTGAATCCAACGGCATCACCAACGAGGAAGAGAACACCGAAGATGATGAAATCATCGAGGAAGACTACAAGCCCATCGTAACTCTCCGATTCGAGTTCCGCGGCAACAACACGCTTGTCTTCAAGGAGTACATCGGTGAGGACGAGGACGGAATCCGCAAGTTCCACGAGTACACCGGTTACTATTCCTACAAGAAGGTAAGCGATAACACCGCTACACTTGAGGTTCGCTACACTCGTCCCAAGGTTGTCAACCAGACCACTCTTGAAGTGACTCGGGAGACCAACATCGATGACGTCTACACCCTTAACTTCACCTCTACTGATACCTGCGAAGTCGTACCCGAGTACGACACCAACCAGTACACCGCAACCTGGATGTAAAGCATCCGGAATTGCACTGAGTACACACGATGAGCGCACCGTGCATTCTCCCAGGCAGCTGCGGCAAGTCCGGCGCCGGAATCACGGTGCGCCATCAGTACCCCCCTACCGGGGCTTCCCTCGAGCCCGGAAACGATCAACAGGAGGGGCAGAGTGTTGATATCCTCTGCGATCTTCGGCCCCGGATCATTTCGGGGCTTCATTATACCATATGAGAACCATCTCAAGAATCCTGAATTACACCTTGGCGTTATTGATGAGCCTGAGCGCTGAGCTCATGGGCGAGGATTATTATGTCACCCGCTATGCAGCAGCGGTCGTACCACACCGCATGCTGACAGTCCCGCTGCGAGAAATAGGTCAGGTAGAGTTTTGTCACAGGGGGGACGGAAGAGTCAGCAAAGGAACATTACTCGTCAAACTAAACGCCGAGGAACTGGCGCTGCAAGAGGCTGAACTTCGTAACCAACAACGACAGAACAAGGTCAAGGCAGAAGAAAGCCTTCTGCAACTGAGGCGGAAGAAAGAGGAGTTGGAGTTCATCATGGCCCAACCACGAGAACGCCGGAAGTTCATGGAAACCCGCTTCCGCACACAAGCGGACAGTCGAGCTCTCGCCCTCCTCTGCGAACAGATTGCCGTTCAGGAAGAAGCTCTGCGCCTCGCCAATGAGAAATTGCAGCGAGCCTTCGACAAAGAACAGGAAAGCCGACTGATCTGCATGCCTTTTGATGGTCGGGTTCAGTACCATATAACCCCGGGTGATGAGGATGAGAACGTTCTGCTCGTTACCCAGCTGGGACCCCTGCTTACCGCTGTGGATGACAGCATGCTCTATATCGCCGTCACACCGGAAGAAACAGAAATCGTCAAGCTCGCCCCCAATACCCTGCACCTCCGGCTCGATCTCGGTGGCGGAGAGTACATTCGCGCCAACTGGCACCACAAGAAAGTGGAACAAAATGGTCGCAAGGAGACGCTTGTGTACTACTTTGCCGTTGCTGCGCAGGACAAGGAACGAGCCTGGAGCCTGGTCGGAGCCAACACCATTGGCGAGCTCTTCTACACTCCGTCTGAGAATGAGGACCTGCTCTATGTCCGCAAGACAGAACTGGCAGCCGAGGCAGGTACGACACCTTACGAGACCTGGGAAGAACTCATAGCCGCAGTGAGACCTGATTTCGAGTTGGTTTTCACAGGAGAGACCCACCTCTGCCTCAAGAAGAAAAACTGAGCAGTCGGAACATGTGGGGAACATTGCTGATAGGATTTTACCTGGCGCGAGATACGGCGTACCGCTGGCTCACGCGCATGTCCAGCCCCCTCTCACGACTTGCAGTCGTATTCTTTCTGAGCCTGTGCGGACTTGTGTTCCTGAGCAGCTACGTTATCTCCACCAAGATTCTTCGCAAGAAAATCCACAATAGTGGGGCCGACCTCGTGGTTGCAGCGGATGTCATGAGCCGAGGCTCCCTACACAGCGCCGGGCATGGTCTGATCCCCTTCAACCCGGATGAATATGAACTCTATGAGTTCAACGAGGCTTTCGTCTCCGTCACCATCGGCAAGCAGCATTATGCTCTCATCGAGTACATGCCGGCCTGTACCCATCTCTTTCCGGAGACTCAGCACAACTCCATGTACCTTCTACCGGCCAAACCGGTAGCCACCATGGTACCGGAGATGGTGAATATGGACGGCTACCGCCTGCGAGCTGTCACCATCCCGGAACCTCGTGCCGGACGCCTGCGAAGGCTCTTTCAGGACGGAGCCGTTTTCATCCCCTATGGTACCCTGCGCAACATCTGGCAGAGCGGCTACATTCGCCGTTATGTGATGAAGTTGCACCATCCCTCTGCCCAGAAAGCTCGACAACTCGAACAAACTCTGCGCCAGATTGCAAGATTGGACAAAAGGCGCCTCAGCGTTGTGAGTAGTGGTAAATTGCTCGAACAACTCGCCCAGATGGAAAGCACGCAGTACAGCTTCCGCGTGTGGGTTACACTGGGAATATCCGCCATCATCTGTCTGCTCCTTACAAGCATATCCTCTTTGGAGTTCCGCCAAAACCGCTATGTCTATGCCCTCATCGGCAGCTTCGGAATCAGCCGCGTCACCCTATACCTGAGCTTTCTCATTGAGAATACCATCCTCGTTGCGCTCGGTTTTGCAGCATCCCTTGCCGCTGTCTGGGGAATAAGAGATTACATCACCCGGGTTCTCTACAAGAGCCCGGACGTCACCCTGAGCCTCGGTGAGCTCGAGGCAGACATACGGACATTCTGTCTGGCTTTCGGCATCTGCATCCTCGTTTCCAGTATCCCCATTGCCGTTGCAGCGTGCCGCCCCATAGGTAAAGAACTTAAGTAATACATGAAGAGATATCTCACTTCTATTTTTCTGCTGATGGCGCTCCTTCTGGTGCTGCCCGGCTGTTCCGTGGAGCAGCGCATAGGCGATGCCCGGGAGGATCTGATGGAAAAATACCATAACCTCCCCAACTGGCAAAGCCTGCCCATCAAGGAAATCGGCTGGGAAAAAGCCCTTGCCCTTCTGGAAAACAACCTGGAACTGCAGAATGCCCGCTTGCAGGTAAAGAAAGCTCGTCAGGACCGCGATGATGTCTACAGAGACTTCATCCCCTTGGTTGACCTCGGCTATTACTTCAACACCGCCCTTCTGAAAAGCGACAGTTACTATTCCCGTGATTCCAGCTTTGACGTGAACGTCATTTTCAGTCTTCCTGCCATCACGCGGTTGCCGATTGATCATTACACGCGTAGCCTGGCACTCTTTCGTGCGGAGAAAAACCTCGAACTGAAGCGCCGCGAGCTTGTGGCAAGGCTGTGGCAGGTGTTCCGCCAGAAAGATCTCGACCGAAATCGCCGTGAGATGGAGGATGCCGGGACAGACACTCTGACGGCCGATCTGGAGCTTCGGCGCCATGAACGGGAATTGCAGGACAGGGAGCAATCTCAACGCCTCTGCGCCCTGCTCAACGACTACTCTGCGCGCTGGGTTCCCAAACCATCCACTCTTCCCAGGGTTAACTGGCAGAACTACCGTAAACTCGCCTGTGTACCCGATGAGCTCACTCAGACCAAAATGGCACTCATCCTGGAGTCTGCACGTCTGCGGAAACTGGGAGTAGGTATGCGCTACCTGCCGAATATCCGCCTGAACTTCTACAGTCCCACCCTCTTCTCCATCAGCGGAGGCTCCACAGAGGGATTCATGAGCGGAGCTGAGGATATCCGTCTGAACCTGAATGCCTACATGCAACTTGACTCCCGCTTGGAAACCTGGAGCGACTGGGCCATTGTTAAGGAAAACTACCATCTGGTGCAGCAGGATCTGACCCGCCAGATGTACGATTACCGCAACAAGATGGAGCTGCTGGTAGACAGTTGGAAAGCTTACGATGAATGGTTGACCAGCACTCGCGCCTATATCGATTTCCGTCGCAGTCAGGGCGTATGTGATCCTCAGAGCGTACAGGAACTTTACAAGGAGGATCTCCAGTTACAGAAGGAAATTCAGGATCAGGCCACAAAAAACCTGGAGCGAGAGTGCGCTCTCATCCAAGAGTATGGTATGCCGGATCAGCACTAAGCACTTGACGCATCCCAAGCGATATGAGAGAATAACCTGAGCATGAAAAAAGCCATTGTCAGAAAGGTAGATCAGATCTCCGTCTCACACTTTTACGAGAGCTACCGGAGTGCCTTGGAGCTACAGCTCCTCAACAGCCCGCAGGGAATGAGCCGCAAAATTCTCCAACCCACACTCAATCGTCCGGGACTGGCTCTGGCTGGATTCTTCAGCTACTTTGCCCACGAGCGCATACAGATCTTCGGCGCAGCTGAGATGTCTTATCTGAGTACCACCCTTCTGGGAAATGAACGCGCTGAGCGCCTGAAATGGCTGATGAAAGAGGACGTCCCCTGCCTCATCTTCTCACGAGGTGTGGAAGTCCCGGCAGATGTGCTCAAGCATGCCGACGATTTTTCCGTGTGCGTGTTCCGCTCCACCTTGCCGACAATGAAGCTGGTGAACAAGATCACCATCATTCTCGAAAACGAGTTTGCCGAAAGCACCACCATACACGGCTGCATGGTCGATGTGCGAGGAGTGGGAGTACTCATCACCGGTAAAAGCGGCATCGGTAAAAGCGAAATTTCACTGGGCTTGGTTGAACGAGGTTCTTCTCTGGTCGCCGATGACATGGTACGCATACGCAACATCAGCGGAGAGCTGGTAGCCACCTCCCCCAAGCTCAGCAGCGGTTTCATCGAGATCCGCGGAATCGGCATCATCAATGTTACAAATCTCTTCGGGCTGAAAGCCTACCGCCGCCAAAAAGACGTCAACCTCATCATCAACCTCACTGATGGCGACATGACAGAGATGGAGCGGCTCGGACTCACCCACCACACAACCAACATACTCGGAGTTGAGGTCGAGCGCCTTAACCTTCCGGTTGCCCCCGGACGAGACATGACCCGACTGGTTGAAGTAGCAGCACTCGGCCAGTACCTCCGAGAGAGTGGCTATGACATGGCAGGTGAGTTCAACAAGCGGTTGCACAATGAGATAAAAATGAGAAAAAATCTCCGTATACCCGCAGATAACGACTGATATGACTAAACTCACCGAAATCACCCATCTGCTGGACACCACGCTGCGTGTAGCTGAAGTGAAGGATGCCTCCGTAGCCCTCAATGGACTGCAGATCGAAAACAACGGCGAAGTGAGCCGCGTAGCCGTAGCTGTAGATGGTTCGCAGCAGACCATAGATGCAGCCATTGCCGCCGGAGCTGATCTGCTCATCCTTCACCACGGAATCTACTGGTGCGGACTTCGTCCCATGACAGGATGGTTCAAGAAAAAAATTGTCAGCTGTCTGGAGCACAATCTCGCCATTTACAGCGCCCACCTTCCTCTGGACATGCACCCGGAACTGGGCAACAACGCCGGAATAGCCGCTGCTCTCGGTCTGACAGAATGTACCCCGGAAGTCGATTACCATGGTACACTCATCGGTCAGAGCGGAACCTTCCACGGTACAGTAGGTGAGTTGAGGGAAAAATATGCAGCCATCTGCGGTAGCAAAGTCACGGGACATGTCATTGACCCCTCAGCAGCAGCCGGACGAGTGGCTGTCTGCTCCGGCGGAGCGGGGGATGTCATCTACCAGATGCACGCCAAAGGCTACACCACCTACCTGACAGGTGAGGAAAATCACTGGGTTGTCAACGCAGCTGCGGACATGGGCATGAACATCCTTTTTGCCGGTCATTATGCCACAGAGACCTTCGGAGTAAAATCCATCGGTTCTCTCTTGGAGAAGAAGTTCTCCCTGCCCGTCATCTTCATTGACAACCCCACCGGTATGTAATCATGCTCATCATCGCTGAAGATTCCATAGGATCTCGTCTCGACCAGTTCCTCACCGCGCAGATCCCTGAGCTATCCCGGGCTCGCATTCAGGCGCTCATCAAGGCCGGAGAAGTCACCATTAACGGTAGACCAACCAAAGCCAAGACCCCCATCGAGCGAGGCATGAGCATATCCATCAACATCCCCGAACCCGAACCCGCCGAGGCGCTCCCGCAGGATATCCCAATCTCTGTCCTCTACGAAGATGAATCCCTCATAGTCGTCAACAAGGAAAGCGGTATGGTCGTTCACCCGGCCGCCGGCAACCCAGACGGCACTCTGGTCAACGCTCTCCTGTACCATTGCGGAGATCTCGCAGGAATAGGCGGAGTGGAGCGACCGGGGATCGTCCATCGACTCGATAAGGATACGAGCGGCTGCATAGTCGTGGCGAAGAATGATGCCGCACACCTCTCCCTGACCACCCAATTTGCACAGCGCGACACGTCCAAGATCTACTTGGCGGTTGTACAGGGGTGTCCCTCCTCGCCGGAGGGAACGATATTCACCAACATAGGGAGACATCCGGTCAATCGCCTCAAAATGACCGTTGTGAACCCGGGGTCGGGCAAACCGGCCATCACGGATTACAAGGTTCTGCGGCACGATCCATCTACAAACTCCAGCTTGGTCATGTGTACCTTGCACACAGGGCGAACGCACCAGATCCGCGTACACATGCTCCACCTGGGGCATCCACTCATCGGCGACCCTATCTACGCTCACCCGGCTAAACAAAAAGCCCGCCCGGGCAGGCTCATGCTCCACGCTTGGCAACTCGCCTTCAATCACCCGGCAGATGGAAGGAGAATTGCCCTGCAAGCCCCCATACCGCCCGAATATACACCATGGCTCATCGATCTGGAATTGCCGGAATGGGATGAAAAGGAGCATCTCATCCGAGTTGACCACTTTTAACTTCCTGATATCATCTTTTCGTGGTAATAAGTCATTTCCATGACTACTACCAGCCACGACCTGCCACCTGTCAGTTCCGAGACTCTGGAACTATTCCGCCTCTTTCTGAATTTTCTGCAAAATACTTCGGCGCCGCCATCGAAGAAAATCACCCCCGATGAGTTCTACCAACTAGCAAAAGCACATCAACAGTCACATCATCATGAGCAGGAAGAAGATGCCACATTCCTCCATACTATCCAGGAAAGCCTAAAATCCAGGCGCCACAGGCGCACCAGCACACTCACGGACCTGCGCTCATACACCAATCGCATCCTTCGCTATACAAAATGGCACAACAGAAACCTACGCAGCATCACCCGCAGCGAGTGCCGTCTCATCCTGGCGCGTCATTTCCGCAAAAGTCCCCATGTCTTCTGCAAGGCAAAAGCCATCCTGCACAGCCTCTTCGCCTATGGTAAGCGGCAGGGCTGGTGCGACATCAATCCCATAGATGGTATCGAGAGCATCCCCATCAGAGAAGAAGTGGTTCATATCCTGACTCTGCGACAAATAAAGGCAATCATGAAAGCACTGGAGATAAAAGAGCTCAATGACATGTCCGCAGCCGTGCGACTCATGCTCTGGTGCGGAGTACGTCCGGGAGAAGTACAGCGACTGCGCTGGCGCGACATAGATCGCCGAGAAGGGGTGGTGTATGTGGACGGTCAAAACAGCAAAACGGGAGGAGCTCGTGCTATTCCCCTGCGAGGAGGTGCCACCCAACTCAAGAAATGGAATGTACATCCAAACTCTTACATAGCCCCACGAAATTGGAACCGCCAATGGGTACGTCTGCGCAGACGAGCAGGTCTACGTAACTGGCAGAGAGATGCCATGCGCCATTCCTTTGCCAGTTATCACCTCAAGCACTTCCACAATATCTACCTCCTGCAGGAAGAAATGGGCCACCGGGATGCCTCGCTCCTGAGAACGCGTTACCTCAATCTCCGCAATCTGAGCAGCAAGGCAGCCTGCAACTTCTTCAAGATGACCTAGAACGCACTTTGGACTTGCGACACTTGGAATTTGCCTATAGAATGGGGCAGCAACAATGGATTACGCACAGCTTATAGAAAAGCGCCGGGCTCGCCTGGCCGTGCTCGAGGAGGCCATGGCCGCGCCCGATCTCTTCGATGATCGGACGCGTGCGCAGGAAATCATGCGTGAGCACAGCCGTACCCAGGAGCTCATGCGTAACTGGGATGAGCTCTCCACAGCTCTTCAGCACAAGACCGAAGCCGAAGAGATGGTCGCAGGCGAAGATCCGGAACTGACGGAAATTGCCACCCTCGAACTCGAAGAACTGAATCCCCGAATAGCGGCTCTGGAAGAGAAGGTTCGTTACAGCCTCCTGCCCCGGGATATCACCGAGGACAGGGATGCCATCGTAGAAATCCGAGCCGGAACAGGAGGGGATGAGGCGGCTCTCTTCGCCGGCAATCTGCTGGGAATGTACCAGCGCTTCGCAGAAAGCCGAGGCTGGCGCATGGAAGTGCTGGATGCCAGCCCGAACGACATTGGTGGGTTCAAGGAAGTTACCGCCCGTATAAGCGGAGAAGAAGTTTTCCGCTTCATGAAGTACGAGAGTGGGGTTCACCGGGTGCAGCGTGTACCGGCTACAGAAACCCAGGGGCGCATCCACACCTCCACGGCAACCGTTGCTGTCCTGCCGGAAGCGGAGGAAGTCGATGTCGAGCTTCGACCGGAAGATCTGCGAATCGAAACCTGCCGCGCCGGCGGAGCCGGTGGTCAACACGTCAACAGAACGGAATCGGCCGTGCAGATTTTCCACCTGCCCACAGGAATCATGGTTCGCTGCGAAGATGGTCGCTCCCAGCTCAAGAACAAAGAGACAGGACTCCGGATCCTGCGCGCCAGACTTTTCGAGATGAAACAGCGCGAAGCCCAGCAGCACTACTCTGCTCAGCGCCGCGCTCTCATCGGCTCCGGCGGTCGTGAAGAAAAAATCCGCACCTACAATTTCCCCCAGAATCGCCTGACTGACCACCGCATCGGCTACACTGCATACAACCTCGACATCGTTATGAGCTCAGGGGCTCTCGATGACATCATATCTCACATGCAGCACGCCGAAATGCAGGAACGAATGGACGAACTCAAGTGATCTCACGATGAAAACCATCCAAGATATTCTCACCAGTGGTACAGCCTACCTGGAAGCCCGAGGAGTGGAAGGCGCTCGTCACTCCATGCAGAGCCTGCTGGTACATGTGCTGGGCAAGAATAAGACCTGGCTCTACCTCCACTATGATGATCCTCTCACAGAACAACAGCTGGTTCCATTGAGAGAGCTGCTCAGAGAACGAGGCAAGGGGGTACCCCTGCAGCACCTTCTGGGCACCACAGAGTTCTACCGCCGAGATTTCCGAACCGATGCCCGAGCCCTTATCCCCCGCCCGGAGACAGAAGAGCTCGTGGAGCTCGCCCTCAACATGATTCCCCGCCGTGATCATCTGCGTATTCTCGACATGGGTTGCGGCTCCGGCATCATCGGCATCACCCTCGCTCTGGAGCTTGCCAAGTACAGCCCCCAAGTGGTGATGGTGGACATATCGGAATCAGCCCTTTCCCTTACTCTGGAGAATGCCACTTCCCTCGGTGCACCGGTAAAAACCTATCGCAGCGACCTATTCGCCGCTTGGCAACCGGCAGAGAACAATGCCGTAGTACCGCCCGGTGGGTTCGAACTCGTACTGGCCAATCTCCCTTACATACCTGATGGGGAACAAGTTTCCGCCGAGGTATCACACGATCCGGCCACTGCACTCTATGGAGGACCCGATGGGCTGGACATCGTGCGCCGTTTTCTCGGGGAAGCCCTGCCCCATCTCGCGCCGGGCTGCCTGGTCATGCTCGAAGTTGGGCACAACCAAGGCGAACAGACCCGTGCCATCATGGAGCAGCTCGGCTATGTCAACACCCGCACCCATACCGACATGAGCGGTAAAGCGCGTTTCCCCATGGGCTACGCCCCCGCTCCGCCCTCTTCCATTGAAAATGATACCTGAGGACATCTACATATATCCCATAGTCCGAAGACTTGTAAGCCAATTATCAAAACTCACGCGGACAATCATCATCAGCAGCACAATCGCGGCCTTGCTCGAACTGTTGCTGCTCATGTGCGGAGAACTTTCAATCGCTCTGTTCTTCGGAAGTCTGAGCACCGTTCTTTACATTCTGCAACTAACCCTGAGTACTTGGCTGATTGTCTGGTGCAGCAAGGTACTGTTACCCGGCAGACTGATAAGCACCACCATTCTGGGTATAACGGCCACAGTCATGAGCCTGTTCATGCCGGTCTGCGAGTTGTACACCACCGTCACCCATGAGCTTCTGCTGATCAAACAGACAGAAATACCTTTTTTCGTATGGGGAATCGTTGCAATCCTCCTGCTCGACAGTTGCGGCACGCTCAGAACGCTCCCCGCCAAATGGTGGGGATTGATCTGCGGATTCTGGGTTCTGCAACTCATCATCTTACTCACCAATACACCGGAACTACTTCTGATTTGTCTCGCCATCAGACTTTTGCTGACATTCACCGCCATTCCTCTTCTTCGGAAATTGGCTAACATAGCTCACAGAGTAGTGTCCATGCCGCCCCCCGGGAACCCCGGAACACCGCACCAAGAGAAGAAATGATTGCCCTTGCGGGCATTGCGTGCTATAATCTCCCGGCTCAAACGAATGAACACCCCCCGTCACAGACAATACCGCTCGCTGGAACTCCCCGAAATCATCTCGGGGTTGTTAGTCCTGCTCATTGTCTTATGGGAGGCATGTTTTGCCGGACTGGCAACCGGTCCCTCCGAACTGAGAATGTTTGAAGATGGTCTACACCTGCTGCTTTGCGGAGTAATCTGGTTCAACACGCTCATCGTTGTCATTCATTTCTCCTCCAAGCTGATCCACCGGGAAACGCCGGGACGCTTCCTGTGGTGGCAGCTCATTATCGGATTGATCGCCTCGTTCGTCTTTTATGGTGGTATATATCGTCTGCTGCCGGATACGGCATTCCGCATCAGCATCGTCCTGAGCTTCATCATCGGCACTTTCTCATTCATCAACATCAGCACCATCCTGCGCGAGCGCCGCGTCATGCTCAACCCCAGAAGCAAGAGTCAGTGGAGCCCGGCTGTTGCATTCTTCACCTGGATGCTCAGCTTTGTGATCATCAGCACCCTGCTTCTGCTCACCCCGGGTGCCACACATCACCCCATCAGCTTCACAGATGCCTTTTTCACCTGCTCCTCAGCCATTTCGATCACCGGTCTCACCTGTGTGGATGTAGCAACCACCTTCACCCCGCTCGGAAAGATAGTACTGCTCATCGATATCCAGATCGGCGCCATGGGGGTCATGACGTTCAGCTATTTCGTCCTTCTCATGGTAGGCAAACAACTTTCCGTTCGTAATCGAATGGCGATTTCCTCACTGCTGGATCAACAAGGGACAAATATCATTCCCTCGCTCATCAAGGCTGTTATCTTTGTTACATTCAGTGTAGAGCTCATCGGCACGCTCCTCCTCTACTACCTCTGGAACGGAGCTCCCGGAGTACCGCAAAACCACCTCTGGTTCCGGGCGCTTTTCCATGCAGTTTCCGCATTCTGCAATGCGGGAATCACGCTCTTCCCCCAAAATATGGCAGAGGCTTGCGTGGCGCATGATAAAGCAATCCAGCTGGTTATGATGGTGCTTACCTTGGCGGGAACTCTTGGGTTCAGCGTATACCTCGAAGCCCTCACCCGAATGACTAACCGACTGAAAGGCAAGCGCAACCCCGTCCGCTGGAGCACACATTCGTGGCTGGTGGTCAGAGTTACCCTCATTGTCATGCTCATCGGCAGCGTGGGGCTGTTCATCCTGGGACTTGTCGAGCCATCTGCTCACAAGAGCAGTACTGACTTCAACCTCTGGGAAAGCATGTGGAACACGATCGGGCGCTCTGCCGGTTTCACCATCACCGATATCAGCCTCTACGGTCCGGCCTACCAAATCTTCCTCTGCTTTCTCATGTTTGTCGGCGGTAACCCTGCCGGTACAGGCGGCGGTGTATTCGCCCCGGTATTCGCACTCTGTGTACTGGAAGTACTACGAGTGCTGCGCGGGCAGCAAGATCTCGAGCTCCACAGCCGACGCATAGCGCGCAACACCGTGGAGAGAGCCATGGCTACAGTCGTCCTCTCCTCCTTCTGGATCGTTGCCAGCACCGCAATTCTCATTCTGATGGAACCCGCCCTCGCGCACTCCGCTGACGGCTCGCTCAAACTTCTATTTCTGGAAATCAGCGCCTATACCACAACAGGCTATTCCACCATCAACCCCGGTGAACTGAGCGATCTTTCCAAGTTCTTCATCTGCTGCAACATGCTCTTCGGCCGCGTGGGCATGTTCACCTTCATGTACATCTTCATCAAGCAAAAGGAAGCCTCTCCCCTGCGCTATCCCGAAACCCGTTTACCCCTGACCTGACAATCTTCCCACAGCGTATGAAATTCATCATCATCGGATTAGGACAATTTGGCAAAGCACTCGCAATCTACCTGAGTGACAGCGGTTACGAAGTCACCGTTCTCGACCAGAAAGAGAGCGTAGTGGAAGAAATCAAGAACCAGGTGACGGATGCCCACATCGGCGATGCTACCGATATGCGTGTTCTTCGGCGCCTCGATCTCGTAGGCGACTCCACCTATGTCATTGTGGCCGTGGGGGAGTGCTTCGAGCGCAGTATTCTCATCACAGCGCAGCTCAAAGAGCTCGGCGTCAAGCACATCTACGCTCGCAGCGTCAACGAATTGCACGGCAAAGTTCTCAAACTCATCGGAATCAGCGACCTCTTCCGTGTGGAAGATGTGGCTGCCAAGCAGCTTGCTGACCGGTTTATTAATGAAAGCCTCATGCGCCAGCGCAGAATCGACGCCACCCACTCGCTTGCTGACGTCCGTCTGCCGGAAGAATGGATCGGCAAAACGCTCCAGGAAGTCAACATGCGTAAGAAATTCCGCCTCAATCTTCTCACCGTGCGCCGTGGGAAAATGGCCGAAAGCACGAACGACGATGTGCTTGCCCAACCGGAGCAGCCCGTCATTGACATGCCGGATCCCAGCATGCAATTCCAAGCGGACGACGTCCTTGTTATCTTCGGTAAAGATGACGACCTCTCCAGCTTCGTCAAAACCTTTGACCTCTGATTTCCACACCATGAGCTCCCGAGTAACCCTCCCAAATACCACCTACGCCGGTTACATCTTCGATCTCGATGGCACCCTGGTGGACAGCATGCAGACTCACTATCGGGCCTGGCGCTGGGCCTTGGCTCGCAACGGAGCTCCGGAACATGTCTTCCTGTGGGATGAGTTCCTCTCACACGGCGGAATGGCAGCCCCCGACATCGTAGCCGATCTCAACCGGATCTACCATCTGGAGATGGATCCGGTTGCTGTTGCCACGCAGAAACGCAACCGCTACGATGAGCTGCTCGCCACCGAACAATTACCCATCATCCCCGAAACCGTCAATCTCGTCCGCCACCTGCAAGCCAAGAGAATTCCCTATGCCATCGGCACCGGCAGCGCCATAGAGGGAGCCCGAGCCACCTTGCGTTCCGCAGGAATCGAAGAGCTCTTTTCCATCATCGTCACACCGGATGACGTAGCGCCCGGGCGAGGTAAACCCGAGCCGGATATCTTCCTGCTTGCAGCAACTCGTATGGGAGTGAAACCCGAAGACTGCGTAGTATTCGAGGATGCCGAACCGGGCATCCAAGCCGCCATTGCCGGAGGTATGGCCTATGTACGCATCGCCTCCTGAGCCAGCCTTGCTCCCAACCTTGCTTTCAAGGCTCAACCAGCCACGCCTAGCCTCAATCAATGTAGAGCTCAGGCATGACGAGGAGATCATCGGTGGGATCTTCCCCCTCCTCCTCTTCAGGCAGCTCCTCATCGGGTACCTTTAACATGGCCGTTGTCACAACATCGGTCACAGACTGGGATGAAACCACCCGGGCGCCGGTCACGGACGGTTCCTGCCAGAGATAGGAATGGCGCGAATCCCGCAATTCATCACCTACATACAGGTCGATCTTCCACGAAAGCACATCACCCATCTTCTTGCGAACCTTCCCATTGAAGGCAAAACGGCACATCCGCACACCGGCGCTGCTGCGGGCATCTTTCAACTCATGCTCAGCAGTCAGCACCGTTGAGGCGGTGAGAGCTTGTGTGTAGTACATCACGAGACGCATCGGCTTTTCCGGCTCAGCATCGTACCAGCGAACATAGTAATAATCCCCCAATCGCTCCCGAGCCTGAGCCTTGCTCTGAGTCCCGTACATCAAGTACGAGGCATTCGCTCGCAACGGGCTCCACGCCCACGACATCGATGGTCGAGAGGTTGACTTCAACGGAACATCAGCAACATTGGTGATACGAGAACTCTGCGTCTGGCACGCAACCAGCAACAAACTGCTCATGACCGTCAGTATCGGGAACCGGAAAAATCGCATAGATCTATTCAACAACACCTTCCCACTTTTGTCAATTAAAAAAGTCCGTTAAGTGCGAACTTAACGGACTTCATCTGAGAGGCGGGAGTGGGATTTGAACCCACGAATGTCGGTTTTGCAAACCGATGCCTTAGGCCACTTGGCTATCCCGCCCTTGCGAGGTGCGGGAGAATGATACCACCATCGCAGTAAGAAGTCAAGCAAATAATTTTATTTTTCTGAAAGATTGGATTTTTTTTAAGATTTGCTGACTGGAGAAAACGATGGCACCACCAATGAACACGCCCCCGTCAGCATGCTTTGCCTGTAGGGCAAGTATGGTCTACTTACCCTCAAGCGCCTTGATGATGTACACAAAACAACCACACCGAACAAGCCCGTCAAGGCTTTATATCCTTAACGGGCTGTGGATTACGCAGAGATCAGAAGTGATGTGGATGATTCCGCGCAGAGCGTATTACTCACCGAGCACACTGGCAAGCATGGAAGCCACGCCCTGGAAGGCTGCGGAAACCATGCTCTTGCCGGGATCCTTGAGCGCAACGGGAGTTCCATCATCGCCACAGGAGCGGGTCTCGATATCAATCGGTATACGACCAAGAAGCGGCACCCCAAGCTTCTGAGCTTCGCGCTCGCCACCGCCTTCGCCGAAGATATGGTAGATGAGCCCATCGCTCGGACAGACGAAGTAGCTCATGTTCTCGATGATGCCGAGGATAGGAGTCTCGACACGCTGGAAAAGCCCCACGGCCTTACGAGCATCAATGAGGGCAACTTCCTGCGGAGTCGTCACCACAACCACACCGGAGAGATCCACCGTTTGTACGATCGTCAGCTGGATGTCACCGGTACCAGGGGGCATGTCAAGGATGAGGAAGTCCAACCCGCCCCACTCCACATCGCGGAGGAACTGTTGGACATAGCGGGTAGCGAGCGGACCGCGCACGGCGATGGGAGAGGCCTCATCAATCATGAGACCCATGGAAAGGATCTTGACTCCGTGAGCCTCAATCGGCAGAAACTGTTCTTTGTCAGAGCAACCGGGGCGCTCTTTCGTACCGAACATGAGAGCCATGGAGGGTCCATAGATATCCAGATCAAGCAAACCGGTCTTGTACCCCAGCCGGGAAAGAGCCACGGCAAGATTGGCAGAAATGGTGCTCTTGCCCACACCGCCCTTGCCGGAGGAGACTGCGATAACGTGCTTCACGCCGGGAACACTGGACTTCCAGTCGGCAGGATCATCATTTGCGGCTTTATTGCTCTTGGGGGCGTGATGTTCGATGTTGACATCGAGCTTCTTCACACCGGGCAGCTCCTTGACTGTAGCCATTACATTCTCATAGATGAAACGAGGTACATCGGAGTTCTTGCTTTCAATAAGCAGCTCAATGACCACGGCTCCCTCCGGGCTGACGGTGATATCCTTCACCAGACCAAAGGAAACAATGTCGCGGCTGAACCCGGGATACTTAACCGTCGTGAGAGCGGCCCGGATTAGTGCAGGTGATAATTCAGGTTGAGTCATGTTCGTTTAATCTTATGTTAAGCGTTCTTCTTGAAGAGTTTCCATGGTGTGATGATCGCATGTACAAACCAAGCGATAGCCGTGCAGCAGGAGCGGAATATCCGCACAGCTGGTTGCAGCGCAGCATGAAGACCGCTGAACCGCTCATAGCAGAGACTCAGCGCAATGATGGCAACGATAATGGCAAACTTGGGTCCCACGGACATGTGCCAGCTGATGTTCCAAGCACTTTCCAGCACTAGTGAAATAGTCATCACCAGACCCACGAAGCCCACCAGGATGAAGGCTACATGCCCCAGTATGGGATGTCGGGCAATGATATCAATGCACCAACCGGCTACAATTCGCAGAGCCGCAATTCCTATGAACACGCCCAGGCAGACTACCCAGATATGCAGCTCAACCGGTATCCCCTTCGAGCCGGCCACAACACCAACTGCCGCGACCACGTTGTCCAGGGACAGGGACAAATCCATGAGCTCAATACTGCAAATGGTGGCGAGGAATCCCTTGCCGGCAGTTTTGGCAGCAGCAGTTGTAAGATCTGCCTTCTTCTCTATCGCCTTATACTTGAGATGATCGCAAGCAAGATATATCAGATAAAGAGCACCAAACCACTTGACCCACTCATTGTGCATGAGCCAGGAGACGAGCGCCAGCGCAATACCACGAAAGAGATATGCACCGATCAGGCCCCAGCGCAGAGCTGCTTTCTGCTGGTGCTTGGGCAGGTGAGAGGCCATGGCCGCTATTCCGAGAGCATTGTCCACGGAGAGCAGCCCCTCAATCAGCACCAAACTCACTATCACCATTCCGGCATCCATCAAAAACATACTCCAGTTCTGAGAAACGAACTCCAAAGCGCTTTGTAGGTCAGCAATAGGCATGCGTCTATTTTACCATATCCCCCCCTGCTTTGCAAGCTCAACGTCTGTCTTGAACTGTTTTTTGAGATGACTTCAACTCTTCGCCTTGCAAAGAGGAAGACTTTGTTCTATAATAAGGGCATGAAGAAGAGCATACTCGTCACGGGCGGCACGGGATTCATCGGTGCCAATCTCTGCCACAGGCTGATCCGGGAGGGACACAGAGTCATCTGTATGGACAACAACTACACCGGCTCACTCTCCAATGTGGAAGATCTCTTGCCGCACCCTGATTTCTGCTTCGTGGAGCATGATGTCACCGAGGCATGGGACTGTGCTGAACCGCTCGACCGCATCTATAATCTGGCCTGTCCGGCCTCCCCTCCCTTCTACCAAGGGAAGCGCTCCGTTTTTACCACCAGGACATGTGTGCTCGGAGCTCTCAACATGCTGGAACTGGCCAAGCGCAAGGGTGCGCGCATACTCCAGACGTCTACATCCGAGGTCTACGGCGATCCCATCGAACACCCGCAGAAAGAAACCTACCGCGGCAATGTGAACCCGATCGGCATACGTGCCTGCTACGATGAGGGCAAGCGCTGCGCAGAAAGTCTCTTCTTCGACTACAACCGCCACGAGGGAGTGGACATCCGGGTAATCCGCATTTTCAACACTTATGGTCCGTATATGAACCCGGAGGACGGGCGAGTGGTCTCCAACTTCATCTGTCAGGCTCTCCGCGGCGAGGACATCACTATCTATGGAGAGGGGCAGCAGACCCGCTCCTTCCAGTATATCGACGACCTCATTGAAGGCATGATCCGCATGATGGAGAACGAAATCGGCTTCATCGGTCCGGTCAATATAGGCAATCCCGGAGAGTTCACCATCCTCCAGCTGGCCGAGCAGGTACTCGCCAAGATCCCCTCGGGCAGCAAGCTGGTCTATCGTCCGCTTCCCTCCGACGATCCTACCCAGCGCAAACCCGACATCTCCCTCGCAGCGGAAAAACTCGGTTGGGCGCCCACCATTGCTCTTCAGGAAGGTCTTGACAGAACCATCACTTACTTCCGCCGCGCCATCCGTGTACCCGATGTTCCCGAAAACAGGAACTGAGTACTCACTTTGGCATTGACAAATAGTGCGCTCGGTGCTAGGCTCTCGCCATGTCAAATGAGGATATGATCCGCGAAATTGAGCGCCTGAAAAAAGAGCGCAATGCCATCATTCTGGCGCACAGCTACCAGCGCCCCGAAATTCAGGATATCGCAGACTTCGTTGGCGACTCTCTGGCACTGGCTCGCAAAGCACAGGAGGCTGACTGCGAGGTCATTGTCTTCTGCGGAGTACACTTCATGGCGGAGACAGCCTGCATCCTCAATCCCACGCGCAAGGTTCTGCTGCCGGATGCTGATGCAGCCTGTTCGCTGGAGCAATCCTGCCCGGCCGAGGAACTGGCGGCATTTTTGCAAGCCAATCGGGAGAAAAATTACTATGTAGTGGCCTATGTGAACTGCTCGATCGGAGTGAAGGCGCTGGCAGATGTCATCGTTACCAGCGGCAATGCCCGCACCATCATCGAGACAGCGCCGACAGACCGCCCCATTCTCTTCGTGCCGGATCAGAACCTAGGCGCCTGGACCGCCCGCCAGACCGGCAGGGAAATGACTCTTTGGAACGGTGCCTGCCATGTACACCAGCTCTTCACCCGCGACAAAGTTCTGGAAGTCAAGGCTCAATATCCGGATGCCGAGATCGTTTGCCACCCGGAGTGTCAGGAAATCATCCGTCTGCTCGCAGACCACATCTGCTCAACGGAGAAGATGATTCCCTATTGCCGCGAAAGTGCAGCTGAGCGCTTCATCATCGTCACGGAAAGCGGCATCCTGCACCGCCTCCGCAAGCTTGTACCGGGCAAGGAGTTCATCGGGGTAGGAACGGAGAAGTGCTCCTGTGCAGAATGCGAGTACATGAAGCTGAACACCCTCGAAAAACTCCGCAACTGTCTGCGCGATCAGTCGCCGGAAGTTCGCATACCCGAGGAGCTGCGACAGCGCGCCGAAAAGCCCCTGCTCCGCATGCTTGCGCTCTCCAGGTAATCGACATGGACATCGCGCCCTACATCATCGCCCACGGCAACTGGATCTCCATGGCTGAGTTCATGGAGGTTGCTCTCTACGATGAGATCGGTGGCTATTACAGCGCCAACATCCACAACATAGGCTACCGGGGAGATTTCTCGACTTCGGCTACCATGTGCGACCTGCTGGCTCGAAGAATAGTTCAGCAATGGAGGGATTGCTGCCGGGAGCAAAAACGCCGGCTCCCACTCATCGAGATCGGTGGAGGGAACGGAGACTTGGCCATGGCGATCTGCCGCAACATGTCGCTTTGGGAAAGAATGCTCACACGTTACCTGATGGTGGACCGCTCCCGAGCATTGCGTAATTTGCAGGGAATGGTGGGGGGCCACTCCGTCACCATCTGCGGCAGCGTCGAGAGAGCACTTGCAAAAGTCGATGGAAAGGCCTTCCTGTTCAGCAATGAGCTTCCGGATGCCTTCCCGGCCCGCCAGTTCGTCTATCAAGGCGGGGAATGGCTGGAGCTGGGACTGAGCGTGCAGGATGGGCGAGTGGTACGGCAGGCTGACCGCAAACCGCTGCCGGGATCCTCCGTCTTTGAACGTTGGGCTCAGGAAGGCCAGATCGTTGAAGTACACGAAAGTTACTTCAAGTGGTATGCTGAATGGCAAAAGCACTGGAAACTCGGAGCTCTGCTGACGATCGACTACGGGCAAACAAACGACAAGCTATATTACCGACGCCCGCAGGGAAGTCTGCGCGGCTACAAGGCACACACCCTGCTGAGCGCGGACGAGCTTCCACCTCTGGCCGGACATTGCGACATCACCGCTGATGTGAACTTCACGGATCTGATCGCCCTTGCACAAGGCTGCAAGGGGGACGTGGTACAGTACTCCAGTCAGAGAGATTTTCTGTTGCCACTGGCAGATCCCGGCATTCCGGAAGAGGCACACCTCATAGCGATCCCCGGAGCGGGAAATTACTTCAATGTTCTGTTGCAGCACCGTTTCGATGTCTGAGCATATCACGATTAACGGAGAGAGGCTGACGGTCTCCGCGCTGCCGAGCTGGAGCAAGGGGCGCTGCGGCATAGCTGCCGAACTGGCGGATTTTCTGAAGCTCTGGTACTCAGAATCCCCCGTCATCCCCTTGCAGACAAGCGGCTCCACAGGCACCCCCACGCTCCTGCCGGGCAACAAAATCTCCATGAAGGCCAGCGCCCGGCTCAGTTGTGAGATCTTCGGGATCAACGAGCACAGCCGAGTTCTGCTCTGTCTACCCCTCCGTTACATAGCCGGTAAGATGATGGTGGTGCGCGCACTCGTCAGCGGAGCAAATCTTCTGCTGCGAGAACCAAGCTCCACGCCGTTGGCCGAGCTGACCGAGGACGTGGACTTCGCCCCATTGGTACCCATGCAGGCAGCCTCCACTCTCCGACAACCGAATGGAGTGGCTCAACTGGCGCGCGCACGCTGCATTCTGCTGGGCGGCGGCTTTATCGATCCCACCCTGACACGAGAACTCCAGCAGGTTCCATCCCGCATCTACGCATCCTACGGCATGACGGAAACCTACTCACACATCGCCCTGCGACGTGTTAACGGAGCAGAGCGCTCCGATTGGTACACCCCATTGCCCGGCGTGCAGATCAAACTCGGCCCGCAGGGTACGCTCAGCATCAGCGCCCCGCATCTGGGCATACAGGAACTCATCACAAACGATCTGGCAGAATGTGATGGGAATGGTAACTTCCGCATCCTCGGAAGGATCGATTCCGTCATCAACAGCGGCGGAGTCAAGCTGCAGGCAGAACAGATTGAGCAGGAACTCACTGCTGCCACCGGCCTCAATCTTCTTCTGCTGCCGCAGCCGGATCCCATTCTGGGGCAATGTGCGGTGCTGGTGTGGGAAGGTCCTTCGACCGCCCGACAGCGACTTCTCTCAGCCATTGCCGAGCTGCCGACTTATCATCGTCCCCGGCTCATCCACCACATCCCGGAGCTTCCCCGCACAGCCACAGGAAAACTGAACCGCGCGGCAGCCGGCGCCCTGCTCACGCACACGCAGATCGCTGACCCCACCCCCTGTCAGTAAGCTGAATTGCAAGACCAAATGCGACAGTAAGTGATTTTTCTTCTATTCAGGCTGCAAATTTGATAAAATGGAGCTTTTCTGCGCGAACCATGTGTCGTGCTGATTTGCCTTTAAAGATTCGTCGAGGGTAACGGTTCAT
>JAZQCA010000016.1:0-6205 GCA_045545975.1 Akkermansia sp.
GTCCCAAGGGTCCGGCTGTTCGCCGGTTAAAGCGGCACGCGAGCTGGGTTCAGAACGTCGCGAGACAGTTCGGTCCTCTATCAAGTCGGAGGCCAAGCGGGCTTACGAAGACAAATCCCCACTACAACTCCTTGGCTCACAGAACGACATGGCTACGATCCGACTTAGAGAGTGGAATCCCCGTCGCTCAACGGATAAAAGGTACCTTAGGGATAACAGGCTGATCACGCCCAAGAGTTCATATCGACGGCGTGGTTTGGCACCTCGATGTCGGCTCGTCGCATCCTGGGGCTGGAGAAGGTCCCAAGGGTCCGGCTGTTCGCCGGTTAAAGCGGCACGCGAGCTGGGTTCAGAACGTCGCGAGACAGTTCGGTCCTCTATCCTCTGTGGGCGTTGGAGAATTGAGGGGTTCAGACCTTAGTACGAGAGGGCCGGGTCTGACGCACCACTGGTGCACCGGTTGTTCCGTCAGGAGCACGGCCGGGTAGCTAAGTGCGGAAGGAATAAGCGCTGAAAGCATCTAAGCGCCAAGTCCCTCCCAAGATGAGTTCTCCCTACAGGAGCGTGGAAGACTACCACGTCGATAGGGTGCAGGTGTACGCGTAGTAATACGTTCAGCCGAGCACTACTAACATCCAATAGAGCTTATACACAAAACAGCGTCACCCCCGGTGACAAGCTTTGAAAAAAACAATGCAGGATATCCTGTGAATCTCATTCACCACACCACGCCACGCGGATGTCAGTCTGCCCGCTCAGACACAATGCCACACGCACACAACACACATAATCCTGAGCACACAGCAGCAACAACGACATACAGGCAGGCAGAAAGCCACGGCAGACGCCCTACTTCCTGAAGCCTGGTGGTCATAGCCTGATGGCCCCACCCGGTCCCATTCCGAACCCGGAAGTGAAACATCAGCACGTCGATGGTAGTCGGACGATAGGTCCCGCGAGAGTAGATAGCTGCCAGGATCCACGAAGCCCGCTAAGCTAACGCTTGGCGGGCTTCTCCGTTTCAAGCGCAGCGGTGGATGAAGCCGGATGAGCCGTTGCTCCATGGTCCCGCGACTTGCTCTTTCATTTTCTTGACAATCTCGGTTTTGGGTAGTAAATTCTGCGGTATGGCGAAGGATGAAAAAATAGTGGAGGTTGTGGCTGCTCTGATTTTTGATGATGGTGGTCGCGTGTTGGCTACACAGTGTGCGCCGCATAAGCATGGGGGTGGCTGGGAGTTTCCCGGGGGTAAGATTGAGCCCGGGGAGTCGGCACCTGCGGCAGTGGTGCGCGAAATTGAGGAGGAGCTTTCGCTGAAGGTTGCGGTGGGTGAGTTGTTGCACACGGTGGAGTGGGATTACCCATCCTTCCATCTGCGGATGTTTTGTTATATGTGTAGGGTGGTAGCGGGCGAGCTGTGCCTGAGGGAGCATGTGGCGGCTCGCTGGCTGTCGGCAGATGAGTTGGGCTCTGTTGACTGGTTGCCTGCCGATGTGGATTTGCTGGCACCTCTGGCTGCTCGCATGGGGGAATGAGGGGGGATTAGGCGTTCCACAGGTCGAAGAGATCTTCGGGGAGTGTGGTGAGGAAGCGAGATGGCGGGCAGTACTGGCTGTCGTAGCTGTGGCCGTTGTAGCGGGGGTAGGTGAGGTAGAGCTGGTCTTCTGCGCGTGTGATGGCGACGTAGAAGAGGCGGGTTTCTTCCTCCATGTCGTCGGTGTCGCCGCCGGTGATGACTTTGTAGTGGGGGAAAAGTCCTTCTCCGAGGAAGATGACGAAGACGATTTTCCATTCCAGTCCCTTGGCTTGGTGGATGGTGGAGAGGGTCACGCAGTCATGATCGGCTGCGGTGGCGTCGGTATCCACTTCGCTGAGGAGGGCAACTTGGCTGAGGAAGGAGTCCAGGTCGGGCATGTCCGAAAGGGAGCGGGTGAGCTGGCTGATGTCTTCCATGCGCTCTTCGTAGTTGTCGTACAAGGAGCGCAGGTAGGGTGACATGGCGTTCTGGACGAGTTTGACGAGTTCGGTGGGTGTGAGCTCGCGGTTGTCGGGGTGCAGGCTGTCGAGGGTGCTGAGGAATCCGCTCCAGTGTGGACGAATAGCGGCAGGCACGCTGACATGGGACATGACCCGGCTGTGGGGGGCAGAGATGTTGGTGGAGTCGGGATGGTTGGCGAGCCAGTTTTCGGCGGTGCTGAGCCAGCCATGCCAGAGTTTGCCGGCGGTGGCTTCTCCCACACGAGGGAAGGTGCCGACGATGCGGCGGAAGGCTACTTCATCGCGCGGGTTGGTGAGCAGGCGGAGCCAGGCGACGATGTCCTTGATGTGGGCTTGCTCGAAGAAGCGCAGGCCGCTTGTTATGCGGAAGGGGATGTGGTTGCGAGAGAGCTCCATCTGGACGTCCATGCTGTGGTAGTGGGCGCGATAGAGCACGGCGATGTCGCGGCCGTCTATTCCGTCTGCCATGAGTTCGTCTATTCTGCGGGCGATGGTGCGGGCCTCGGTACGATTGTCGGGGCAGGGGATGATGATGGGCTTGAGCTTGCCATCATCGCGGGCGGGGCGGAGGGTTTTGACGAACTGGCGGGTGTTGAGGGCTATGGCGGCGTTGGAGATTTCGAGGATGGCCGGCACGCTGCGGTAGTTGGTTTCTATTTTGTAGACGGCGGCATCGGGGTAGGTGGTGGTGAAGTCGAAGATGTGATCCACTTTGGCACCGCGCCAGGAGTAGATGCTCTGGGCATCATCCCCCACGACCATGAGGGAGGTGGAGTCTCCACCGGCAAGCAGGGAGATGAGCTCTGCCTGCAGGTTGTTGGTGTCCTGGTACTCATCGACGAGAATGTGGCGGAAGCGATCTCTGAGGTCAGAACGGATGTCGTTGTGCTCGCGCAGGAGGGTAACGAGGTTGGTGAGGAGGTCATCGAAGTCCATAACGTTGCTTTCGCGTTTGCGGCTGTGATAGGCGCTGTAGATGTTCGCGATGATGTCATGGAAGCGCTCGAGGTGGTCGTAATTCTGCGAGAGGGTTTGCTGCCAGGTGCGTGCGGTGTTGATGGCTAGGCTGTGCAGGCTGATGAGGACTTCGGGTTTGGGGAAGTGGTCGGATTTGTTGTTGCGGGGGGCGAACTGTTTGATGAGTGCTCGGAAGAGAGCTTTCTGGTCGTCGCTGTCGAGGATGGTGAAGCCGGGGAGGTACCCGAGCCTGGGTGCGTAGAGACGGAGAAGTCGGTTGGCTATGGAGTGGAAGGTGCCGCCCCATATTTGGTCGCTGCCACGACCTGTCAGGTCGGCCACGCGCTGCAACATTTCCCGTGCGGCCTTGTTGGTGAAGGTGAGCAGCAGAATGCGCCAAGGTGGCACGCCCCGGTCGAGGAGTCGTGCCACCCTGTAGGTGAGTGTGCGGGTCTTGCCGCTGCCGGCTCCGGCGATGACGAGAGCGTGGCGAGCCTCGGTGGTGACGGCGGCGTATTGCTCGCTGTTGAGCTCGGCGGCGTAGTCACGCGTGGCAGCGGCGGGACTCAGCGGGTTGGTCATGATTCGAAGTCGAGGTAGATTTCAGCGCGGCGGTTTTCGCCACGGATGTAGTCTACTGTCTGCTCGGAGTCTTCCTGTGTGTAGATGCGGCGGGGTTGGCTCTTGCCAAGTCCGTGGGTCGTGATCTGTTCAGCCGCTACGCCGAAACCGACGAGGGCGGCCTTCACGGCATCTGCTCGGCGTTCGGAGAGTCGGAGGTTGTACTGCTCGGAGCCTACGTCATCGGTGTGCCCGGAGATGTTGAGCTTGCCGCGGGAGAGCTTGAGGAGCTCGGCTACGATCTGGAGCTGGCGCAGGGAGCGGGGGGTGAGGTCAGCCTCGTTGAATCCGAAGAAGAGAGCCAGGGAGTCGCCGCCCTTGGGGTTCTTGACGATGGGGAAGTAGCGACCGCCCTCGGCGGTAGCGCTGTTCTCGTAGCTGCTCAGCAGCGCATCGAGCGCAACGGCTTGTACGAGCCAGCCGGAGTCGGTACGGGCGAGCTCCAGACCGACGTTGGCGGCCTTGGGATCATCCCCGGCAACGATGTAGACGAGGTAGCCGGCGAAGGAGTCGTTCTGGAAGGTGTTGCGGATGGGGGCATCGGTGCGCAGGGAGTAGGCTCCTTCCTCGAAGACCATGCAGAGGCCGGCCACGGTGGCGTCCGACACCTGATCACCGGTGACCATGCTGCGGGCTTTGATCATGTCGCCGCGACGGACGGCCTCCATGAATCCTTCTGCGACGGTGAGGTGATCGGTTTCGGCAGAGATCTGGGTTTTGTCCTTGGGAGTGGGTTTGGCGCTGTCGAGGATGACGATGTCGTTGCGATCGGTGATGACATCCATGAGGATGTCTTCACTGCCGTTTTCGGACTGCATGCGGTAGCGGGTCACGCGGGAGCCATCGGGGCGGCGGCTGTTGCCTACCTCTGTGATGTTGCCTGCCTGGTTGTATTTGGCCCATTCGAGGAGTGCGGCGGCGGCTTGTGGGCTGATGATGCCGCGGTCGATGAGGTGCTGCAAGGCGGTAGCCGGCTCGTTGTGCCTGAGTGCCTCGCGGGCGAGCAGGGCGGCGTTGTGCTCCTCGTTGGTGGGTTGTTCGGAGGGGGTGAGAACCAGTCGGGCCGGCTCTGCGGGAGTATCTGTCGCAGGTTCCTGGGGAGCGGAGGTGCCGGGTTCGCGCAGGGAGCCGTCGGGAAGAGCGGGCTCGGGCTCGGGCTGTTCGGTGGTGGCCGGGGTGTCCGTTGCGGGCTCGGGCGTGGGCTCCGGGCTTGGAGTGGGTTCGGGCTCGGGAGCGGGTGTAGGCTCAGGGACCGGGGTAGGCTCCGGCCGGGCGGGCTCGGGTGTGGGCTGTTCGGTGGTGGTACCTTCCGTCGGCCGGGCGGGCTCGGCGACGATGGGCTTGAGGCTTACACCGGGGACGAGTCCCTTGGAGATGGCGTAGTAGGCGCCACCACCTATTCCGGCGGTGATCAGGAATGCTGCCAGGAAGAGTATGATGCTGCGTTTCATTGCTTAAGGAATTGTGACGGGGTTAAATTTATTGTGCCGGGAGCAGAGGGTTCGGAAGATGTGGCGGAGGTTGGGGTGGCGTTTGCCGTCTCGCGGATGAGAAGGCGGCGGACTTGCTCGTAGGGGTCGGTGCATGCCGGGGCCGGATAGGTTGCGATGAGCTCGGTGGGGTTCATGCGGTTCATGGTACCGGCGGGGTGGTAGGCGGGCATGCCGGCCTCTTGGCTGAGCGAGGGGATGGCCTCGAAATGAAGGTGGGCGAGGTAGTTACCATTGGCTGTACCGATGGAGCCGATGAGTTGTCCGCGACTGACGAGCTGACCGGGACGTACCTTGCGCTCGTGAAGGTGGGCATAGAGAGTTTGGATGATTTTGCCGGAGTCGGGCAGGCGGTGAGCGATGACGACTATGTTGCCCCAGCCTTCATGGGGTTGCCCGCTGTAGATGACGAGTCCGCGTGCGGCGGCTCGGACGGGTTCGCCCTCGTCGGTGTTTTGCCCGCCTATGCCGTTGAGGTCTTGGCCGGAGTGGTTGCCGCCACGCTTGGGGTTGGGGGCACCGAAGGGCTGAGCATCGTACATCATGCCCATAGTCGGGGTTCCTACCGGCCATTGGAACCCATCTGCCAGGGGAATGCGGGTCATCTGGTCGGCGGTCAGGAGGATGAGACCGGGTATGAGCTCTTCGGGGGTGCTGCGTAGGGGCTCGTCTGCAACAAAGTGGTTGGTTTTGCTGCCGTTTGCGTGCTGTGCAGCGCCTTTGTCATCGCCGCTGAATACATAGCAAAGCCCGGCGGCTCCTACTATGAGGAGTCCGATAAATGCCGTTTTGAAGGGGTTGCTCTTTCGGGGCTTTGTCATGCGCGCGCATTATACAGGACACCCGGATTATGTGCAAGCAAAATAGGCGGCTTTTTCGTCATTCCGCGAGCCTTCCTCTCTTTTGTTCAAACGCATGAGCGGGAGGAACCTCCCGGCTCTTCCCGCTCATATCGATCAACTCTGAAATTACATGAAAAAGACCTTGCAGATGCTCCCATCTGCAAGAAGCACGTTATCGCGCTCTCTCGTATGGTGAGACGTCTTTGCTCGCCTTTTGTTCAAAAAAAAATCACTTTTTTTGATTTTTTTTCTTGGAGGGAGGGGATCAGGTGGTGGGTTCGTCCGGAGGGAGGGTGG
>JAZQCA010000017.1:0-43073 GCA_045545975.1 Akkermansia sp.
TCCGCCGGTTCCCATCTGAATGGCGCGCCCGTTGAGCCCCTTGGTGGTGGTCACGCTGAGTTTGTTGCCGCTGTAGATGGTGAGCTTGTTGGTGGTGATGGAGCCGTCCGTCAGATTGACTTTTCCGGCGATGGCGGTGGATCCGGCACCGGTGATGGTACCCTTGATCGTTCCTCCCTTGATGGTCGCTGTCTTGCCGGAGGTGATGCCGAGGTAGGAATCTGCCGAGAGCGTGCCGGAGCTCATGGAGAAGTAACCCTTGAAGGAACTGCCGTAGATGGTAGCGGAACCGCTGAGGGTGATGGTGTTTGCCACGGCTTGCTTGTTGAGGTGGAGCGTGCCGCCGTAGAGATTGACCTTACCCGTACCGAGAGCGGTGGCAGTACCGGTCTTGACTGTACCGGCATGGATGTTGGTGCCACCGGAGTAACTGTTTGTCGTGTTGATGGTCAGAGATCCTTCACCTTTCTTGGTGAGTGCCGTATCTCCACAGATGCTACCGGAGCCGCCTGACAGGAGAGTGGAACTTTCGCCGTTCACTTGAATGTCTGCCGGGCAAACCTTACCGGCAATGGTGATATTTCCTCCATGGGTGAAATTGACCTGATCCAGCGAACAGAAACCATCGCTGATTGGTTGGCCGTTAACATACCAGCCTTGGAGTCCTCCTTCCGTCCAGCAACCATTACCCTTCCAATATAATGAGCCTCCTTTGGGAAGGATGCTGAGTATCAGTCTGTTGCCGGTATAGGAGAAGCGGTAGGACTTGCGACTGTCCTCCGAAAGCTCATAGGATAACTCGGAAAGGGCGCCGCTGAGAGCAGGTGAATGAGCGATAGTGATTTGTTCCCCGATGGTAGGCTCATTACCGAGGCTTATCTTGGTCGGGGCCGTTATGCTGATGAGGTTGCTGACTTTGATCGCTGTAGTGGCGGCTGTGGCTGCGCTCATGTTGAGCTGAAGTTTACCACCTCCCAGCGTGAGATCGGAGCAGCTTGCATAGCCTGCGGTGAGGGTGACATCGCCTCCGCTGAGGGTGAGAGCTCCGGTGAAGCCGTATGCACCCACGATGGTCCCCTGTCCTGAGTTCACATGTACATGGTTGTTAAGCGCATACCCATTCATGTTCAATGTAGCATTCGACAGGTAGACATGCCCGGTACCGAATGCCGTAGCACTACCTGCCTGCAGCGTACCCTGAGGGATGGCGGTCGTGCCGCTGTAGGTATTGTTGCCACTGAGGACAACCGTGCCGTTTGTATATTTGCGCACGCCGCCTGAGCCCGTGAGCTTGTTGGCGATCGAACCTTCTTTCAGCTGAGCAATTTGTGCCAGGTGAATATCGCCACCCGTCAGATGTCCCCCTTCGATTCGCAGGATGCCCGCGAAAGCTGATGCCCCTGTGATTGTCGCCGGGGCAACGACACGGAGCGTGTTGCCTACCTCACAATTGTTCAGATTGAGCGTGCCGCCTGTCATGGTGACATTGCCGCTGCCCAATGATAGCGCGTGCTCGATTTCAAGCGTACCTCCCGTGATGATGGTACCGCCGCTGTATGTGTTCGGCGATGAGAGGATGAGGGTGCCGGTGTTGTACTTGCGAAGGACAGCTGTGCCGGATATACCGGTCTCATTCGTTCCGTAGAAGGTCAGGTGCCCGGTGTTCTGTACGAGAGCGGTATGCGGGCTGACTGTTCCATATACCTTGATGGACTGAGAGTCATCTCCTGAAAAGATGACTCTGCTGCCATTTGTCAGGAGAATTTCGTTGCCCAGTTTGGTAGAGCTCCAGATGGTACCTTCTCGATCCCATTCATAAGTGGAAAGGGGCTTGAACGTCAGGTAGAGGATATTGCCGGATATGCTCAGATCTCCGTCAGGGGTGCTGAAATAACTGTCCGATTCGCTGATGGCGGTGTCGAAGCCTACCAGCGCATAGGTGGAATTTTGCGCGAGGCTGCCGGGCTCTACCGTCAGATTGATCAAACCGCCCAAGTTGACCAATGAGCCTTTGAAGTTCAACTGCGGAATCTGTGGATCAGCCTTGCTGAAATGCCACTCGGACATGCCGGCGATGTTGAGCTTGCCTGCTGAGAGAGAGGTGCCCGGGGATATATGGAGAGTTGATCCGCTTTCCAGCGTGAGAGAGTTGAAATTGCCCTTTCCTCCATTAAAATGCAGTACGCCTTTGTTACCGATGTTGGCTGAGCCCTCCCAGACGGAATTGTTGTTCAGCCGAATGGTGTAATTGCTGATTTTTGCTGCTGATGTGCGGAGGGTGAGCTGTGTGAAATCCGCCAGTCCTTCGCCATCGGCACTCAGGGTGGTGCAGATGAGCGATTTGCCGTTCCCGGTAAAGCTGTAATCGCAGAGTCTATTAACCAGCTCGATGGCTGCTACGGTTCCTTCTCCGCTGAGAGTCACTTTGGTGGTTGAGGCCGTGTCGTCGAAGCGGACTTTACGGCTACTATCGAAGAAGACCGGGTAGTACTCGGAACCTATTTTGATGTTCCAGCCTTCATTATCTGTCGGCAATGATTCCGTAGGGTGCTTCTTGGTGAAATCCCACTTGGAGACAGAACCGCTCCAAATGAGGGGCGTTTCCTTGTCCCGGTATGTTGCCAGCATGTCCTGCATGGCCTGAGGTGTTCGAATTGCTCCTATCAGGTACAAGTGCCAAGTGCTATCTGCGTATTCCCAAGGTATGGTGCAGGCGGCATCTTCATATAATCTCACCTCCCCATTCTCGTAGCTCAGGAAAAGCCGGAATACAGAGTAGAGGCGATCATCGGAATTGGAGATGTAGATGCTGTTGATTGTACCCTGCGGGGTAGTGGTGAAGCCATGGCAGGTCACGGCGTGGCTACCCAGTCCGGCAGTATCCGAAGCAATCTGGAGGTATGCGATTTGACCGCGAGTCTTGAGTTCGTATACGCCCTGATCATTGAGGGTGTATCCCATGTAAGCGGGAAGAGCCTCGTTCAATACGCTCAATCCGTTAATCTGAGTCCAGTCACAGGTGCCGAGCCCCGCGAAATGATCCTTCCAGTAACCACCCTTGCCAACGGTGAGAATGTCATTGTCATCCTCGATCCCTTTCATGAACCAGTCGGTGAAGATCCAGAGGTGATTGCCGTCATTGGCTATGTTTTCATGCGCCAGGAGGTTGAGCTTGAGTGAGAGCGTTCCCCCCATTTCGTCCAGATATTGCTTGTCGTATGTGTAACCATAGGGAAGCCCACGCTCATCTTGGCAGAAAACTCCGTAATACGAGTGCCAATACTCCAGAAGGTTCATTCCTACCTGTGCCCAACAAGTCCGGCTATCCTTTGTCAGAGGTGCGAATTTACCGCTTAGTGTTGTGGCGCTGTGGTCGAGCAGAGGGTAGAGTTCTCCGAGAAAATGCAGATCACCCATACTCGCACTCAGCGAGGTTAACCCCGGGAGAGATTCCGGTGCGACCAGGTATGCGCCCTTACCTGTGTCGTAAAATCGGGTAGAGGCTGTTGGATCAGAGATATCAACTCCTTCGGCTATATAAACGTTATCTGCGTGCAGGGTCGCAGGAATGAGGGGGAGTGCGCAAGCCCCTGTGAGTGCTTTCCGAAGAATGCTGGGAAGGTGGAGTTTCATGGTAAGCTAAGGAATCAGAGCAGAGACTTAGCGATTTCCACGATGTCTCCCACGGGGATGGTGAGCAGGTGGATGTCTGCCTCCGGAAAGGCAAGTTCTATGGCCTCAATGTTCCGGTTACGGGTTGAGATGTACTCTACTTCTTCTCCATTGTTGTCAACGATCTCGCGAACGGTCTCCTCGGCTTCTATCGGCTGTCCGTTGAGTTCCTGAAGACGGGCCGAGAAGAAAGCCTGCCAGCGGGGAAGGTAGTAGTATTGCATCATCTCGGCATACTGACGATTGGAGTAGTCATTGAGTACTCCGTGAGCAGAGCTCCAGGTCGAGATGAGCTGGCGGAGCGATTTTTCCATGGAATCCTTGTCCTGACGCGTCGGTCCTCGCCCTCTTGCGCCTTCGATGAAGCGCCCCAGCAGGAAATATTCGGACGAGGCCAGCACCCTGGAGCAATCGCGGATGAGCTGCAGGAAAGCCTCGCTTTCACGGCGGAAGCCGGTGGCATCCTTTCGGTCGAAACATTCCCGGCATTTGACCAGCTGTCCCCTGGCTCTGTCTGCAAGCACCTGGCGGCAGAGATCTGCGAGATCGTAGCGGTAGGTTGGCAGGTCGGTCAGTTTGCTCCCGGCAGCCAATCCGGCAGCCAGGTACATTCTGGCAGCTGCGTGGATTGCTGAGGGCTGGTAGTAGATGGAGGGATCTGCCCAAGTGGAGGCCTTGCGCGCCTTCATATCAGGGCGGGCGCACATGATGTTCTCCAGACTCCCTTCACGTCGTTTGTCCGGGGTATAGATCTCATTGGCGAGCAGGTGAAGAGCCGCATGAAGTCGCTGGTCTCTGCTCCCATAGCGTGACAGGGCGTAGCGTTGCAGGAAGGTTGTTCTGTTGATTTTCTCAAGGGTGTTCATTCTCTGCCAGATGAGCTCGTAGAAGAGCGGGCTGGTCTCGAGACCTTCCGAGATCAGCCCGATCCCGATGGCACGGCTGCTATCTCCGGTCAGATTTTCCACAACGTCCATCCCTCCGAACATGCCGTTTTTGCCTCCGAAGTTCGAGAGTTCGCACCATACGAAGGGGCGACTGCCATAGTCAAAATCGACGCGTGCGTGAGGTGCCAGATTTTTCTGGAGTGCCAGAATAACCGTGTGTTGAGGCTCAGTACCGGCCAGTAGCTGTTCATCAGGATTGTGACCCCAGGCTTGCAGCAACCACATGCTGCCGGGCGAGGCTTTCTGCATGGAGCTCTGGATGGCGCGGGCTGCATCATCCAGCGCGGTGTCGCCCTTATAGCCTCCCTCGTGGAAGAGATCGCCGCCGTAGGCCTTGGCTGTGGTCCCGTAGACGGAGTGCAGGTGCTTGTACCAAAGCTCAGCCAGACTGCTGAAGGCGGGTGCTGTCGGTTGGATGATTGTGGGGCGCTTGTACCCGCACCAACGTCCCTGTGGCAGTAACTTACCGTTCAGTCCTGCTTGCGGGAAGTCGTGGGGCAAGAGCCCGACATAGCCCTGCAATACGGGTTCCAGCCCGAGAGAGCGGAGGCGTTGCACGATGAAACGCCCAAGCTCTGCCTCGCTATCGATGAGCGATTGGCTGATGGGGGCTCCTTCTCCTTCCAGATTGCCCATATTCCACCAGGCCGCGTAGCAGGGATTCGGGATGAAACGCAGGATTTTCTCTGCCGGGTAGTCAAGATCTGTCAGGAAATTCTGCCATACTTTTTCCAGCCCGGAGGTTACCAGTACATATCGTACTCCGTTGAGTGCCAGTAGATCCAGCTCTCGCTCCCATCGCTTTCTGTCCCAAGAGATGGTCGTATAGCTCAGGGTGCAGTAGTTGAAGGCGTAGTTGAAACTGCGAGCCTCAGGAACTATTATTTTGCGCGTGGGGATGATGAAGGAGGCACCGGCGGAGCAGTCGCCGTTCCATGAGAAATGCAGCTTGGCGATGTGGCGCAGGTAGTACCCATAGGCGCGTATGCACTCGCGAACGTGCGACCCGGTGATGAGTACGTAGCGCCCTTTACCTTCTATGGAGGGTGATTTCTGGTTGTTCTCTATACGGAAGGTGACTTTTCCGGCGTACTGGGGGGTAATTCTAGCTACCAGTTGGTAAGCCTCATCCGTTTGAGGTGTAACTGCAGTCACTATGGGGAGAGGCGTGGAAGGCACGGTGGCGCCAAGCTCGGAGAGCAGACAGAGTGCCGCGGCGATGGGGGCGATGATGTATTTCATGTTATGCAACGCACAGCGCCCGTATCGGTTTGCGGATACGGGCGCTGTTGGAAATGAGATGTCAGACGAAATCCGTTACCATATATTGATATTGGAGACGTTATCAGCATTGTCACCATCCTTGGTAAGACCATTGCCCTTGGCATCCGATCCGAGAGAGAAGATGTCAAAGTCGGGGTTGATGCCCATACCTGTCTTGCCGTTTTCGTCCATGACCTCGCAGCCCAAACGGTACCGATAGGGCTGGTTCCAAGGGTCGATGATGGCGTACCGCTCACCTTTCAGGCGCTTGCCGGTAGCATCTTTGCCGGAGATCTTCACCTTGATGCAGGGAATACCCTCCTCGCGTTCCTTGGATTTGGTGCTTTCGATGATGATGAGCTGCTTGCAGTAGGGCATACGCATGACTCCGGTAGCATCCTTGTCCGGCTCGCCATCGCTGTCCTCATCGCAGTAGAGGGCGGAGTAAAGGACCGCAGCGCTGGCCGGATCGCCCTTGCCGTAGGGGAGCACATCTCCATTATCAGAACGATAGGCGTTCATCCCGAGGGCAAGCTGTCCGATCTGGGTTTCTGCAAGAGAGTTGAGCTGCTTGCCTTCGATCCACCCCTTGGCCTGCCATGCTCCTGCCGCAAGAGTGGCAAGGATGGCAATGGCCACGAGAATTTCGATGAGGGTGAAGCCCGTTGTTTTGGGAGTACTCAGTTTCATGAGTTCATCAGACGTTCTTAATGATTTCCATCATCGGCATGAACATAGCGAGCACAATGCTGCCGACCACAAGAGCAAGGAAGACGATCATGAGCGGCTCGAGCATGGCTGTAAGAGCCGTCACGCTGTTGTCCACTTCTTCATCGTACACTTCAGCTACCTTCATGAGCATGTCAGGGAGCTGACCGGTCTCTTCGCCCACATCGACCATGGAGATCATCATGGGCGGGAAGATGTTGGCTGCGGCACTCATGGGGGTGACAATGGATTCACCCTCGCGGACGGAATCGTGAATCTTGTTCACGGCATCAGCGACAACAACGTTGCCGGCTGTGTCGCGGGTAATCATGAGAGCCTGAAGAATCGGCACACCGGAGGAAACAAGAGTACCAAAGGTACGAGCAAAGCGGGCTACGGCATTCACGCGTGTAAGATGACCGATCTTGGGGATCTTGAGCATGAAGTTATCCATGGCCCGTCCGCCCTTGGGTGTGCGCTTCCAGAAGGAAAGCCCTGCGATGGCTGCTGCTACAACGCCGAGGAAGAGCACCGCATTGGGCACAAAAGGAATCACACTGTCAAGCATGCAGTAGTCAGAGAAGTTGAACACAAACTGCGAAAGAGCGGGGAGCTCCATGTTCTGTCCGGCAAACATTTCCTTGAACTTGGGCACGATGACGAGCATGAGGAAGATGAGGATAAGGACGGCGATCACCATGATGATGAGAGGGTACACCATGGCGGATGTGACCTTGCCGCGCAGCTTGTTGGCTTTTTCCTGATATTCTGCCAGACGATTGAGTACCACTTCGAGCACACCGCCTATTTCACCGGCTTTCACCATGTTTACGAACAGGCGGTTGAACATCTTGGGATAAGCTGAAAGTGCCTCAGAGAAGGTGGAACCACCCTGTACGGATTCTCCGATGGCACCAATGGTTGCCCGGAGGTTCGGGTTGGGCTCCTGCTTGTTGAGTACATTGAGGCTTTGGAGCAGGGGAAGACCTGCATCGATCAGCGTGGCAAGCTGACGCGTGAAGACCATGAGTTCCTTCTGCTTGACGGCTCCGCCGGCCTTGCCGCCCTTGGTTGCCTGTCCCTTCTTGCCTTTGGCACCCTTCTTCTTGGGCTCTTTGCCATTGGCAGGCTTGGCTCCCTTGGCTGCTTCCTCACATTCGCGCAGCAGCAGCCCCTGGGCTCTGATCATCTCGGCAGCGGCGATTTTGCTGTCCGCTGTAATGATGCCGGTCTTTTCTACGCCGTTCTGATCCAGTGCGGTATATTTGAAATTAGGCATAATGGTGGTATAAGTTTCAGAAAATTGCTGTTTACTCTTAGAAAATATCAGATGTGTGCCGTGGCGTCAAGCTAATTAGGTGTACTTGAGTACTTCTTCAATGGTAGTGTTGCCTTCAAAGATGTTCTGAATGCCGTCATCGCGCAGGGTGGTCATACCCAGCTCAATGGCTTTCTGTTTGAGGACGATGGACGGCACGTTCTGGGTGATGAGGTCGCGGATGGGATCCGAGGCGTTCAGCAGCTCGTGTATGCCCTTACGTCCTTTGTACCCGGTGTTGGCGCACTTGTCGCAGCGTGAACCGGTGTAGAACTGCTGCTGTCCCAGTAGGGAAGGATCAATCCCCAGCTGGTTAAGCAGGGTGTTGGAAGGCTTGTAGGCGGTCTTGCAATATGGGCAGATCGTACGGACAAGGCGCTGTGCCAACACTCCCAGAATGGTGGCTGAGAGCAGGAAGGGCTGTACCCCCATGTCAATGAAACGTGTGACGGCACCTGCTGCGTCATTCGTGTGGAGGGTGGAGAGCACAAGGTGACCGGTCAGAGCTGCCTGAATGGCGATCTGTGCCGTGTCTTGGTCACGAATTTCGCCCACCAGAATGCGGTCGGGGTCTTGACGGAGGAAGGCTCGCAGCACGCGGGGGAAGGTTACGCCGATTCCCTCGTTGATGGGTACCTGTACAATGCCGTCAATGTCGTATTCCACGGGGTCCTCCGCGGTGAGGATCTTGGTGTCTTCGGTGTTGATCTCACGGAGAGCTGCGTAAAGTGTCGTGGTCTTACCGGAGCCGGTGGGACCCGTGACGACAAAGATGCCGTTGGGCTTGTTGACGGTATCGATGATATACTCGTGAAGTTTGGGGGAGAGGTTGAGGTTGTCCAGGTTGAGGCTCACGCTGTTGCGGTCGAGCACACGCATAACGACCGATTCACCATACTGAGTGGGCAGGGAGTTGACACGCATATCCACGCCGCCCTTGCCGATTTTCATGACGATGCGTCCATCCTGAGGAACTCGGCGCTCAGCAATGTTCATGCCGGCCATCACCTTCACTCGGGAAATGATCGGATTGGCGAGGTAGGCAGGGGGCGGCGCCATTTCGTAGAGAGCTCCATCCACGCGGTAGCGGATCTTGAATTCCTTCTCGAAGGGCTCGAGGTGGATATCGGAGGCCTTCTCTTTAATAGCCTGTTCAATGACGAGGTTGACGAACTTGATGATGGGGGCGGCATTCGCCTCGTCTGCTCCATCTCCACTGGCTACGCTCATGCCGTCCAATTCTCCGAGTAGGTCTCCCATGGCGGCATCGGCACCGCCGTAGCACTCGGATATGCGGGCGCGCACTTCGTAATCCGCTGCTACATAGAGGTAGACATCCTGACCGGTGGCAATGCGGAGATCATCGATCGTCTGCGGGTTGAGCGGATCCTCCAAGCAGACGTAGAGCCCTTCGCCTTCGCGGTACTCGATGGGTAGTGCTCCGAGTATGCGAGCCTGAGGTGCCGGAATCATGGCGAGCAGCTCCGGGGAAGGAACAAAGCCCTCCAAGGAAATGAACTGTGCGCCGACTTCCGTAGCAATGATGCTCCAGAAATCTTCCGGACCGCCGATTACACCAAAGTCGATGAGGGTTTCCCACAGTTCCTTGCCGCTGTTGGACATCTCTTCCTTGACGTCCTTGGCCAGGGCTTTGTCCATCATGCCGTTGTTGATGAAAACATCAAGTGCAACATTCGTATCCATACAAAATCTAAGGGTTTGAAGTTAAGGTGATGATGGGCGATCAGCTGGCATCGCCGGTGGTTACGCGGATGACTTCGTCCGCAGTTGTGCGCCCTGCCAGCACCTTGCGGATGCCGTCCTCACGCAGCGTGCGCATGCCGAGTTCTCGGGCGCGCTTGCGGAGCTGTGCGGAGGTGAGGTTGGAGTTGATGAGTCCACGCACATCATCTGTTACCTGGAAGATTTCAAAGATGCCCATACGTCCGCGCATGCCCTTGCCCTTGCACTTGTCGCAGCCGCCGTGACGTGCTACCATGACAGGGCGGGAGATGTCGATTCCGAGCGTGCTTGCCTGTTTCTCGGTGAGTCGTCCTTCCTGCTTGCAGTCGGAGCAGAGACTGCGGCAGAGTCGCTGTGCCATGACAGCTCGGACTGCGGAGGCAATGAGGAAGCGATCGACGCCCATATCGGCCAGACGAGCCACGGAGGAGGGGGCATCGTTGGTGTGAAGGGTGGAGAGGACGAGGTGACCGGTCATGGCTGCCTGAATGGCGATGGCGGCGGTCTCCCCGTCTCGAATTTCGCCGATCATGATGATGTTGGGAGCCTGACGGAGCATGGCTCGGAGGGCCGCGGCGAAGGTCATGCCGATTTCCGTGCGGATCATGACCTGGTTTATGCCTGCCATTTCGTATTCCACGGGGTCTTCAGCCGTGATGATCTTCTTGTCCGGACGATTGAGGTGGTTGAGGCAGGCGTAGAGGGTGGTGGTCTTACCGGAACCGGTGGGACCGGTTACCAAGATCACGCCATCGGGCAGGGTGACCAAGCGGTCGAAGGTAGCCTCGTCATCGGAGAGGAACCCGAGCTGCGGCAGACCAAGTGCCAGAGCTGATTTGTCCAGAATACGCATGACGACCGACTCTCCGTGGTTGGTGGGAACGGTACTCACACGAAGGTCGATGTGGTTGCCATCGCGCAGGTCGAGCTCGATTCGTCCGTCTTGGGGTACGCGCTTTTCCGCGATGCTCATGGTCGTGCTCATCACTTTCAGACGGGCAACGATGGGACCGAGCAATTTCTTGGGGTGGTTCGCTACTTCCACCAAACGACCATCCACGCGGAAGCGGATGCGCACTCTATCTTCCATGGGCTCGATGTGAATATCGGAGGTCCTCATCTCATGAGCATCATTGAACATGTTGTCCACCAGTTCGATGATGGGGGCCTCAGTATCTCCCTTGGCATAGGTCTTCTTCTCCGGGTAATACTTGGCAATGGCCTTCTGTAGCCCGGGCTCTGAGGCAACAAAGAAGGAGATCTCACGACCCAGAAATTGGGGAAGGCTGTCCAGAGTCTCCATTGCGAAGGGGTCTGCTATCGCCACCTGCAGGGAGTAGCCGTCATCTCCGATAGGCAGGAAGCCTACGCGGCGCGCCAGATCTCCGTTGATGCTGGCTATGATGGAGGGATCCACCTCGAAGGAGGAGAGATCCACATATTCCATGGCCGAATTGTAGGCGGCTACTTGCGCGATATATTCCGCTGTCAGGTAATTGTTCTTGACGAGGTGGTCAATGACGCTGTCGAGCGGTGAGAGTTCGCTGCGCACGGAGTCAAGCGTATCGAGGTCAATGGCTCCGGCCTCTACCAGAAGATCCAGAAGATAATTTTCGTTTGAGTACACGGGATGGAGATAGGTGAAGAATTACGACGCGGAGTGAGGAGAGAGTCCCGCACCTGTCCTTTACTCTACACTATAATCCCCGCTGCGTCAATCATACTTTTTCAAAAAGGGGGATTTTTTCGTGGTCACAGTTGCGACATGTCAATTATCTGTACTCTTTCCGTAGGCGAGGCTATGGAAATCTGGCGGATTTTGCCGCGTGGGGTACAGTAGGCTACCAGTTCAGTCCGGTTCCGGAGCCGGAACTGGTAGCTGTGTTGCTGCGGTGTTTTCTGTACGAAGGCGGGTTTTCCCAGCAGTTTGATGAGCGTGGAGATGCTCATGTCAGCAGTCAGTTGGGCGCGGACATCCTCGGCTGAGAGGAGTTGTTGTTCCTTTTGCTCGTGGCGGTGCAGGTATTGAGCCGGGGAAAATCCCTTCAGAGTGGCGGCGGCGATTTTCTGGAGTTGGCGTGCCTGTGCCGCAGGGATATGAACGGGGCTGTTCTTCAGGCGAATTGGCAGCGAGGTTGCAACTTTACCGGTGATGGTGCAGTAGATGACGCAGGCTGCCAGGTAAGTTCCTTCCGGAGTGGGGTGGGACAGGTCGTTCGTGTGTAGCGGGGTCGTTGGGTACTTGCTGTACCAGCGGCGCCAGGCTTCACCCACCGGGGCTACACGGATCTTGTTCTCAACGGCGGCGCGGCAGTAGGTCAGGCTTGTGTCGTCCTGCATGGGGGCTTGCAGGACGAGTCGGTTGTTCTCGTGTGCTGCATGAGCCCAGGTGAGGAAGAGTATGGGACGGGTGGAGTGTTTGCGAGCCAGTTGAGTCCACTGCCGAACGGAGGCCAGGGTTTCATCGGGGCGTGCCGATGGGGTTTGGCTCTGGTCCTGCAGGAGCACCCATTTGTAGCCACCGCTTGCGAGTTTGCGCGTGGCTTGGGAATGTTCGGGGCTGTTGAGAAATCCTCGCAGACTCATGGCGCCGGCCGTGTAGGAGTCAACTTCCAGCGGATAGCGGTCGGCATTGGCAATGGCTTGGATGACTCCCGGCAGATCATTGCAGAAGGTGTAGCTGTTGCCGATGAGGAGCAGGCGCTCGTCTTCCTGAGAGCTTGCCGGGAAGGAGAGGAGGATGAAGAGCAGAATGGCGAGGACTCTAGGCATGGATCTCAGGGTGTGAGGATTAGGGGGATGAGCTTGTCATGGGCTTCAGTAGGAAGGTCTGCAAGCAGTTGCCAAGTGTAGGCTGCTGCCAGTACTTTGGCTCGGGGGCAGCGAGGGAGGTAGGTGTCATAATATCCTCCACCATAGCCCAGTCGTTTTCCTTCCGGGGTGAATGCCACACCGGGTACAACGATGTGGGTGAACTCCTCCGGCTCGATTTCACGGCAGGATGGGCGAGGGGTCGGTATGCCGAAGGCTCCATCTTCGAGTTGCTGCGCGGGGGTGCTGACGAGGTGAAAACTCATTCGTCTGCCGGGGTGGCAGCGGGGGAAGGCGAACCGATGCTCAGGGTGTTCTTCCACCAGCGCTACGAGATCTACCTCGTGGGGCATGGCTGCATACAGAGCCACAGTAGCAGGAGCCTGTGCAAGAAGCTTAGCCAGCCGCTCTCTCAGGCGCGCGGATTGTTCTCTGCGCCTTTCTTCCGGTACGGCCCGCAGTTTGTGGAGCATGTGCCGACGGAGAATGTGCTTGGGATCGGTATCGCGTTGCATTCAGAGTGTTTTGCGACCGAACAGGGCAAGCATGCGCCCGGTTTTGCCTTTTTCTACTCGGTAGGAGTAGAAGGTGTCGAGATCGGCAGCGGTGTTCAGATTACTGTCAATGATGTTCTCCGGTGCGATTCCTGCTGCCGAGAGTTGCTCTCTTATGGCGGTGGGAATATCCACTTCGTAATGGGGAGGGCGTATGCAGGGGGAGATGACGGCTATGCAGTTGGCCGCTTTTACTCCGAGGGTCTTGCGCATGGCCCGAAGCAGTTCTCCGCAGATGTTCTGCTGGGTCCCCAGCTTGCCGGAGTGAACCAGACCGCGGCAACCGGTCTCGGTATCGTATACCCACACGGCGGCGCAGTCAGCTACATAGATTCCCAAGCAGCAATCTGCCTTGCCTCCGCAGAACAGTCCATCTACCCCTTCCACGGGGAAGGAGCAACCTATATCTCCTACAAGAGCCACTTTGTTGCCATGTACTTGCTGGGCTCGGCGCAGCATCTTGGGCGCTATGCCTCCGGCGGACAGGACTTGCTCGTGAATGGGAGTGAGTGCCGAGATAACGGCGGCTCTGTCGGTGGTGAGCTCAACTCCCGGTACGCGGGTGACGAAACGTGCGAAGTTCTCGGGGATGGCATTCAGCCGATCAAGATAGGCGGGACTGTAGGTGTTCATGATTTTTTCAATTCGGCTCTGAGTGAGGGGCGTAATCAGCCGGGCTGGTTTGCCTTGGTACGGCGGGAGATGAGGGTACGTGCTCTGTCCGTGCGCTCCACGTTGTCCTCCCGCGCCATGAGGTTGGCCAGATCGCGGGCAATGTTGCCGCGCATGCGCTCGATGAGCTGCTTGCCCTGCTCGGTGATCCGTACCATGATCTTGCGGCGGTCAGCGGCAGCGGTGAATCTCTTGAGGTGACCCAGCTCCTGCAGCTTGTCAACCATACCGGTGGCGGCTGCTGTGGAGTGCCCCATCATGCGGGCGATGCTGCTCATGGAGAGACTCTCTTCCTCTGCAAGATAGGTGAGCAGAAAAAATTGCGGGTAAGAGATTTTGTCTTGCGTGAGCTCAGGGGAAAGTTTGAGGATGCAGTTGCGCTGCGAGAACAGCACGAAGTCAGCAAGATGCTGAACTTCATCGGCTGTCAGGTTCTGTCGGGCGGTAGAAAGAGCGGTTTTCATCGGTGGTAAGTAGTGCTTTGGCTATCTCGATATTACGGCTTTGCTGACATTTTGCAAGCATAAAATTTCGAGCAGGTCGGCGGTTGTTAGCACGAAAAATTACCTCCTCCGGGAATGTGGCACGATATCGGAGATTGTACCACTATATCTTGTGTTTGATGGTGAGAAAAAATATTTTGTCTTAATTTGTGGTAGGGGCTATATGCAGGACATTGCGGAGCTTATCCGTCATTAATCCGGTGGATTCGAGGCGCTCGATGTGGGCGCGGATGGCCTCCCATATAAGCTGGAAGTCCTGCACCATACGGGCAATGGCGATGTCCTCCTGTATGGTGGAATCCGGCAGCTTGAGCTGAGCTTCGCGTAGCTGACGCGCCTGTTCTGCCAGTTCTTCCAAGCGGGGGAGGGCGGCTTCCACTCCGGCTGCATCCGTGCAGCTTCCCAAGGTCAGCTCCGTTTCTGACAGGAGGTTGATTACTTCCTGCGCCAGAGAAAAATGGGTGGCTTGAGCAGTATCATCTGCCGTGCAGAGCAAGGTGCCGCAGATTATTGAGGGGAGAATGGGGGTCGCTTTCATTGAGGGTGGAGGAGAATGAGTTAGCGTTTTCTGCTTCTGCGGAGCAGGGACTGGGGGGTACCGCACCCGGGACAGCAGAACCAAAGGAAGAGGATGATGTGAATGGCTGTGCTGAGGTTGGTGCCTAACAGGGGGTAATGGTGGGCATACCTGCTGCGCGAGTACACACGGGCGGTGAATACACGCATGTTACACACGGAGCAGGTGGCTTTCCCCGACAGGAATAGGTAGGGGCATAACCCCAGTACCAAGACCACCAGCACAAGCTTCTCATTGACCTCCGGCAGATAACCCATGAAGATCAGAGCCGGCACAATGAACCAGGCGATGATATCGAGGTAGAGTAATATGGTAAACCATGCGCAGATGTAGAGCCGGAGCGGATGGATGGTATGCACACAGTGTTCTTTACTGTGGCTGTCAGCCAGTTTGTCGCCCACGTTTTTTTTCTTCGCCGTGTGGCGTGCTTTGCTCCTGCCATGGCGGGAAATCACGAGCTCCGGCGTCCGTCGGCTGTACTCGGTAGCGTTTTTATTTTCGTCCTCTTCTGTAGGCTTGTCGGTATGCTCCTCCGGGGCAACCACATGCAGTCTGGCGCAGCATGCCGAATAGATTTCGCGCATGCGCTCCTCTGTCAGCCCTTCCATTTGCTCGGGGAAACTTTCCCGGGCGCATCGGACATCGCGACAGAGGTCTTGCAGCATAGCGGCAGCGATTTGCTCGTCCTTGTACAGACCACAGATGGCGAGAGCCTTCTGCTCGCTGTTGCTGAGGGTGGTAATGTGAGGTTTGTCCTGCATGTCTCCGTTGCTTAGCCCAGAGCTCCCAGCATGCCCTCGAGTTGAGATTTCTTGCTTTCCCATTCAGTTAGGCGACTTTTTTCCTGGTCTACAACGGCTGCCGGGGCCCTGTCTACGAAGGATGCATTGCTCAGTTTGGTCTTGCTCTTGCTGATTTCCTTGTTGATCTTTTCCAGCTCCTTGGAGATTCGGTTCCGCTCGGCTTCGAGATCTACCAATCCATCGAGCGGCAGGAACAGCTCGCCAAAGGGGGTGAGGGCGGTTGGTGTGCCCTTGGGGGCTTCGTAGGAGGGCTCGGTTGTGGCACTCTGGGAGCCGGCGAGAAGAGCCAGGCGCGACAGCATATCCTCATCAATCGGCAGAGCAGGCTTGAGTACGAAGCGTACTTTCTTGTTTGTGGCCAGATTGTACTCTGCCTTCAGATTGCGGGCGCGGTTGGCCGTCTCGTAGAGAGCGGTGGAGAGTGCGCGGGCCTTGGAGATGTCCGTATCGCTCAGTCCGGCCAGCAGACTGTCGGGTGAGGGCAACAGGCTGCTCATGAGGGGAAGCCCGTTATTGCGCGAAGCGTAGCCCAGGCTCTGCCAAAGCTCTTCCGCGATGTGCGGCATGATGGGAGCAAGCAGGGCAAGATAGTGGCGCAGTACGGTGTCGATCGTGTAGAGTGTGGCGTTCTTTACTGCCGGATCTCCATCGCGCAGATCGTTCTTCACCGCTTCGAGGAAGAGGGAGCAATACTCATTCCAGAAGAAACTGTAAAGTGCTTGCGTGTAGGTGTTGAACTCATACTTGGCAAGGGCTTCTGCCACAGTAGTGTGCAGCTCCTTCAGCTTGGAGAGTATGTCGATGTGAACGGGCGCAAAGCGGGGGGCGGGATCGGTTCCGGCCTCACCCTGCATCATGCGGAAACGGGCGGCGTTGTAAAGTTTGTTGGCAAAGTTCTTGCCCTCTTCGATCTGTTTTTCGTCGAACTTGACATCCGTGCCTGTCGGGGCTATGCGCATGAGCCCGAAGCGGAGGCCATCGGCTCCATAGCGGGCGATGAGGTCGAGCGGGTCGGGGCTGTTGCCGAGGCTCTTGCTCATCTTGCGCCCCAACAGGTCGCGCACGATGGAGGTGAAGAATACATTGCCAAAGGGCTTGCCATCGGCAAAACGATAGCCTGCCATGATCATGCGGGCTACCCAGAAGAAGATGATGTCCGGACCGGTTACCAGATCACTGGTCGGGTAGAACTTGGCACGGCACTCTTCATCCATCGTGGCGAAGGGCCATAACCAGCTGCTGAACCAAGTGTCCAGTGCGTCCTCATCCTGAACCCAGTTTTCGGGATCTGCGGGGGGCTCTACACCCACATAGATGTCGCCTGCCGCGGCGTCTGCCTCATCGAGCTTGGCTGCCTGTTGCAGTTCTTCTGCCTTGTCCTTGCGGTACCAGACCGGGATGCGGTGACCCCACCACAGCTGGCGCGATATGCACCAGTCCTGAATTCCCTCCAGCCAGTGAGCATAGGTCTTGGCCCAGTGGGCGGGGCGGAAGGTGATGTCGCCGGAGGCAACGGCTTCGGCTGCTTCCTTCACACAGGGGTACTTGAGGAACCACTGCATGCTAAGGCGCGGCTCGATGGGGACATCGGAGCGCTGGGAGATGCCGACGTTGTTTTCGTAGTTCTCTACTTTTTCGAGAAGTCCCTTGGCTGCAATGAGCTCGATTGATTTTTCGCGAGCCTCGAATCGATCCAATCCGTGCAGTTCCGGGCAGTCCGGGCAGTTGATGTGTCCGTCCGGTGTGAGGATGTCAATGATTTCAAGGTTGTTCTTCATACCAACCTCGAAGTCAGTACGATCGTGGGCCGGGGTGATCTTCAGGGCGCCTGTGCCGAAGTCGATTTCAACGTGATCATCTGCAATGATGGGGATTTCCGTCTCAACGAGCGGGCGGATAACGGTCTTGCCCACGAGATGGCCGAAACGAGGATCCTTCGGATTGACGGCTACGGCTACGTCAGCCATGATGGTTTCCGGGCGGGTGGTGGAGACGAGAAGCTGTCCGCTGCCATCTGCCAGTTTGTAGCGTATGGTGTAGAGCTTGCTCTGGGAGGGGGTCATGATGACTTCCTCATCGGAGAGGGCTGTCAGCAGCACGGGATCCCAGTTCACCATGCGGTAACCGCGGTAGATGAGTCCTTCGCGGAATAGCTCTGTGAAGGCGCGAGCCACCTCCGGGGCAAAGACATCGTCCATCGTGAATCGTTCACGAGCCCAGTCACAGGAGCAACCCAGTTTCTTGAGCTGTTTGATGATGATGCCACCATGCTTTTCTTTCCATTCCCACACCATCTTCACGAAATCCTCTCTGCCGACATCGAAACGCGTGCGCGGCGGATTCTCTTTCGCCAGTTCCTTTTCCACACGAGCTTGGGTGGCGATTCCGGCGTGATCAGTACCGGGCAGCCAGAGAACTTCCTTGCCTTCCTGGCGAGCCCTTCGTGCAAGAATATCCTGAATTGTGTTGTTGAGGACATGCCCCATGTGCAGCACACCCGTCACATTGGGGGGCGGTATAACAATGCTATAAGCCGGCTTGTCAGAATGCGGGTTTGCATGGAAGCAACCCTCTGACATCCAACGGTTCTGCCATTTTTCTTCAACAACGGTCGGTTCGTAGGCCTTGGGCAATTCAGTCATGACGCGCGGCAGTATACAGCAATACCTGCCATTATGCAAGCTTTTTTCCGTTATGACATTCTGAGAAAAGGGGATGAAGCCTCAGCTTCATCCCCTTCAAATACTGGTATGATCATGCGGTTGAATCAACCCTCGAAAAGCTCTTTAATGCGACCGATGAGGGCGAAGGCATGGCTCACCATGGCACGCGTTTCGTTGAGCAGAGTCAGGTAAAGTATGCCGTTACGCATGTCGGTCTCATTGGCAGCACTGTGCATGAGGTGACGGGTGATGCAGTCGGCAAAGTCATCGCTGAGCTGCTCTGACGTCTCGAGTAGGGCTTTGATGCCGGCATAATCTCCGGCTTTCAGCATGTCGATGAGGTTGGGATAGAAACGCCCTATCTTTTCTGTAAGTGCGAGCAGGTCGCAGGCCTGCTCTTTGCTGAGACCGGCGTGGAAATTGTCGATGTGGTTGTAACTCGCCTTGACCAGCGTGGTAAGGCGTTCGCAGGTGGAGAGGGAAATCTCCGTTATACGGAAGATAAGCTGACCGCGGTCGGCAAGGGCTGCCGGGATGGTGGGCAGGGTGGGCAGAACCTCATTCTCTTTGATGACCTCCAGATCGCGCTTGATGGAGCGAGCTTTCTTGCGTAGACGTTTGAGGGCATCGAGATCTTCTTCCAGCAGAGCTTTGACCATGGCTTTGTAGATGCCGACCATGCGACCCAGCCTGCCGGCTGCTGCTGCTGCGAATTCATGGACGGAGGCATCCTTGTGAACATCGATGAGGCGAATCTCCTGCTTGACATCCTGAGTAAAGAAGGTGGATTTGATCAGCAGAACTCCGGCGATAATCAGCATGGCAACCATGCCCCAGGTGCCGCCGTAGGCCATGATGAGAGCAACAATCATCGCAACGATGCTGGCAGCCACACCTGTGAGAAGCCATCCCGCGATGACGGTCAATACGCCTGTTATGCGGTAAACTGCGCTGTCACGTCCCCATGCGCGATCCGCCAGGGAGGTACCCATCGATACCATGAAAATTACATAGGTGGTCGACAGCGGCAGTCCCAGGTCGGTGCCGACGGAGATGAGAAGGGCGGCAATTGTCAAGTTGACCGAGGCGCGGATCATGTCGTAATTAGCGCCGGTTTCCTCCTCCGGAGTAAGGGGGGTGAATCGTTTGCCCACAAACTCGGCAATGGGGGCGGGGGTGATGCGGGTGATGAAGCGGGAGGTGTTGATCGCTGCTCGCACGATGATGCGGGCCGGCTGGCTGGAACCGAAACGTTCCTTGCCGGTGTTGGACGAGGAGAGCTTCAGCTCTGTCTCAGTTACCTTGCGTGCTTTCTTGGAGAAATAGAGTGAGGTAACCATGATCAGACCGGCGGAAATCAGGTAGAACATGCTGGCAGCGGCACCATCGCCGGCAAGGATTTCTCCCATCTTGAGGGTGTGAACATTGGCCGCTGTTACCTCCGGCGCGAATATTGCATCCTTTGCTGCCATGAACACACCGATGAAGTTCACCATGTCATTGCCGGCGAAGGCGAGGGCCAGCGCACTGGTGCCGGTCAGTACGGCTACGCGAAGTGTGTTGACTTTGCATACATACTGAAGAAATGCCGAGAGAATACACCACAGGAAGAATGCACACCACATGATGGGACCGGTAAGCCCCTGGTCTACGAGCATCTGGATGTCATCCTTGAAGATACTCCCTTTCAGTCCTTTGAAGACGATAAAGTAGCTGATGGCGGTGAAAGCCAGACCGCACCAAAACGGACCGAATACCCGGTAGATTTTCTGGAAGCGGAAGCTGAAGATAAGGCGTGAGATCCACATTACGATCGAGCCTACGGTGAAAGCAATTGCCACCGAGGCGAAAATGGCCACGATCATCTTGAAGCAGCGCTCTTCGTTGATGTAGTCTGCCAGCGGGCAGGTGAAGAGTTCTCCGCTGGCGGAGATAGCCATGCCGATGGCGGCTCCCAGCAGGGAGAACACCAAGGATACCGTGGTTGATGTGGGTAGACCGAGAGTATTGAATGTATCGAGCAGGATGATGTTGCCAACCATCACGGCCAAATAGAGCACCATAACCTCATGGAAGGTAAACATGGAGGGCTCTATCACTCCATTTCGGGCCACACTCATCATGCCGCTGGAAAAACAGGCACCGAGCAGCACGCCGATCGAGGCAACGGCAACTGCCTGGTTGTAGGTGCCGGCTCGGCTGCCGATGGAAGAATTCAGGAAGTTACACGCGTCATTGCTGACACCCACTATGAGCGCAAATACGGACAATAGGGCCAGCATGCCGAATATAATGTAGTAGATTTCCATGGTATATGCCCCTCTTTTATCACAACGCCCGGAGCTTGACAAGAAAAATAAGTTATAAAAAGTTTGCAGGTTTTCAGCAGGAAATTATCTGTATCGGAGCTGTAAACATGTCAGGCTTTTTTCCGCGGGCTTAAAAATTGGGCTTGCTAAATGGGAGGGTGCATGGCAGAATAGCCGCATGGCGTATCGTACACTGGTGGCTCTTTTTGCCCTTGTTCTGGCGTGTCTGTTCGGCTGCCAGCAGCAGAGCCAGAACTCTTACCTGAGAACTCCTCCCGCTTTCAAGTTCAAGCCGGCGGCAGGGCAGGTTATTCCCCGCTCCATAGGGCGTCTGGCAAAGGAGGCCAACATCAAGATCCGTATGATGCCGCGCAATTCTCGCCAGCGCCGTGGTTCGCATCGTATGCGACCCTCCTTCATTACCATTCACAGCACGGCGAACCACTCCCCTTCGTCAACTGCCATGCAGCACTCCCGCGCGCTCTGTCGTGGCGCTTTCACCAATCGCAGCTGGCACTTCACGGTGGATCAGTTCATGGTTGTGCAGAACCTTCCTCTCAATGAGTCCGGCTGGCATGCTGGTACCGAGGCGGGAAACAGGCACTCCATCGGTATTGAGATGTGTGAGTGTGAGAGCCGAGGGCACAATCACTTCCGTACTTGGGATCGTGCAGCCAAACTGACGGCTGTGCTCATGAAGCGCTATGGCATCAATCTCCGCCGCGTGGTACCTCACCATCACTGGACCGGCAAGAATTGTCCCATGCCGCTCATGACCAATGGGCGTCCCGGTCCCAAGTGGGGGTGGTTCCTCTCGCGCGTGGACTATTACTATCGCTGCATCAACAACGGACAGTCCAACCGCTGATCCCTCAGGTAGTTATCATCATTTGTGACCTTGGCGCTTACAGATGCTCTGGAAGGTTTACCTGAGGTAAGCCCCCGTGAACTTCAGGCGCTGCATGCTGCCTCTTTCCTCACGGTGGGAGATGTGCTCATGAGGGTGCCGCGCCGCTATGAAGACCGCCGCTCTACCGGGGAAATAACTGCTCTCAGGGATGGTGATATCGTGAGCCTGTTACTTCATGTGTACAGCGCCGGATGGCGCTTTTCCTACAAGCGTTACTACGAGGTAAGTGCCGGTGCTGAGGGCGAGCCGCATGGGGCGCGTATATTGCTGCGGTGGTTTAATATGCCCTATGTCGCGCGGCTTCTGGCTACAGGCATGAACTTGTCTGTCTATGGCAAGGTGAAAGAATATGCCGGCAAACTCACCATGACTAATCCCGATTTTGAGGTGATGGAGGATGAGGATGCCGGTCGTCGTTTGGTTGCCATCGCCATGGGGGGAGCTGCCATTCCCCTTTCGGATGATCAACCCGGTCAGGAGTTGGTACACACCGGCAGGATCGTACCCATTTACAGGGGAATATCGGGCATGGGAGCCAGAAGGTTTCGCTCACTTGTCTGGGAGCTGCTCGGTAGACTTCCGGACCGGATTGAGCCGCCCGGGTATGATGTGGCGCCTCTCTATCCTTTCCGTCAGGCCTTGCAGGATTTGCATTTCCCCGCGGAGGAGGAGTTGTACCGCAAGGCTCGTTTGCGTTTTGCTTTGGCAGAATGTTTTGCTCGGCAATTCCGCGTAGCTTGGCGGCGTCGCTGTGCAATGGGACGACAGGGGCGGGTGAATGTGACGACGGATGGTTATCTTCACGAGCTGTTGGATAGTTTGCCGTTTCGACTGACTGCGGCACAGGCTCGTTGTGTGAGTGAGATCAGAGCGGATATGGCGAGCCCTCGCCAGATGAATCGTCTGTTGCAGGGTGATGTGGGGAGTGGCAAGACGCTTGTGGCGCTTTGTGCTATGTTGCTGGCTGTGGAAAGCGGTGGAACGGCGGCGATGATTGCCCCTACGCAGATCCTTGCGGAGCAGCACTTCAACAATTTTCGTCGTCTTCTGAGGGGAATGGATGTACGGCTGTCCCTCCGCACATCGGATCGCGCGGAGGATATGGGGTATGTCCCCGATGATCCGACGGCTGCCGATGATACTCCCCGTTTGCTGGTTGGTACCCACGCTCTGCTCTACAAGAAGAATCGACCCTCCCGACTGGCTCTGGCTGTGGTGGATGAACAGCACAAGTTCGGTGTGGCGCAGCGAGAGAAGTTCGTCAGTAGCGGTGTGAATCCCGATGTCCTGGTGATGACGGCAACTCCTATCCCTCGAACCCTCACGCTCACTCTTTATGGGGATCTGGATGTCTCCGTCATCGATGAGTTGCCTGCGAACAGGGGCGAGATCGTTACGGTGCTGCGGCATCCTCGCAGCATGGAAAAGATCATTGACTTCATGAGGGGAGAATTATCAGCCGGTCGGCAGATCTACATCGTGGCTCCTCTGATTGAGGAGAGCGACTCCCGGGAGCAGGCTGCCGCTACTTCGGAGTTTGAAAAATGGTGCAGGATTTTTCCGGATATCTCTATCGGATTACTTCACGGAAGGCTCTCTCCCGAGGAGAAGGACGAGGTGATGAGTTCTTTCCGTGCAAACGATACTCACATCCTTGTGGCGACGACCGTAGTGGAGGTTGGAGTGGATGTGCCGAACGCAACCATCATGCTCATCAATGATGCGGACTCCTTCGGTCTGTCCCAGCTGCACCAGCTGCGGGGACGCATCGGGCGCGGACAATTTCGTAGTTATTGCATACTGTTATCCTCTGCCAAAAGTGGTGATCCCGGACGTGAGAAGCTCGATGTTTTGTGCCGTACGATCAATGGATTCGAAATCGCAGAGGCTGATTTCCGTTTGCGTGGACCGGGAGATGTGCTGGGGACCGCTCAGAGCGGGCTGGGAGCTGTGCAGTTCGCGGAATGGCTGAGCGATATGCGCCTCATTCATCGCGCGTCGAGGGCTGCTGCGACCATCTTGCAGGAAGATCCTGATTTGCTGCTGCCTCAGCACAAGTCGCTCCGGGAATTGGTGGAAGCGGAGACGGAGCAGGGGGTGACGGCCTGACCATCTCCCCCTGCTGTCCTTTGCTTATGCGTGTTGTATTTTCAGCTGAGGTTCAGCGTTTTTTTCTCATGTCCTGAACTTTCTTCAGCATGGCCTCGGGGTCGGCGAAGGTTTCCTGCAAGGATCGGATCATTTCTGACTTGATGGAGTCCGGGTAGCTTATCTCAGCCTCTTTCAGAACATAGTCTCGTGCCGCGATTATGTCCTCAATCGTTTTGGCATGGTACAACATGGCATTCAGGCAGGGGAACACCACGACCGATCGCTTGCGCTCCATGATCCGTTCTTTGTTGAGCGGGTGTGCTTTTTGCAGATAGACCTCGAAAATTTCTGTTTGTTTTTGGAAATTCCGATGATAAGCACGCACTTCGTCCATGAGCTCCTGCATTTGCCGATCTGCTGCCACCTGTTCCCGTATGCCCAGAGTATCCTCGGGGTCGAAGCGCGTGATCTCTTCATGCAGAGCATTGAGCGCAATCTTGTAGTTGCGCGGGAAGTCCTTGTAGATTTCGTAGAGGGCTTTGGCCCTCTCAACTCCCTCCAAGCGACGAGCCGCTTTCAGTTGTTCGCCACGGACCAGTGCGATGTCGAGAACAGCTTCTGTGGATTCCACATCGGGGAGCGCTCCGGAGAACCCACCCAGGATATCACCATCAGCGCTGAGGACAAGGAAGGTGGGGAAGCCGCTCACGCCGTATTGGCGGCAAAGTTGCTCCCTGCGAGATCTTACCTCGGGCGGAAGTGGTTTGCGGGGAATGTCCACCTCGACCAGCACAAATTTGTTTGCTGCGTAGTCAGTAAACTCCGGTTGATCCAGAACTGTTTTTTTCATGCGGATGCAGTAGCCGCACCAGTCTGATCCTGTGAAATTGATTAATACTGCCTTGTTTTCCTGTGCTGCCTGACGGAGCGCTTCCTCCGGTTCGGTCATCCACTCCGCTGCACTTGTCGGAGCGATCAGACAGGCCGCAAGTCCCATTGTGTATGTAACTGCCTTGAGCATGCTCCTATTCTGCGCTTTTTTTTTCGTTCGACAAGTTAAAAATATCGATAAGGCGCAGATGGTGACCTTATTTTTGAGTTTTTGTGGGGCGCAGCGGAGAATCTTTGCCGGAAAGGACCTTTCGGCGCCTATCTCGGGACATGTTGCGAAGTTCTTCTGCGGTGTGGATGTTCAGACCATCCCGGCGTAGTCGTTCATAGAGTTCGGGGTGGATGATCTCTCTGGCTCCTTGGGTTCGTTGCCAGATGTTACCCCGCCGAGTTGCTCTATATATGGTGAAAACACCATACTCATTGTCTACTGTGACGATGTAGGTCTTGCCGTCTATCCGGACGGCAAGATGGCGAGGAGCCCCTAGTGTGGCCTGATGGGTCGGTTCTCCGTCTTTCTGCGGATCAAAGTCCCGGAATGACTCCCGAAAATCAGCATCACGAGCTTGTGGGTGGAGTATATAGCCCTGTAACATGCTGCTGACAACATAGGCGTACTCCACCTCTGCCATCGCAGCGGTGTGTAGAAGACCGACAGAGAGCAGGAATGCTGGCAGTTTCTTCATGGTCGGATCAGCGCTTACCGAAACGACGCTGACGCCCCCGGTAGGAAAGAAGTGCCGCTTCCAGTTCCTCGCGCCCGAAATCCGGCCACAGGACATCTGTCACCCATAGCTCGGCATAGCTGATCTGCCACAGCAGGTAATTGGAGATCCTCATCTCTCCGGAGGTGCGGATGAGAAGATCGGGATCCGGCATGTCGGCCGTGTAGAGATGTGCTCCCAGCAGTTCCGGGGTGATGTCGTCCGGGGTGATCTCCCCTTTCTGAACTTTCCGGGCGAGTTGACGAGCTGCTGCCGTGATCTCCTGACGGGAGCCATAGGAAAGGGCAAGCACTACATTGACTCCCGTATTCTCCCTGGTGGCTGCAATGCTCTTCTCGAGTTGTTCCCGGCAGCTCTTGGGCAGCATGTGCAGTTCGCCTATGGCATGCAGACGTACATTCTTCTCCATCATCTCGGGCAGACGCTCCCTGAGGTACTTGGAGAGCATATTCATGAGGTATGTAACCTCTATCTTGGAACGTCCCCAGTTCTCAGTAGAGAAGGCGTAGAGCGTGAGCCACCCTATGCCTTTTTCTCCGCAGAGATCGATGACTCGCTGAACGGTCTTGCCTCCCCGTTCATGACCTTTGGCGCGGGCTACGCCGTGCTGCTCCGCCCAGCGTCCGTTGCCATCCATGATGATGGCAACGTGACGAGGGGTATTCTCTGGTACTGAGTTGGTGGGATCAGAGCTCATACTCACCATATTCAGCCAGGATCGCCTCCACTCGCTCAATATCTTCGGGCGAGTCCACCCCACTGGTTGTTTTGCGACCACGATAATCGACTTCCACCATCTTGACTCGCAGTCCATTATAGAGGAATCGCATCTGCTCCAGTCCTTCGACGGCTCCCATCTCGTAGTCACTTTCCGGCAGCTCAAAGTAGTTCTTCAGCGCGGAATAGGTGTAGGAGTACAGCCCCACATGGCGACGTACCGGGCTCTTGGTCAGAGCGGCTCGGGCTTTCTCCGGCTTGCGGATGGCGGGAATGGTACTCTTGGAGAATGCCATGGCGTACCCATCCTTGTCTACCAGCACGGTAGTACCGCTGTAGGGGGTGGTTTTCTTGCTCTCTACCAGGCGGTCGTACTCATTCCAGTCCAGATGAATGCAGGGGGTGAATACATCAGCCGGTGCAGCCTTCCAAGCATCGATAAGCTGCTGAATGACCCAAGGCGGGCACAGGGGGTTATCCCCTTGCAGGTTGATGATGAACGAGGGCGGCTCTGCCTGTTGGCTCACGGCATCCCAGCAGCGCTCCGTGCCGCTGCGGCAGCTCTCAGCAGTCATCACGGCCGGAATGTTCGCTGCCGTACAGAAGTCGAGGATGCGCGTGTCATCCGTAGCTACCACATAGCGGCAGTCATCATTGTGACGGCAGATGGATTCCGCTATGTCTGCCACACGGCGGATCATTTCTTTACCGGCGATCTTGACCAAGGGCTTACCCGGCAGACGAGTGGAGGCGTAACGTGCCGGAATAACAATTAGAATGGAATCTGACATATATGGAAGGGAATGTTCTACAGCCTCATTCTACCTTGTTGTTTTCCGTTTGCCAAGAAAAAACGCACATCTGACCGGCAGAAATGCGGCATTTCCACTTGACATCTGCCTCGTCAGGCTCTAATATTCATCGTATGAAGATAGTCTACGTCATGTCGGTTCTTGCTCCGGTGCTTGCCTGTGTGGCACAGGCTCAGAGTGAGGAAGAGCTCTGTACGGCCATCATCGATGGGCTCTCGGCACAGGAGCAGCTCCTTGCCGGCGTGACCGATACTGCCTCGGCCAATGCCGTGGTGGAGGACCTGGCGAGAAATCTGGAAGGGCTGGCCGCGCTGAATGAGCAGGCGGATGTGGACAAACTCTGGCTTTTCATCGACAATTCTCCGGAGATTAAGCTGGTCCTCATCGAGTGCCTACAGCGCCTCAGTGTGCAGTACACACGCTTGGAAAAAGAACGGTTCTTCAAGAGTGAATCGCTCTGGCGGATGTTGCGCCCGTTACTTATCTCCTCCTCGGCCGAACAGTAATGCTGGCTTCCTTTTGCCGCAGCAGTTCTTGCAGATGAGCTAGTTCTTCATCCATGAACTGCGGGAGAGCGTCGCGGTGAAGTGCCATCTGGGTGAAGATGGAATCGCGGTAGTTTACCGCCTCTTGGTAAGACTCTTCTTCAGAGCCATATTGCAGGTCGGAGAAGTAGCGGGTGATGATACGCCCACAGCGCTGTATGCTGACTCTCCAGCCTTGAAAGTCGGTGTTTTCGTATGTGTAGCGGGTAATGTTCTTGTTTTTCATGGGTGCTGAGTACAGGTTTTCAGACAAGGGGAGCCGGGGAGTAGTTCAATAACTTGCAGAAAGAATGTATGTGAGCGCAAAAGAAAATTGACTTCGGGCATGGGCTGTGCTATGCTGAGTCTGACCCGAACAAGGAGTTTATTCTATGTGCTACTTTCGCCCTCTACTGGTAACTGCTCTGGCAGCTTTCGCTCTGGCTGTCCCATCGTTGGCCGCTGATGATGAGGCTGACGATTCGCCCAAGACTCGTGCCGAGGAACGCAAGGCTCTGCGAGAAGCTGAGAAAAAAGCTAAGGAAGAGCTCAAGCGGGCCAAGAAGGCCGGTGATGAGGAGGCCATAGCTCAGGCTGAGGCAGAGCTGGCGGATATCGAACTGGCCAAGAAAGGTGGTAATACCTCGGTGGATCTCGACAAGGAATTCAATGCTCTGCGTGAGGCTCAGGCGCTGCTGGCTGAGGTGGCCGATGAGAAATCTGCCGAGAAAGCCGCTAAGAAGATCAGCAGTACCTTCGGGCGTCTGCCTGCCCCCATCAATATGTCAGACCACGACATCGAGCAGTGGTCCATTGAGCTTAACAAAGTGAGTGCTCAGATGGAGCGCCTGCGCGCTCTGCCGTTCTTCGTTTCATCCGGCTTACAAGAGGCATGGACAAACGTTACCGACCCCTATTCGCGCAAACGCGCCGTGAGAGATAAGAAGTGATGCGTGGCTGGCTGACGGTGCAGGTGTGTGTGCTTGTGGGGGTCGCATGGGGATCCTCCGGCTCCATCACGCTGGACGCCTCAGAGATGGAGCGTGCTCGTCAGGCGGTGTTTGGAGGTGACGGAATGCTTCAACCTGCTGCTACCCCGACTGAACACCCGGCTGAGCGATGGTCGCGGGCCATGGCTGCTGCCGGTACGGATCTCATGCCGGTTCTCCTGTTGGCGCTTTTGCAGGAGTTGAATCCTCAGCTCACGATGGCGGAGCACCCTGTGATATATGCAGAGGCATTGAAACTGCACCGCCTTGCTGCTGAGGGTGATTCCTCCGCCCGCGCGTTGCTGGCTGCCTTCCTCGAATCCGGCATGCTGCCGGGTGGACTGATTTTTGTAAAAGACGGACAGCTGGCTCGCGACCTGCTGTCGGGTAATGTTTGGAAACACAATAACCTCAACACATACAAACCACAATGAAAACCATACAGATGCTTGCCCTGGCTTTGGGGCTGTTGGTGATGGGAACCTGGATCGCCCCGGCTCAGGATATTGACTCTGCTCCGTCCGAGGAGATGCCCGTAAAGAAGAACAAGAAAAAGAAGAAAAAGAAGGGCGGAGCCAAAGCCAAGGGAGGGGCAGTAGTGCAGGCACTCAAGAAAGTTAAGCGAGTGAGCGGTCGCGTGAACCAGAAGGCGATCGTCTACGTGTACCTTCAGTCTGCCAGTTGGTGCGGACCCTGCCGCAAGATCATGCCCGAGGTGGTCAAGATGTACAAAGAGATGCGTAAGGATGGTCGCGTGGAAATGATTCTGGTCGGTCATGACCATTCTCCCGAGGAGGTGAAGGCCTATATCGAAGGGTATAAGTGCAAGATGCCCGCCATTAGTAAGGATGGCAAAAATGTGGAAAAGCTCCCCGGCTTCAGTGTGGCCGGCGGCGTACCGGATGCCATTATTGTGGATGCCAATGGTAAGTTGCTCGGTCGCGGGTATCCCACCATCGTTCTTCCTAACTGGAAGGAGCTTGCTGATCAGGTCGAGAAGGAACTCAATTCCGCCGAAGAGCAGCCCGAAGTCCCCGCGGAGGATGCCGCCTCTGATGAGCCTGCTTCTGGTGACGAGATCTGATCTCGCACCACCCTCCCTCCCGGTGGTCATACAAGGTATTGAAGATAGCTGCAAGCGTGGATTTATTCACTCCATTTGGGCGCAATGAAGGTCCTCAGCAGGAAAAAGCTGAGGTGGGCATGCCTTTAGCTGCCCGCATGCGACCGGAGTGTTTGGAAGAAGTTGCAGGGCAGCGGCATCTCCTGGCACCCGGCAAACTTCTGCGCCGTGCGATCGAGACGGATCGATTCTCCTCTCTCATCTTCTATGGACCACCAGGCGTGGGGAAGACCACGCTCGCCTATGTTATCGCGCGTCAGACAAGTGCCTATTTTGTCATGCTCAACGGCGTGGAGTCCAACGTCAGCGATATCCGCGAGAAAATAGCTGAGGCGAAGGCTCGCCAGGCGATGCATGGTCAGCGCACCATCCTCTTCGTGGATGAGCTGCACCGTTTCAACAAAGCCCAGCAGGACGTGCTGCTCCCGCATCTGGAGCGTGGTACAGTTCGATTCATCGGTGCCACAACCGAGAATCCCTACTTCGCGATCAATTCTGCTATGCTCTCGCGCTCGCAGATCTTTCCGCTGGAGCCTGTGCCGGACTCTGAGATCATCGCCTTGTTGCAGCGCGCCGCTACTGACCCCGAGCGCGGGCTCGGCTATATGAAGCTTGCTATTGCCGGAGATGCCTTGGCTCACCTTGCCCTGAAGGCGGATGGCGATGTCCGGAAGGCTCTCACGGCGCTGGAAGTGGCTGTGCTCTCCACTCCGGCTTCTGCTGATGGAGTGGTGCGTGTGGATTTGTCAGTCGCGGAGGAATCCATACAGAAAAAAGCCATCAAGTACGACCGGGCCGGGGATGGACATTATGACACCATCTCCGCCTTCATTAAATCCATGCGTGGTAGTGATCCGGATGCCGCTCTCTACTGGCTCGCTTACATGCTCAACGCCGGTGAGGATATCCGTTTCATCGCCCGTCGTCTCGTCATCTGTGCCAGTGAAGATGTCGGCTTGGCGGACTCCAACGCTCTCCGAGTCGCGCTGGCTGCCGCACAGGCAGCGGAAATGGTCGGCATGCCCGAGGCGCGCATACCCCTTGCTCATGCAACGGTCTACATCGCTACTGCACCCAAGAGCAATGCCGCGTACAAGGCTATGGATGCCGCCCTGCAGGATGTACGCGAGGGCAAGACACTAGCCGTACCCGATCACCTGGCCACTCCCACCCGCAAGAAACTTGCTCGTCTCCGCGGTGTGAGTGAGGCTGCTACGGATTACAAATATGCCCACGATTTCGGGGATGATCATTATGTCCCCCAGGCCTATCTGCCCGAAGGTCGTGTGTACTACCACCCCACCACAAACGGCATGGAACTTCGCATCACCGAGCGCATGGCCTACTTGAAGTCGCTGGCTGACGGGCAGGGGACAAGGGGGGGATGATTCAGCTGCTTTGTCGGCTCCGTGCGAAGCGTTCTTCTTCTGCCCGTGAGTTCTGAGCGTTCACTGTTCGCTATAAAGAAATGAAAACGGGCGCATAAGCGCCCGTTATCTTAAGCTCGGATGATATAATCGTCTCTGCGGGGTTTGGGCTCATGTATGCCGCCCTCGTCGGGGTAGCCGAGGATGCAGATGGCGAGACCTTCGTACTTGTCTGACACGCCCCATTTCTTCATGAGGGCTCGGCCTTCTTCGGTGTCAAACATCTGTTTGCCTCGGTTGATCCAGCAGGAGCCCAGACCAACTGCGTGGGCTGCGAGCATGAGGGTGCCCATCATGAGAGCTGAGTCGTCGCGACCGGTGGGGACTGTGGTATCCGTGAAGACGAGAACCGCGGTGGGGGCACCGTACATGGGATCTTTATCCGGGCCCCACCCCATGAAGGAGCCATTGAGAATCGAGAGTTGGCGGAGGGTGGGGGCATCCTGTACAACAACGAGCTGCGGGGTCTGCATGCCCTTTCCTGTGGGGGTCCAGGTGGCAGCCTCGAGAACGGTGTTCAGTTGTTCCTCGCTGATTTGCTCGCTCTTGTACTTGCGGCAGCTGCGGCGAGTGCGGATGTCGGTGATGGTCTCGTTCATTGTCGTGTGTTGTTGGCTTGTTCGATCTGGGTTTTCCAAGCTGCGTAGTGAATGGCATGTCCGCGGTAGAGCATCTTGCCGGTGGCATCGACTACAACAATGTGGGGGATTCCGAGGAGATCCTTTGGGTAGCCGGGCAGGAGTTCAGCGGCTTCGGACTTGTACATGACTGCTGCGAAGGGAGCCCGGTAGTTGCGGAGGTAGTTAACGGCTTCTTCCGGGGTCTGATCAAAACTCAACAGGATGATTTCCACGTCCTTGTTTGCCATCATGTTCGGGTATTCTGCCACGATTTTCGGCATGACTCGGCGACAGGGTCCGCACCAGCTTGCGGAGGCGAGGTACATGTAGTATTTTGCCTCGGTGCTAGGCTTTTGATCTGTGAGGAAGGTGACCTTTTCGATCGCCTGAGCCATGGGGGTGGCTACAGTCGCAGGTTGTGCAATGACCGGCTCTTGAGCCGTACATACGGCGGTACAGCTCAGTATGGCTAGAAAAAAGTTCAGGATTTTCATATCGCTCCCAGCGTAGCACATACGCGGGTTGGTGTCAATCTGAAAAGTCCCGAAGCCTACTTCGGAGAAATTTTTGTGCTGGAAATCGGGTTGAAAATGTGCTACCATAGCCGCGCTATGTTATCTGACCGTACAAAAGCCGGCATTGAGCGTGCGCCGCATCGCAGTCTGATGCGCGCCACGGGTATGACTGATGAGGACATCAGAAAGCCCTTCATCGCTATCTGCAATTCTTTCAATGAGGTGATTCCTGGTCATGTGCACCTGAACAAAGTGGCAGAACTCATTAAGGAAGAGGTGCGCAAGGCTGGTGGTACCCCCATTGAGTTCAATCTCATCGGCGTGTGCGATGGTATAGCCATGGCTCATCAGGGTATGAAGTTTTCCCTGGCCAGTCGTGAGCTGATTGCAGATAGTGTAGAGACGATGCTCTCTGCCCATGCCTTCGATGCCTGCATCTGCATACCGAATTGTGACAAGATTGTTCCCGGTATGGTGATGGGCGCTCTGCGCTGCAACATTCCGACTATTTTCTGCAGCGGTGGTCCCATGGCTGTGGGCAAAGGTCGCAATGGCGAGGATCTTGATCTCAATAGCGTGTTCGAGGCTGTAGCTGCCTGCAAGGCAGGTAAGATTACGGAGGATGATTTGCACCACATTGAGTGCAATGCCTGTCCCGGAGCAGGATCGTGTTCCGGTATGTTTACTGCGAATTCGATGAATTGCCTGTGCGAAGTGCTGGGTCTGGCTCTGCCCGGCAATGGTACTCTGCTGGCTCTCTCGGAGGAGCGCAGAGAGATGTGGCGCACAGCTGCCCGCCGTGCCGTTGAGATGGCACTTCAGGGTGGTCCGCTGCCTCGTGACCTCATTACCGAGGCTGCCATTGACAATGCCTTCACATGTGACATGGCTATGGGCGGTTCATCCAACACGGTGCTGCACACTCTTGCCTTCGCCGCTGAGGCAGGGTTGGATTACGACCTGCGCCGCATTGACGAGATCTCCCGTCGCACGCCCAATATCTGCAAGGTGGCTCCCAGCAGCCGCTTCCATATGCACGATGTGCTGCGAGCAGGCGGTATCATGACTGTTTTGGCTGAGATCAACAAGATCCCCGGTGCGTTGAAGACAGACGTCCCTACGGTGAGTGGTAAGACTCTTGGTGAGCAGATGGAGGGACTCTCCACGCAGGATCCCGTTGTCATCCGCACCATTGACAATGCCTACTCTCAGGATGGCGGTCTGGCGGTGCTCTTCGGCAACTTGGCAGAGCAGGGCGGAATCGTGAAAAAAGCCGGTGTGCTCCCCGAGATGATGGTACACCGCGGTCCGGCTGTGATTTTCGAGAGCCAGGAGGCCGCCTGTGCCGGTATTCTGGCAGATAAAGTGAAGCCCGGAGATGTCGTGGTCATTCGCAACGAGGGTCCCAAGGGCGGTCCCGGCATGCAGGAGATGCTGGCCCCCACCAGCTACATCATGGGCAAGGGGCTCGGTAATTGTGTGGCACTCATCACCGATGGTCGCTTCTCGGGCGCTACGCACGGGGCGTGCATCGGTCACGTCTCTCCCGAGGCTGCTGAGGGTGGACTGATCGGATTGCTGAAGGATGGAGATATCATCTCCATTGACATCCCCAACCGCACGCTCTCTGCCGAGCTGAGCGAGGAGGAGATAGCTGCCCGCCGTGCTGAGTGGAAGCCAACCATGCAGGAAATTTCCGGAAAGTGGCTCAAGCGCTATCGTAAATTGGCTACCAATGCCAGCCGAGGCGCTGTGCTTCAGTAAAGAAAACACACCCCACAACACAACAACAATGAGCGAAGAAAGCAACCAGCTGACCCCCAGGGTCAACCCGATTGTGAAATACTTCTCAGAGTTCAAAGTGCTGCGCGAGTGCGGCAAGGACTTCTGGCTGACCAACTTTATCCAGTTCTTTGATGGTCTGTCGTATTTCTCCCTTATCATCGTATTTACTCTTTTCCTGAAGGACTATTGCGGGTTCCGCGATGCGGATGCCCCCTTCTGGGTGGGAATGTACACACTATTCCTGTCCCTGTTCGTGTTTGCCGTGGGTACGATCTGCGACATTATCGGGCTCAAGCGTACCTACCTTATCGGCTTCACTCTACTGATAGGCGGTCGCCTCATCATGGCTCTCGGTTCTGACTTCGGCACCCAAGTGCTGGAGATGAGCCAGGATGCCTCACGTTACTTTGTGATAGCCGGCATAGGCATCCTGTCCTTCGGTACGGCATTCATGAGCCCCTGTATATCGACTTCCATTCGTCGTTTCACCACGCTGCGAGCTCGTCCGACAGGGTTCAACTTCTATTACCTGTTCATGAATATCGGTGCATTGCTGGCCGGTTTTGCCGTGGTGGATCCCATTCGAGAAGCATGCGATGGTGTGAATGGCCTGTTCTGGGTCATCAACTTCGGTACGGCCTGCAATGTGGTAGCTTTCATCTTCACTCGCTTCATCGATGAGAACCACTATGCCGTTCCCGAGGAACGCATAGCCAAGAAGGAGGCTGCCCAGCGCCGCCCCCTGCAGCTCATTGGTGAGGTGGCCCGTGAGCGTGCTTTCCAGAAGCTCATCGTCTTCCTCATACTCACGTTGGGTGTACGTCTTGTATTCACCCTGCAGTTCCTGGTCATGCCTCAGTACTACACTCGTACCATCGGCGATGACTTTGATCTGGGTATCATCAACTCGTTCAATCCCTTCATCATCATCACCGGTCTGATTATGATCATCCCCATTCTCAATCGTTTCTCCACGGTTAAGCTCATGATCTCCGGTATGTCCATCTCTGCTGCCTCCATGGTACTGCTGGCCGTTCCACCTGAGTGGTACTTCATCATACCGGGTATCGAGACGATCGGTCAGGCCTACTTCTTTGCCGTTGCTGCGCAGATCATTATCTTTGCTGCCGGTGAGCTGCTTTTCAGTCCGCGATTCTCCGAGTATGTGGCTCGTGTGGCACCCAAGGACAAGGTGGCCTCCTACATGTCTCTTTCGGCTCTGCCCATGTTCATAGCCAAGCCCATCAACGGGGTGGTGGGCGGCCTGCTTGTCTCGTACTTCTGTTACGATGGTATAGCGGCCAAGATGGATTCCGGACATATTGATTTCTGGCACTCGCCGGAGTTGATGTGGACCCTCTATCTCATCATGGCTCTCATTTCCCCGCTGGCCATCATTCTCACTAAGGACAGCTTTGTCTCCGACCATCCTGAGGAGGATTCCGCTGAGAAGGCCGATGAGGTCGAGGCTGCCGCCGAGAAGGAAGAACCTGCTGCCCAGAATGCTTAACCCCGTAAAATATCTCAACCAACCATGTCTGATACAATAATCACTACCGGGCGTGTAACACGTGCCAAGTTCTGGCCGGTGTTTCTGCCCTATCTTATCTGGCTTGCACTACTGGTGCTTCTCAGTGCGACCGGAGGGGCTGTGCTGTTTTATCTTACCGCTGCAGCTCTGTTGCCCGTATATCTTCTGATCATCAGGGGGCGAGCTATCGGTCGTCTGCACGATGTTGGCGTGAGTGCGTTCTTCTATTGGATGCTGATCATTGTGGAGATTCTCGTCGTTCTCCTTATGGGGATGTTCCCATTCCTCTGGGATGGCGCAGCCGTAGCTTCCGTGGCTCCTGTGCTTGCCGTCATCCTCTCTATTCTGCTTTTTGGGTTCGGTGCGGTGCTTCATGTGGCTTTGCTGGTGTTCTTCCTGCTGCCCTCGCAGGCCGGGGCGAATGACTACGGAGAGAATTCCGAATTACCGGGGGTGGTATTCATGGGTACGTCCTGGGGTGGTATCATCGAGGACATGCTCAAACTCCTGCTGGTCATGGGTACGCTCGGCTTCCTGTGCAACTTGGCCATGAAGCCCTTTGAGCAGACCTCCGCCACGGATTCTCTTGTATCCCTCATCCGCAAGGGGGCTTTGGTTACCGACCGAAAGACCGGTGAGGAAATCGACAACGTGTACCTGCGTGAGCTTGCTGCCGGAATGGCTGATGAGGCTAACTTCGTGAACACGAAGGATGCCACCGGTCGTACTCCTCTCATGTGGGCTGTGTATGCCAACTACAACAACCCGGAGGATGCGCTGAAGCGTGACCTCGCCCGTCTGTACTATGTGCAGAACCTTCTTTCCCAACCCGGCATAGACGTGCAGGCGAAGGACAAGGATGGCTTTACTGCCATGCACTGGGCAGCTTGGAGTGGCATGCCCTACTGCACATTGCTGCTCGCAGAGGCAGGGCTTGACATCAATGCTCAGGAGGGTAATGGCTACACGCCGCTCATGCTCGCCGCCATGCGCGGCAACAACGAGGTAGTAAAGATGCTGCTTACCCTCGGGGCCGATACCAAGCAGGTGAACCTGGCCGGACAGACTGCCCTTGAGATGGTGAACAACAACGAAGGCGCCTACAATAAGCGAGATACCTTCGTTTTCCAGCTTATTTTCTCCGCAGAGCGAGAGGCGGCTTACAAGGCTACGCAGGAACTTCTCAGCAATCTTCCCGAGGCTCGTAGTCTGGCAGAACTGACGGATGACATGGCCCGCATGAGCGGAGCCGCTCGCGCTGAGCGCTTGGGTACTGCTATTCTGGCTGCTGATAAGGAGAGCGGGTTGACTGTGCTGCTGCAGACGGTGCTCGGTGCTGCTCAGGCTGAGAATACGCAGGAGTACGATGAGGCTATTCATTACTTTGTACTTGGTCAGCTGAAGGTGATTGCCGAGTTGGAGGCCAAGTTGGCCGAAGATGGTAAGCCGGTGGAGAAGTCTGCGGTACTTGCGACGGATAAAGAGGGGCGCAATGCTCTTGACATTGCTCTGCAGTTCGGGCTCAGCAAGACGGCCGCCCATCTCCGCGAGGTCATGCAGCCTACGGCTCCCGCTCCGGACAGTACTCCCGCTCAGCCCGATACACCGGAGCTTCCCACTCCGGCTCTGGATGCTGCTCCTGCCGGTGCTGACGCTCCTGCCGAGACCGCGGCGCCTGCCGATGAACCTACCATGACCTTTGAGGACGTTCCCTACGAGGTGCCTGCCGTAGCGGAAGATGCCGCCACGCTGGAGATGCCGGCTCCGTCCGAACAAGCTCCTGCTGAATCCCCGGTCGTTCCTGCCGCTCCGATGGATGTTCCTGAACTCGATCCTGGTATTCCTGCTGCCTGATATTCAAATTGTTAACTTCAAACAAGAGCCGTGCTGGGTTACCGGCACGGCTCTTGTTATCTAAGCCTGAAACATTGGAATTGGTAAGGAAGTATTAGATATAACTCTAAATAAAAAAATTACAAATTATGAATTATTTTGCTTGATATTGTGATGAATATATGGTAAGAAGATGGCGGCTTCAAAAGAAGTTAACTACACACAAACAGACACAGATATGAAGAAATCCATCATTCTTGCTCTTGCTCTCGCCGTTCCTGCCATGGCCGGTGAGAAGTCCGCTCCTGTAACAGTTGTTGACGTCCCCGCTCCGGCTGCCTGCCCCTTCGGCGTTGAGATTGCCGGCGTGTGGACTTCCCCCATCGCTGATGCCATTGATCCCTACCACAACGTTCAGACTTGGGGTGTGGATCTTACAGGTGTGTATGAACTCAACAGCAACTGGTCCGTCACCCTGCGCTTCGGCTGGGCCAATGGTGAGAACACCGTGAATCACGCTTTCGAGATGGAGGCTACCAACTGGACCATCATGCCCGGTGTGCGCTACACCGCTCCCATCAACGACAAGCTTTCCTGGTACGCCGGTGCTAACGTCGGTGTCGGTCGTTTCGAGCTCGAGGAAGACTTCTACGGCGATGACTACACCGCTTTCGAGGTCGGCTTCTGCTACTCCGCTGAGCTGGGTCTGCGCTACGACATCAATGAGAAGGTGTATGTGTTCGGCGCTGTTCAGTGCAACGGCACCACCGCCACTCCTGCCAATGCTGATGTGCAGTTCGGTGCCGGCGTGCGTGCCGGTCTCGGCTTCGACTTCTGATAAGTTATACTGTCAGACTGATTATTTCAAAGGAGTGAGGTCAATGACCTCACTCCTTTCTCTACGGCAAAATGACGCCGATCGGCGGTCAGGCGGTTCAATCGGCATCCGGGTGTGTGTAATCCTTACCGCAGTAGCGGTTCAGGATTTTACGGGGAGTTTGGGTCATATCCACCATGACCAAGCAGTCAAGGGTGCCGCCGAAATCATTGTCAACCCCGAAGGAGAGCATTTGTCCGCCCAAGCGGAGGTACTGTCGCAGCAATACGGGGATGCTCTTGCTGTCCGGCTCAAGTCCTGCGACCAAGCCGGTGAGCAGTTTGAGCTCCGTGAGTGCGGTGGGAACCAGTCGGGCGTCATCACTGAGCAGTTCCATCCCCAGCGGCGGGTAGAGAGCCGTCACCTCAGCCGGAAGAGAGGGGTGCATGCAGTGTGCCTTCAGGTAGGAGAGAATGAGCGCGCGGGAGGCATGAGTATACTCGCCGGATATGCTCACAGTACCGTAGAGATAGCGGTACTCCTTGTGGCGGGCGAGGTAGTGGCCTATACCCATCCAGAGGGTATCCAGTGAGGCCGGGTGGCGCTGATATTCGCGGCAGATGAAGGCCCGGCCCATTTCCAGTCCCTGAGTAAGAATATCGAGCAACTTTTTGCCGAAACGGAAGAACCGGGCGTTGTAGATGCCGTCTACCCCCTGAGTGCTCAGCAGTTTATCCGTTCGTCCCATGCGATAAGCTCCGGCCAGCCGCCCGAATTTGGAATCCCACATGATGAGGTGAGTGTAGGTGCGGTCGAACTCATCGAGATCGCAGGCTGTTCCGGAACCTTCGCCAACAGCTCTGAAGGTGTGCTCTCGTTGAATGCCGATCTCGCGCAGCAGGTGCGGGATTTGTTCTGCTTCGGCTGCGTATACCTGCAGACCGCCCGATGTTTCTGCGTACAGACAGTCTGAGGGCAGGGAGGCGATTTCCTGCTTCAGCAGTTCCGGTGCCGGGCTTTGCTCAATTTCTTCCATAGAGCGTTGGGGCAGGGTAGCGGCACCTGTTGTCCGGGGATAGCGCTGGAGCATGCTGCTCAGGCGCAGATAGTCTGAAAGGCTTTCGTCGTTTTCTGTCATGGCGATAGTGGCGGGAGATATGGCTTTCCCGAGCCGGATCGTGTGTCGCATGCGTCCGTCCCGCAGGATTTCCCTGGCCAGGAAATTGGAACGCATATTTTTATTGATCATGGAAATGAGCTGAAAGAGAATTCCCGTGCGACCGGAGATGTGCATGGGGACGACGGTGGCTTCGGTCTTGCGGATGAGAGCGGCTATATTGGTTTGCCAGGGATCATCTGTCACGCGACGATCTGCATGGGAATAGGTGGCGGCGGAACCGCTCGGGAACACCAGAATGCAGTGACCTCCCTTCAGCCATCGCAGAATTTCTCGCATGCCGGCCATGTTGGCGCGCTTGGCTGCCTCTCCACCATATACATCCACCATGATCTCGTAGGGTACCATGCCGCGCACGCATTGGAGAAACTCGTTGACGACTATACGGATGTCGCTACGAACCTTCATGGCGATATCTCCGAACATAAGCCCGTCAGACATTCCGTGCGGGTGGTTGCTGATGATCACGCAAGGTCCTTCTCGCGGGATGTTTTCCAGTCCGCTGAGGTCGTACTTGAGGTTAAGGTATTTGCAAGCAAGTTTGAAGAAATTTTCCTGACTTCCGTTCTCCCAATCGTCCTCAATTTTGGAGTGTGCCACATTGAGAGCGTGCAGTCCCAGGCGTTTTTCCGCCCAGAGAACAAGCCACCCCGGCAACTTGTCACCGCCCTTGACTAGTTTGGCAAGGTCGGTGATCTTCTCTCTTTTGGATGTGCTCACGATGAGTATATGTCTGTTTTTTGTGTTACTTTATCACAAAACATGTGCACAGTCAAATGGAATCGATAACATTACAATCCATCTGCGCTCTAACGCACGCTGCTCAGGGCAACTTCAAAGGCTCGCAGGGTACTTGCAGCCGAGGCGATCCCCTTGCCGGCTATGGCGAATGCCGTTCCGTGGTCCGGGCTCACCCTCAGTCGGGGAAGCCCGATGGTGGCATTCACGGCATTGTCAAAATCGAGCAGCTTGAGCGGAATGAGTGCTTGATCGTGGTAGGGAGCTACGATCCCGTCGTACATCCCGGCAGCGGCATCGCGGTACACACAGTCCGGCACACAGGGCCCGGAAAAAAACGACGTTGGAGCAGACTGCCGCAAAAGGGGAAGAGCCGGAGCGATGATTGAGATCTCCTCATGCCCGAACGCTCCGTTTTCTCCATTGTGAGGGTTGAGACCAGCCAGGGCTATCCGTGGGCGCTTGCAGCCTGTGCGGCTCAGAAAGTGTGCCAGCAGTCTGCCCACGCGCACAATTTCCTCCGTTCGCAGCAGTCGGCTTACATCCGCAAGTGCCACATGGGTAGTACAGAGGGCAACTGTCAGCCTTCGTCCGGTCAGGCACATGGCATAATCTTTCACACCCAGCCTGTCGGCGAAGAATTCCGTCTGCCCGGGGTAAGCGAATCCCAGCTTGTGCAGAGCCTCCTTACAGATGGGGGCGGTGACTACGGCATCTATAGTTCCATTTCTGAGCGCTTCGGCGGCCAGCTCGAGATGTTCCAGTGCAGCCCGGGCTGTTTGTTCGGTCGGCATGCCAGGCTTGCAATCAATGACTTGCCCGATGAGTCGATATTCTGCTCCTGCCGGAGCTTGCCGCAGCGCTTCCATGATAACTTCCGGCCCTATGCCTGCCTGATCTCCCAAGGTATAGCCGATAACGGGACGTTGTACACTCATGAGCTGACCTCCTCCGGGGCGTCATCGTCCCGCATTTCCGGCAGGGGTACCGGGGTTACGATGGAGCGGGGCTTTTCTTTCTTTGCCGGAGGTCGATAGGAGCGGGAAGTGTTGATATACTCGCTGTCCGAGTCTCTCTGCTCGAAGCGTAATTCTCCGTTGACGGATGCGTGGTACACCACTGTCAGCACCACGGCTGCCAGCGTGGGGATCAGTAACAAACTGCCCAAGCACGTCTTCATGGGCATCATTCTACTCTTGTCGCAACCGCATTTCAAGCTTCAAGTAAGCCATAAAAAACTGACCTCGATTGAGGCCAGTTTTTCTCACTATATCAAGGTCTGTCTCTCTCTCAGTCAACCTTGGGAATTTTCGGCGTGGGCGCAGCTGTACTCGTTGGCTTGAAGGTGCTGTTCTTCTTCCAAGTCTGAGTGCGGAAGAAGATACCCAGCTTGCCGCGCATCTTCAGCGTGTCGCCCTCGCGCCACATGGAGCAGCGGTACACACTTCCCTTCTCAGGATCCAGCACTTTACCGCCGTTGTATTCATCTCCATCCTGCTCCAGATCCCAGATGATGTCCAGCCCGAGTGTACTCGGATTGCCGGGGATCTTGGCGGTGGCGTTCTTGTTCTTCAGCAGCTCCACGACTCTGCCATATACCTTGCCTTTGTACTTGTACACTTGCACGACACTCTTTGCCTCGTTCGTGTCGTCATCGATCGTGGTCCAGTAGCCCACCACATCGGCACTCACCTGTGCCAGAAGAGTTCCGGCGGCCATGACGGCCATCATCAGTAATTTTTTCATGTTTTTGTCTGATTGTTCGGTTGTTTTTGTTGAAAGCTAGAGTTCGGTCGAGAATTGATATATCACAAAGCTAGAGTTATGTCAAGACTTTTCTGAAAAAGAAATATTACTTGCGTTCTGCAAGATGTTATAGTAGAATACTCGCAAGTATGAAAAACAAGATATTCTCTCTTCTTTCCGTGGTCGGCCTGCTGACTGCTCCGGTTGTTGCCGGTGAGGTGGAGCCGGTCTCAGGCAATATCGTGTACGAGGGCAACATGTTTGCACCGGGCGAGGGGGCTCCGGAGTACAAGAAAGCCGCAAATGAGAAGTATGGAACCCAGTGGATTGTGGATATGGTCTATGGGTATTGGGCTTTGGATAATGCGATTGACGGCTACAACAAGAACACGAACATTGCCATATTGTATACGATTTTCAACCAGCGTCTCATCAAGGATGATGTGAATGGTGGTACTTGGTTGCGCGTGGATCTGGCTGGTTCCTGGGGGTTGGATAACGACTCCGATCGCGCCTTAACCTTCTACGCCAACGGCATGGGAATGTGCTCCGGATTGCACACAGACGTGCTGGATGCACACGATGCTGCATTGCTCGAGGTGTCCGTCAAGCATTTCTTTGCCCGCAAACGAGCCATGGTAGCTGCCGGTATGATTAAGCTGAACAACTATTTTGATCGTGTGGGACATGCCCGTTTCACCAATGATAATTTTGAGAGCTCCGGGGTGCTGCCTCTGCCCTATAACAATCTGGCCATCGTTGGTCAGTACGAGCTCAACAGCAGCAGCTGGGTAACGGCAGCCGTTACTCGTATGGGAACCCGCTGGGGGATGAACCCCTTTAATCCCGATCATGCCAATGGTTGGGCAGTTGTGGGCGAGTACGGACGTCTGTTTGCAGATGGTAAGGCTAAGCTGCGCGTCAGCCCCTTCTTCTGCTCCCAGGATGGCTGGGGCAAGGATGGTCGCGAGCACGACCGCAATGCGGTGGGAATTTTCGGCAGCGTGGAATATCAGGTATGCGATTCTGCCAAGGTATACGCCCGCGCCGGCTGGGCTTCCGGCGATTATCAACGCTGTACTGCCGAGCTTTCTGCCGGGACCACTATCAATCTCTGTCCCTCCCGCCCGAATGATTACCTTGGCATAGGTATTGGTATGTTCAAGGGTGGCGATTCCGGCTCCTGTCCGCTGGTCAATGAGTTCGAGAAGATTGTGGAGCTGATGTACCGCGTGCAGATCAATGATTATGTGTACGGCTCGCTCTATTACCACATGATTATGGACGCCGCCTACCGCGATAAGGACTTCGCCTCGGCTACCGGTTTCCAGGTGGGTATTAATTTCTGATAATCGAACCTCTTGGTTCTGAAACAGGAAGGGCTGCTACCATTGCAACGGTTGCAGCCCTTTCCCTTAGGTACGTCAGGCATGACACGTAACTGGGGTGAAAGTCCCCAATGAGCCGCTGACAGGGCGGAATCAAATAGCCAAAGGCAACTGCGTCACAGTAATGTGGGGTGGGAAGGAAGCCGGAGGCGAAACACAGACAGGATGAAC
>JAZQCA010000018.1:0-31294 GCA_045545975.1 Akkermansia sp.
GAATAGAAGGGATAAACTCTATGATTGCCCGCATCCAACTCAAAACCCGAGGGCTACCCTCCGTTGATTATCTCCGCCTCAAACTCAGGCAGCTAACCTCCCCGTCATTCACGCGACTTTTTTGACGCAGTGCCAAAAAAAGCTGCTAGAATCGAAAAGATGAAACGAACATTTTTTACGGGTATTCTCTTAGCTATGGTATGCGGATGTTTCTGCGCTGCCGCGACAGAGCAAAAGCCCAACATCATTTTAGTATTGGTGGACGACATGGGATGGGGCGATTTAGGTCTCAACCAGCCGTCAGAGCATGCAGACACACCACGCATTGACACCCCGACTCTGGACAAACTTGCCCTGCAAGGCGCACAGCTACGGCGGCACTACACCTGCGCCCCCGTATGCGCTCCGGCCAGAGCCTCGCTGTTGGCACTCCCGACACATGCCCGGCCTGGCCTACCAAGCGCGGTTTTGATTACTTTTTCGGTTACAATAACCACTTGGCCGGGCACCGCCACTACCCCAAGGAGGAGAGTAATGCAGACCCTGAGACCCATTGCAACGCCGTATGGGATGGCGATGAGCTTATTACCGTCAAGCCGGATAAAGGCTGGGTAGAGAAGACCTGCATTGCCATTGATGAACGCGTAGACGATATGGTGCGCGAGGCCATGCGCTTGGTAAGAGAGAACGCACCCTCATTCCGCATTGCTTCTGCTGTGGATAAGCCCTCCGAACTCACGGTAGCAGCGAGCTGTATTTCACAGCACCGGAATGAACAAAATCAGAACTGTTGCTCAGCCTCGTAGCGCAGGTGCTCCACAGCGGTACGCATGGCCTCCTTCTGAGATTTTCCGGCCATGGCAGCCTGCAACATCACGCGCTGAAGGTCGGTTTCTCTCGCAAGCATCATCGAGATGGATATCTGAGCCTGCGGCGTGAAATAACGTCCGACTGAGGGATATTTTGCGGTAAGAGCATCTATTTGAGGCGAGAAGCGATCGCGCACCGCCATGATTTCAGCTCGGCTCTTGGGGGATTCCCGGCGCAAAGCTTCGACAATGACAAGGTTGAGTTTATTTGCCTCGGTAATATAGGCTTTTGCCTCTCCGGTCAGAAAATCGACAGGCGTACGCTCAATGATTTTCTGCATCATATCAAACTGTTGCTCCGGGGTGGGATTGATACCGCAGTCAGGAAGCTCCGCGTTCAATTCCATCGAGACGGCAGTCATCAGAATGAGATATTTGCGAATGGCGGGGTCTATCTCAAACCAACTGATTTGAGAAGTCGGGGAATTGAGACCGATGGCCGGTGCAGTCGCCACCTCGTTCTCACCTGCGGCGGTTAAACACGGGACAACAAGAAGCAAGACAGAACGAAACAGTAAAAATATAGAATATCGCATATCCGGTATGATGGTTACACATTGAAAGCCCCCCACAAAAACGACATGAAGGGGGAAAGCAATCGCACAACCTGCTTATTCTGCAGTGCCATGAATATAAAAACACATACATGCACGAACAGGTCATGTCGGCTCGCAGACAGTTTGACAGGATTTTGAAGATTTGCAAGCATTTTATGCTGCCCCCCCGAATTTAGGACACAGAGCTCATTCTTCTAAGCTTGCGCAAAAGTCCGGATGAGTGTAGAATAAGCTCAAAAAAACACAACACACTCATCAACATGACCAAAATTCACAAGAGAGGGCGCTATAGTGCTGCCCTGAAAGAGAAAGTATCACTCGAAGCCCTGAAAGGGGAAAAGACGATCCAGCAGATTGTGTCCGAAAACAGCATCAGTCCTGAGCTGGTGCGTCAGTAGAAGAAACAAGCACCGGAAGGGGTATCTCAAATCTTTACGCATATAAGAAGTCGTGATATAATGAGCTTAGTGAAATGATGAAGTTCGCACATCTTGCTGCCATTGCCACCTGGGTATTGGGGATAGTGGTGGCTGTCGCGCATATGGTTACCCTTCCGGGGAAAGACCTAGGTGAAGATGTTTTGTTGCTGCTTCTCTCTCTGGGATTTCTGGTATTGACGATTTGGGCGATATGTCACGATAGGTTGTTGAACGACGATGGGATATGGGAGAAGCTGAGAAGGGCCATAGACAAAAATCGGCCGGAGCTTGCCGCACGCTGCATTCGCACAGTACTGAAGAACGGCCTACTGACCTGCAAGGATGACGTAGCCGCACATCTTCTGATGGCGTTGCAGAAAGAACGCCGGGAGGTGGCTACAGCCATGCTGAACGCCGGAGCCGACAATCCGGCCATATTGACGCCGCCTCATTTTCTTGCTCTTGGTGTGTTGGAGCAATGCGTGGCAGACGGAAATCTGCCGGCGGTTCGTCTGTTGCTGGAGCATGGTGCGCCGCCGGATGCCGGCACGCATTATCCACCGCTTCTGAGCGCACTTGCCGGGGGGCGACAGGACATTGCTGACTTGCTGCTGGCTCATGGGGCTTCTTCTCAGGGAGCCCATCCCGATTTTAATCGTGACCATGTGACGGCTCTGCACCTGCTTTGTTCCTTTCGGGGGACGAAAGATGCCGCAGCCGACATCAGTACTGCCCGCAGATTGTTGCAGGATGGGGCGGATATCAATGCCCGTACCCTTACCGGATTTACCCCGTTGGATGTCGCAATGGACAGCCGTTTCTCCACCGGAACAGCCCATCCGGAATTGCTGGATTTTCTGCGTGTGCAGGGTGCAGAGCGCGGGGCTCTGCTCAGTATGGCACAGACAAGCTTTTGTGCAACTGTGCTGATGAAAGGCGCGGCAATCGAGCTGCCCATGGAGAGTCATGGGTGCGACCTGCAGAGGTCAGATTGCACCACGGAGAAGCTCATGCCGCATGACTGGCAGGTGCAGCTCCGATGGCAGAACTCAGACGGGGAACTCCCCCTGTCTACTGCTCTCCGATTGGCACTCTCCGTGCAGGAGCTTTGCCGGAGCGAACAGGCTGTCGCGGCTGATCTTGGTGCAGGATATATCCCCGCAAACGAAATTGCTGCCGCTCAACAGCCCGTGCTCGCCATGCTGCGTTTACTGCCTTGCTCCACAGAGAGTCAATCCGGTCTGGAAACCGAAGGGATGGCGCGATTCGGACTGCCGGAATTGCGTGCCGTAGACAGCCCCTCCACCCACCGCGACTGGCTCATCTTTGCCATTCGCCATGTGGTGAATTCTTTTATCGAGCACAACTTCTGCCCGGTAATCAGCTCTGAACTCTCTGTCGACGAAATGGAGGATGATGATCTTTGGAGTGTAGATGAATTTTTTACTTTGAGTCCGTGTTCCCGGCAATACGGTGAAGGCACTTGCTTGGAAATTACTCATCATTCTTACTGAGAACGTTCCGCCGCTATCCGAAAGCGGAGAACAAGGAGGCGACCCTCCCGGCATGCTGCCGGCTAATGAGGTGTGCATGGTGAATTTTCCTTCTCCGGGAGGAACCCTTGTGGCGCACTGCTACTCCTGTCAGCAACTCGGTTAATGAATAATTGACCATATCCGATGCCACGATTCAAAAAAAATGCGTTCAAATGTGAAATTTGTCTTTACAAATGGTCATAAAAGAGTATAATGCGCGTCCCGACGCAAATGCTTCGCGGTCGAAAAATCTTAATTAACACATAAACAAACCAAGATCATGAAAGTTCTTTCCTCACTCGCCTCCATGAAGCGCCGTCACGCTGATTGTCAGATCGTGAAGCGTAAGGGTACCCTCTACGTCATCTGCAAGAGCAACCCGAAGTTCAAGGCTCGCCAGGGCACGACCGCCGGCACTCGCCTGAGCAAGAAGGGTGTTAAGTAACCCTGCGCGGTAGAGAACCGCACGCAGAAAAAAGGAGACCGGAGTGTTGATTAACCCCGGTCCTTTTTTTTCGTACATCAAGAGCGATCTGCACCTCAGTCAGCACAAAATGAACAACACGGTCCGCACCCATATTCTCCCCATTGGCGATTTCACCTTCGACAGCGGCGAAACTCTGCCGAATGTCCAACTTGCCTACGAGACATACGGCACACTGACCCCCAACAAAGAGAACGCCATCCTCCTCTTCCACGCACTCACCGGTAGTCATCATGCCCATGGTTACAACGATGATGTGCCTGAGGCCGGGAGTTTCTGGCAGCCGGAGTACTACGAGGGGTGGTGGGATCGCATGATCGGTCCGGGAAAACCGCTGGACACTAACAAATACTTCATCGTATGCATCAACTTTCTGGGGAGCTGCTATGGCTCGACCGGTCCGGCCAGCCCGGCGCCGGATGGTCAGCCCTGGGGCAGCCGATTTCCGATGGTGAATGCCAACGATCAGGCGCGGGCGCAGATTAAGCTGATCGATCACATGGGGATAGATCGTATTGCCCTAGTCGGTCCCAGCGTGGGGGGCATGCTGGCGCTGTCCTTTGCGAACCTGTACCCACAGCGCATACGCAGCGTAATCATCATCGGCGCGAATTACAAACCCTCCATTGAGCACCGCCTCAGCAGCTTCGAACAATTCTGCGCCATTGAAATGGATGATAAGTACCGAGAAGGCCGTTACCCGCTAAGCGATCCGCCCCTGCGCGGGGTAGCCTTGGCGCGCATCATCTGTCACAAGCACTTCATCTATCAGCGCGGGCTCGCCAAACGAGCCCGCCGAACCTGCTCGCCCGACCGCAAGGGGCTGCTGACCTGGTACACCCCGGCTCGCAGTACGGAAAGCTACATGCTCCACCAAGGAACCAAGTTCGCCAAGAGATTCGATGCAAACGCCTACATCCGCATCATCAACATGTGGACATCCTTTGATCTGGAGCAGCTCACCGGGCGCAGCACAGACGAAACCTTCCGCCGCTACGCGGAGCACAACATTCCCTTCATGCTCTTCTCTATCAACACCGACTGCTGTTTCAGCGCTCGCGACATCTCCCACTTCCACCGCAGACTGCTCAGGAACGGAGTGAAAGCTGAGTACTGCTGCATACACTCTGAGAAGGGGCACGACTCCTTCCTGCTGGAGCCGGAGCTGTACGAGGCGGGCATAAGTTCCTACCTCGGCGGCAAATGATATCCAAGCGCCCCTGCGGAGCAGGATCATACCTGTTTTTTTGAGCTATTTTGAATTTGCAGCTTGCAACGGCGGGGTATTCATGGTATACATAAAGAGTCAACACAACGCATATAGCATGAAAATTCAACTCAACAAACAAAAGAAGGGTTTCACCTTGATTGAGCTTATGGTGGTTATCGCCATTCTGGCATCTCTGGCAGCCGTTGGTTATGGCCCCATCATGGAGCACATGAACGATGGTGATCGTCAGCAGGCAAGCCAGAACCTGGGTCAGATCCAGAAGATGCTGCTTACCTTCAACCAAGAGAACGGCAAGTACCCCTGCGATGAGACGGCTGACGCCCTGCTCGAGGATGAGCGCAACGCTGAGTACAACTTCGGCGAGCTCAAGGGCGACCGCGCTAACTGCTACTTCCGCCAGCTCTTCTACAAGGGCAACCCCACCGAGAGCACCTTCTATGCCAAGTACTGCGGTAAGGAGGCAGATGGTCGTTTTGCCAACGGGCAGGCTCTCACCAAGGGTGAGAACGCTTTCGCCTATGTACTCCGCAAGGAAAGCTCCAACCCTGAGGACGCTCCCGGCAAGCGCTCCGTAGCAGGTACCAGCACCCCGCTGGCCTTCAGCTGCGTACCCTCCTCCGGTAAGCCCTTCACCGGTGACAAGCTCCAGTTCGACCGCACCATCTTCTACGCACACGCCTTCATGGTCAAGACCGATGGCTCTGTTCATGACCTCAAGGACAAGCTGCAGGAAAACGGCGAGGATGACACTCGCAGCGTATACGCCGAGGGTTTCAACCCCTTCCCGGAGACTAAGAAGGGTCGCAACACCGCTCCCGACTATCTCATCGTCACCCCTGAGCTGTAAGATTGTCGCACACGCATCTTTCAAAAGCACCCCGATTGGGGTGCTTTTTTGTACCCGGAGCAAAGAACTAACTGCGGCAAGGTACTGCACCTTGCCGACACAAGCAGGGCCAACAGGATTTGCCCGAATGAGGCAAGATCTCCCTCGAAACAGCCATAGTCTTGTTTCGCCCTTCCCGGTGGAACATGGGGTACACCGATTCAGAGCCTCCTACTCGTGCGAGAGCCCTCCCCAAAAAGAGCCGCTGTTCACGGAGGAACAGCGGCTCTTAAACAATGCCGCGGAATAGCCATCATCAGCGGCTATATTCCGTCTTTGTCGGATCGATTAGCAGGAACGGCGACGGCGCATAGCCAGAGCAGCGAGCGCAAGAAGGCTCAGAGTAGCCGTGGTCGGTTCCGGTACCAGTTGGTTCGGATTCGTAGCAACGAAGGTGGCTTGAAGCGAATTCCCCTGCAAACGCAGCCCGGTACTGACGATGGTAATGGGCAGAGTGGTATTTGTGCCGCCTTCAGCCATCGGAGCGATCAAATCAACCTCCTCGCTATAGGGCTGAAGAGTCAAGGCGCCATTGATCACCCCGCTCAGTTCTGCTATGTCAGAATCCGACAGGTTCGAAATGAGTGTAAGCGCGTACTCGGTACCTTCGAGAGTAGCTCCGGCAGCCATTTCCTGCTTCACAGCCTCCTCCAGCTCCAGAGTAAAAGTACCACCGGTGATGGCCAAGTCACCGCCCTCACCCATCTGCATGGCACCATCGGCATCTGTTGTACTACCGATGTTGAAGGTCATGGTATTCCCCGTCGTTATAGCCATCTCCGTTGTCACAGCCATGTCTGCCGTTTCTGCAAACGTGAAAGATGCACTCTCACCCACATTGACAGTACCGATCAGCGATGAAGTTCCGGTCACCGTAAGCGATCCGTTGATCGTCAGCGTTGCATCCTTTCCAACCGTCAATTCTTCCGCAGTAATGGAGGCATTCTCCGCGATGGTGATGGAACCGGAGCTGGCACTCTGGTCTATTTTGTAGGTGGTTTTGATGGACTCGAACTCAGGATAGTCATCCGTATAAATCTCATCTGTGCCGTTGTTATTGTTCAACCCATATCCCCTGGTAGGCAAACCTCCGGTAAGATTGGTGTCGTGACCACCGCCCAGATTGATCTTACCACTTCCGCTTTGAATCAGGGATATCGTACTTTCCTTGGCGAAATTACTCCCGTAGGCAAGATGGATCAATCCGTCACCGGTCTGATCGAAAACGATGCTATTCGCATATGACGACGAGGTAGATTCCAATCTTCCAACCACCAGCTTGGCAGAATCAGAGTTCTGGTTGAAGGTAGTTGTACCGGAAGACCCCATATACACCGTATCGCGCAACACCATCAAACCGGCATTTTCCTTTTGAGTAATCGTAGCACCGGCCTTCAGATCACAGTCGCCATACACGCGCATTGTACCGCCGTTCTGAGTCATAGTGAAGTCACTGCTACTACCGAAAGCAGTCATGCTGTGCTTGTTTAGACCTATACCCTGCACATTGCTGGTGTAACCGAAGGAAAGCGAGCCTCCACTAATTGTAAGACTGTTTTTGATGTAAGACTTTTTCTGGAGAAACCACGATGATGTTCCTGATTGATTGCCGCTGGAACAGTTTCCGGTATGTGTTGATATAGTTCCACCGCTCACATTCAAATCAGTCGTAGTAATTTTGGTACTTGTTAAAGTACCACCGGTAACAGTAATACCACCTGTAGCTTCCAATCCGGTGTAGCTGGCACCACCCTTATACTGACCACCCAACACTATCTTGGCGCCGCCCTGAACAGTAAGAGAACCGTTTACTTTCAAGCCACTGGTAATGTCAGTGTTTGTTTTACCGCCATTAGGCGTAACCCACCCCCAGGACTCGTTAAATGCGCCTATGTAATCCACATCTCCCTGAGATGTATCAGTATCGCCCACGACAAGATTGCCATCCCAGGTATCTGTGGTATTTTCCATTCCAACGTTCAGGTAGGAAGCCCCACCCTCCACGGGAGTTGCAATATCTGCCGATGTCAAAGTAACACCCTTGGCCGGCAGGGTTAAGGCAGCCATTACAGCCGCATAGAGCAGTTTTGGTAGATGAAATTTCATATCCGTGATAATTTAAGAGTGAATAAAGATTCGGAACGAACACATAGAACATGTGGAGAGTTCGCCCGATTCTGCATCACCCGCAGTATATCTCATTTTGAATGAGATATACTGTATTGCCATTGAATATGAATAAATAACATTCAATCAACATGCAACATCAAGGTCTCTCAACAGACCTGAACAAATACCTAACTATGCGTTTCTGAACAAAATACAACTATTTTACTTGCCATCTCATTCAAAAAGAGATAACCTTCCTCGCAATTTATTGTTGCGAAGTTCACGAAATGCGAGAAGCTCAGGCGGCTCGTCCCGAGCAAGAAGGAGGCTCAGCTCCGCCTTGTCGGAGCTGTGAGCAGTGGCAAATCATCAGCTCAGTTCGCACCGGCGCAATTCTGCCAGTCGGCGGATGACCTGCTCGATGACATTGGCAGGGCAGGAGGCACCGGCAGTCACGCCAATTCGCCAGGTACGAGCAAGATCAGCCGCCTCAGGCGGGAGCTGTCGGTAGATTTCAGCCTTGGATTTCAGATCGAACGCACGGATGGTGCTCAGGTCAATCAGGCACTCTGCCTCTTTCACGAAGAATGTAGGCAGTTTGCGTGCGGCAATGTGAGCGAGGTGGGTGGTGTTCGAACTATTGTAGCCACCAATGATGAACATGGCGTCCATCGGTTTTTCCAGAAGATCAAAGAGGGCATTCTGCCGGTCCTGAGTGGCGCCGCAGATGGTGTCGAAGGAGTGGAAGCGGGAATCATCCCCATCGCGCTCTGTCACAGCAGCGCGCAGCATGGTCTGGATCGCGGCGGTCTCGCTCTTGAGCATGGTGGTCTGATTGGCCATTCCCATCTCCTGCAGGTGGATATCCGGATCGAACCCCTCAGAATAACTGCCGGAGAAATGCTCCATGAAGTCGGTGCGATTGGCACGCCCCAGGATGTAGTCGCAGAGGAGCCGGGCATCTTCCTCATTGAAAATGACAATATATTGCCCCTTCCCTTCATCCCCGCAGGAGTGGGAGGCGGTGGCCTGACTTTCCTCGTGGTGGGCTTTGCCGTGGATGACACTCGTGATGCCCAGTCGGGCATAGTTACGCACCTTCTGCCACACGCGGATCACATTGCCACAGGTGGAGTCCACCAGCTGTACACCCTTCTCGTCGAGCAGACGCCGCATGGCAACAGACACACCGAAGGCAGGCATGATGACAACGTCATCCGGGGTAAGGGCAGTATATGCAGGATCATCCAGCCGCCAAGGAAGATGGCGCAGCCCCATGGCATCCAGATCAGCATTCACCGCGGGGTTGTGTATAATCTCCCCGATCAACCAGATCCGCCGTCCCGCAAACATGGAACAGGTAGCATAGGCAATCTCAATAGCCCGTTTAACCCCATCGCAGAACCCGAAGGAGCTTGCCAGATGCACCTCCAGTCCGGGCAGACAGAGAACATTCCCATTCGCCCGAATGGAGTCAACCAAAGTACTGTCGTACTGCTCCACCCGGTCTCGCACCCGCGCCATCACCTCGGGGCGGCGCACATTGATAGGCTTTCTGACTGTCATAGCGACATTGTGCCTATAGCGGCAGCAAGTGTCAAGAAAAATGGCGCGTTACGCCATACTTCGCACTTGCAATCCCCGGGACATGATAGTAGAATGAGGTCATGAACGTGACTCCCTTCCGCATGCTCGTTGCCATCCTTTGTCTGCTGATGGTACCCCTCGGCTCGGCTCAGAGCCCCGATCTGGTGAATGAGGACCGGGATCTGGTACGGGTGATGCGCCACCCCGATGGTTCCAAGGCTGTCTACAAGCGCCAGGCGGGCTGGAGGGGCATGCGCTGTGCCACCTATACGGCCAGCGGCAAACTGGCTGCCATCAATGACTACACGGAGGGTAAGTACGGGCAACTCGTGGCCTGTGTGATTTACGACAGCAAGCGCCAGCCCATCTACAAGGTATCCTACGGCTATGATTCTCAGGCTCGTCTGATCGAGGAGCGCATGTTCTCCCACCCTTCCAACAAGTTGGTGCAGCGCGTCATTTACAGGTACGATGCAAACGGCAACCGCGCAAAGCCGCTTATCATCTCCCTCAACAACGCCGGTGCCGACATCGCCCCCACCATCACCGATGACGTCACCCGCGCCCATCAGGACCTCCGCGGTCGCCGCCGCTCCCGACGTTAATCCCACCCCATCCCTCTCACTCATCATGGAAACATTCTCTTGGAAAGACCGCGATGCTGATGGCAATAAAGTCATATACGAGGCCAGCCACTTCGGAGGCTGGTGGCAGCTCACCTGCACCCCCAAAGTAGGGCGAGCCATGAAAGACGAAGTAGCCCCGGAGCCCGCTGAGTTCACCCCGGAACTGTGGCAGACCCTGCGCGACCTTCTGTGGCGCAAGTACCAGCGCAGGCGTGTAGCGTGGGCGCTCATCGAACATATAGATGACATCCTGGCAGGCAAGGCCACAAATGAACGTCGAGACCAACGCCGGAAATGACTGACGAGGAAATGATCAACTGTAGGTTGCCGGAGCGGCAGCTGGAACGCGCCATAGCCGTCATGCACCGACTTCGCGCTCCGGGCGGCTGCCCGTGGGATGCCGAGCAGACCCACGAGAGCCTCATACCCAACCTGATCGAAGAGTCCTACGAGTGCATAGACGCCATTCGCGCCCGCGACTGGTCGCACCTGCGCGAAGAACTGGGCGATGTGCTCTTGCAGGTACTCTTCCATGCTGAACTGGCAGAGGAAAATCCCGAGGAGGGATTCACCCTGGCAGACGTAGCCTGCGACCTGAGCGACAAAATGGTACGGCGCCATCCCCACGTCTTCGGCAGCTCACAGGTAAGCGACAGCGAAGGAGTACTCACCCAGTGGGACGCCATCAAACGCAAGGAGCAATCCATCGAAGACAAGCCCTACCTGAAAAACTGCGGCAAGGGACTCCCCTCCCTGCTGAGAGCCTACAAGCTCACCCGCAAAGTGGCAAAGGTAGGTTTCGACTGGTCGGATCACGAAGGAGTGGTTGACAAGATCAGGGAGGAGACCTCAGAAGTTGCCGAAACCCTGCAACTCCCCGACGGAGATCCACGCGTTGAGGAAGAGCTGGGCGATCTGCTCTTCACTACTGTCAACCTCTGCCGCCGCCGCAACATCGATCCCGAAGTGGCACTGGATGCCGCAAACCGCAAGTTCGAACGACGGTTCAACACCTTGGAACAGCTGCTGAAGGCGCAGGGGCTCACCCTCGATGAGTCCACGCCCGAGCAAATGGAAGCAGCGTGGCAACAGGCAAAGGCCATCCTGCACTAATCCTTCGCTCCCATGAACTTACCCGGCAAAGTCAACCTGCTCATCGTCCTCGCAATGCTGGCGCTCACGGCGTGCAGCACGCGCGAGGTGCTGGAGGAGAAACCGGACAACCCGCTCTCTCAGACCCCGGGAGAGGAACTGGCCGGCTTTTCCGCCAATCCGCTGCTGCCCGGAGGAGGTGGACTGGGAGCCGAGACCATGCACGTCACCTCGGAAGCAGAGCTCCGAAATGTAGACAACGGAGCCGAGGGTGAGTTGATCTGGACCGACCCCGACAACCCGGATGCCGACATCCCCGGTCTGACCGCGGCATTTGAAAACCGACGTCAGGGCAATGGCTGGCAGGGCAATCTGGGGCGCGGCATCAAACTGGCACGCCGCGAGGGTCGCCCTCTTCTGATATGGTTCCACAACTCCGTCACCAGTCCCAAGAGTAAGAAACTGGGAGCCCACTTGCTGGATACAGCCAAATTCGACTACTGGTGCAAGGACAGGATCGTGCGAGTAAAGCTGGACGCCGGAGCCTCGATGGATGAAACCGCCGGCGGCAATGCCCGTTACAGCATGCGCTCCATCAATGATCTGGCGCGGCGCTACGGGGTGAAGCGCTACCCGGCTCTCGTCATCATAGACCCGCGCGGGCATATTACTGCCCGAATTGACGGGTACGACGGGTTCGTTGGCGAAGTGGAATCGGAGCTGAAGCTCGGTGTGGAGAACGCCGAGAACAACTACACAGCCTACAAACAACAGCTCCGCAGCCGCGGCTACCGTGATTGGCACTCCCGAAAGGGACAGACCATCTTTGCCAAACTTCAGCGCTACGATGAGAAATTACAAGTCGTTTATCTGCGAGATCCCGGTGGCAAAGTCACCCGAACCCGACTGGACAAGTTCAGCAAGGACGACATAGCTTATCTGGATGCCCATGCGCGCGGCGAATTCCCTACCGGCTGAGCCACTACCGACCCGGTCTTTCCCCATACATGAGCAAGTCCGATTCCACAAAAGCGCAGATCATGCGAGCCGCCATAGCCCAGTTCACCCGGCTTGGGTTTGACGGCGCCTCCATGCGAGAAATTGCCAATGCCGCCGAGGTCAACATCGGGCTCATCCGCTACCACTTCGGCAGCAAAGTTGACCTCTATCGCGACACGCTTGCCTACGTCTCCGACCAGTACAATTCCGTCTGCTTGGGCGCGCTGCAGCAGGCCCAGCGCAGCGGAGATGCCGAAGAACTCGTCTATTCCTGGCTGGCAGCCCCCATCACTCGCTGGGAGGATTCCACCGTAGCCAGCGGCGAAGAGGTGCTATGCTTCCTCAACAAAATGGGCTATGAAGCCCCGGAACTCACGCACGAGGTCTATGAATCGCACTATTCCTACGCGCTGCAGGAGTGGCAGGAAGCGGTGCGAGCGCACTTCCCCGGCATAGACCGGTCGGATTGGCTGTGGTGCCTGACATGCCTGAGGGGTATGTACTTCAACATAGTCGCGCACAATGACTTCACACTGTGGAGCTTACCGGCCATTCGAGGCAAAGAGACGGCCATTCGCCGCCTGGCGGCGGATACCGTGGCACTCCTGCACACCTACACACGCACTCAGACGTGACATCCGCTCACTGTTTGCTCGACATACAACACCACATCTGTTACCATAAGAAAGCACCTCACCTCAGTTATATATGGTTACCACGGAATACCCCTACGGACGCGACTTCCCCATTCTCCGCATTTCCACGGAACTGTGCACGGCAGAGATCTCCCTCTACGGCGCTCAGGTACTGCAGTGGACCCCGACCAACCAGTTACCGGTCATCTTCATGAGTCCCAAGGCCGTATTCTCTCGGGGCAAAGCACTGCGCGGAGGTATTCCGCTCTGCTGGCCGTGGTTCGGCAAGCACCCGGAAGATCCTGCTCAGCCCTCCCACGGAGTAGCGCGCATATCCACCTGGCAGCACGCCTCCACCGAAGAACTGGAGGATGGCACGGTCAAGATCATCCTGGCACTGCCGCCGGAGCAGGAGCTCATGCCCAGCGGTGCGGTCATTATCGAGTTGGGAAAAGAGCTCATGATTACCCTGCTCACTCTTGATGTACAACGCACCATGCCTTTCTCCGCTGCCATGCACACCTATTTTGCCGTAAGCGATTATGAACAGGTAGCCGTCACCGGGCTCGAAGAATGCGACTTTACTGAGTTCGCGCAGGATGCCATTCCCCACTGCGAAGACCCCCTCATCCCCGCCGGACACATCGACAGAATTTATCACCCCGTGGCTGAAGAGCAGGAAATCACCATCCATGACCCCGCCTGGGAGCGCAGCATACGCATCTGCCGCGCCGGCTCCGGCTCGGCTGTGGTCTGGAACCCCGGCAGCGAACTGGCTGCCACCATGGGCGATCTGGGAGCCGCCCCCTCCCGGGGATTCCTCGCGGTGGAGACGACAGCTGTTCCGGCGGAAAATCTCGTGCTGCGCTGCGGCGAGACCCACAGCCTGACCACCCGCATACAGGTAATTTCCATCCGCTGATTTCGCACGTATGCCCCATACGGACAAGCGCACAGGATTCCGCAAATGGCTGCGCCGCATGCTGCTGCTGTTCATTGGCATGCTGGTTACAGGTCTGCTCTGTGCAGGGATAGCCGAAGGGTGGACTTGGGCGCTGTCCCATGGGCGCTGCCATGATGATCCTCAGGCATGCTCCGAGAACTCTGTCGGACTGGTGCTGGGATGTGCGCAGTACATACGCCGAGGGCACCGCAACTACTTTTATCTCAAGCGCATGGAGGCAGCAGCTGACCTCTGGAAGAGCGGAAAAGTGCGCTGCCTGATCGTCTCCGGCGACAACAGAGCCATGAATTACAACGAGCCTCGCGACATGCGCCGCTCACTCATACAGCTAGGGGTCCCGGCAGAGAGAATCGTGTGCGATTTTGCCGGGATCTGCACCTACGATTCCGTGGCGCGGGCCAGCAGGATATTTGGTGCGAACAAGCTCATCATCGTCAGCCAGGAGAGCCATGCCGAGCGAGCTGTCGCCATCGCCCGCCACCTGAACATCGAGGCCGAAGGACTGAATGCCCCGCGATTCGCCATCACACGCAGCGCCCTCATTCGCTCCTATCTGCGCGAGCGAGCAGCTCGCATAGCGATGGTGTACGACTTCATCACGAACCGCACCCCACATCATCTGGGTGCTCCCGAGCCCCTTCCTTACTGATTTTCTACTGACCTGCGTATATGAAAAGCCTCATCTCCTGCTGCGCGACTGCCGGTGTAGCCGAATGGGTATGCTGCCCCGGAGCCCTGAATGCCCCTCTCCTGACCACGCTGGCACAATGTCCGATCGTGCATCGCTGGAACCAGCCGGACGAACGATCGGCCGCGTACTTTGCCCTCGGGCGCATACAAGCCACAGCCCGCCCCGTGGCGGTCGTAGCGGGCAACGGCTCCTCCGCCGCAGCTCTGGCCCCGGCTGTAGTGGAGGCTTATTACCAGCGCAGACCGCTCATCGTCATTACCGTCGAGGACAAGGAAAACGCAGGAGGGTCCGGAGCTCCGGGGCACATCGAGACGGAAGGACTGTTCGGGATGTACGCCCCCACGCTCGAGCTGGTGCTCCCCTGTACGGTGTCCGACCTGCCCGATCTGGCGACCAACTGCGCGGAAGGTTTCCCCATTCACCTGAGCCTGCGCCTGACGGATGCCTGCCGACCGACCTGTGATTTCACCGGGCTGGAAGTCGCAGAGCCGCCGAGTGCGCCGCCCTTCCGCGCCTCGCTCGTTGCACTCTCGCAGATGTTGCGTTTCCGCGCGGTGGAAGGACTGGTTCTCATCATCGGCGGGCTCGACCCTGCTGAACAGGAGCCGGCTATCTGGCTTGCCCGTACCCTGAGAGTACCTGTGGTGGCAGAGGCTGCCAGCGGGCTGAGAGAGGAACTTTCCGCCTACATGCTTCATGGAGCAGATCAATTACTGCCACGCTATGCACCCCGCTACATTCTCCGCATAGGCGATGTCCCCACCGGCAGCTGCTGGCGCGCGCTGGAGGACATGCCCGGCACGGAAGTGTACTCGATCACCCGCAGCGGGTTCTCAGGACTGTGCCGCAGGAGCACTGTCGTTGAGGGTGAGCTGGAGCAAGTCATGAAGGCCTTGGGAGATGTGCCGCACATAGGCGACACAACCGGGCTCATGCAGCGGAGCCGCCGCGCTGCCGGTCGCGTGGAAGAACTCCTGCTGGCCTACCCCGAGAGCGAGGCCGCCATGGTGCGTTATTTCTCCAATCAGGCAGGTATAGCCGACATTCTCTGTCTGGGTTCCTCAACCACTCTGCGGTTGTGGAATAATTATGCCCAGACCCTCGTACCCACCCACTATGTGAGAACTCACAGCGCGACGGGCGGAGCAGATGGCACGGTCTCTGCCTTTCTGGCCAATAGCGTGGATGCTGATTATGCCTGCTGCCTGACGGGCGATCTGGCACTTCTGCGGGACTGTGCCGCTGCCGCCATGCTTCCCCAGCTCCCACCGGCACGCCGCGTAGTGGCGGTGCTGAACAATGAAGGAGCCGGCTGTGCCTTCACTCCCGGAATGGATGCCGAGCTCCACCGCCTCATGGTGCAACCTCCCACCTATGATTTGCAGGAAGTTGCCAGACTGTGGGGGGCGGAGTACTACGCCATTCACTGCGAGGCCGACTTCGAGATTCTCGACTCTCTCGAGCCCACAGCCTTCGTACTGCTCGACATCATCCCCGATCCCGATCAGACGGCAGCCTTCAACCGGGCGCTGTGCTGAGCACCCCTCAAACAGATTGCCTTACTCGTTCTCCTCGCTGCCATCGCTCTCCGGCATGAGATCAAAATGGCTCACAGCCCGCTGAGGCTTAACAACCAGATCCAGCGCGGCGTCCTCCACATGTGAGGGGTCGGTGTCGAAACGATATGCGTAGCAGTCCGGGCAGGTCCCGGCGGTCTTGTCCACTATGGCTCCGCAGACCACACAAAGCTTGTAGCTGGTGGGATCGTTCGATATGGTCGTTGCTATCTCTCGACGGTCGGTCCTCATGCAAACAGTATAACGCCCCTTCCCGACTTCTGGCAAGCACCGCCTGAGTCATATCAGCTCCCCCCCTTCAGCAGAAAATCATAAATAATTAGAATTTTTCTAATTTTAGTATTGACGTCAGCAGATATAGTGCTATTATACGAATCCATACACCACATATAGGAGATAAGGAAAAATGAAAATACGCAAGCGCAATGGAGCAGAAGAGGCCTACAAGCGGGAAAAAATAACGCGGGTGATCCGCTTGGCCTTCGCTAGTGTGGGGAGGGAATCCGAAGCTGCGGAACAGCTTGCGGAGAAGGTAGAGGGGCGTCTGCCACGGGAGGAGGGACCGATCGGCGTGGAGCACATTCAGGACCTCGTGGAAGAAGCTTTGATGGTGGATGGGCATTTTGAGGCAGCCCGGAGCTTCATCCTGTACCGCAATGAGCGACGTAGGCTCCGAACCGCGAGGGCAAATCTGCTGGCTCATTTCGCTTACTGCCCTGAGCTGAATACCGTACTGAAAGAGCTCCAGCAGACGTACCATGCGGAGGAGTACTCTCTGAGCCACCTCACCGCCAAGTTCCAGAGCATGCAGCGCACCGGGATGAACCGGGAGAGCGCACTGCATCTCCTCACCCGAGCAGCCGGAGAACTAACCTCGCGCGATGCACCGCAATGGGAAATGATAGCTGCACGGTTGCGCCTGCTCACCTTCCGCGAGAACCTGCGGATCTTCGAGCAGAGTCAGGGACTGAGCAGTCTGTACGACAAGCTGCTCTACCTTACCCGTGAGGGTTTGTACGGCAGCTACATTTTGGAATCGTACAGCAAGGAGGAGGTGGATGCTGCCGAGAAGCTTCTGCAGCCAGAGCGAGACTACCTGCTCAATTATTCCGGGTTGGAGATGCTCCTGGGACGCTACCTTATCCGAGATCGCTCCGGCGAAGTGCTCGAAAGCCCGCAGGAAATGTTCCTGGGAATTGCGCTTCACCTCGCCATGAATGAGACGGAGGATCGGGCGGGATGGGTCAGGCGCTTCTACGACATGCTCAGCACGCTGAAAGTCACCATGGCAACCCCCACCCTGGCAAACGCCCGCAAGCCATTCCACCAGCTCTCATCCTGCTTCATCGATACCGTTCCGGATAGTCTGGAAGGGATCTACCGCAGCATCGACAACTTTGCGCAAGTGAGCAAATTCGGAGGAGGCATGGGTCTGTATTTCGGCAAGGTGCGAGCAGCGGGAAGTGCCATACGGGGGTTTGCCGGAGCTGCGGGAGGGGTTATTCGCTGGATAAAACTTGCCAATGATACCGCCGTGGCAGTGGACCAACTGGGTGTACGCCAAGGTGCAGTAGCGGTGTACTTGGATGTGTGGCATCGCGACCTACCTGAGTTCCTCGCCCTTCGTACCAACAACGGCGATGACCGCCTGAAAGCTCACGATGTGTTCCCGGCCGTCTGCTACCCGGACTACTTCTGGCAGCAAGCCCGCGACAACATCTCGGGTATGTGGCACCTGATGTGTCCGCACGAGATCCGCTGCGTGAAGGGCTATGCCTTGGAGGACTTCTGGGGCGAAGAATGGGAGAAGCGCTACCTCTCCTGCGTGAGCGATCCGCGCATACACAAGCGCAGTATGCCCGTCAAGGACATTGTGCGCCTCATCCTCAAGAGCGCTGTAGAAACAGGTACCCCCTTCGCTTTCAACCGCGACCTCGTAAACCGGGCGAATCCCAACAAGCACGCCGGGATCATCTACAGCAGTAATCTCTGCACGGAAATCGCGCAGAACATGAGCGCAATCGAGAGTCTGCAACAGGAAGTAACCACCCTGAATGGAGAGCAGGTTGTGGTGACAACCTCTCGTCCGGGGGACTTCGTTGTCTGCAACCTGGCAAGCCTATCGTTGGGCAGAATCGACACGACCAATGCCGCCGAAGTCGCGGACATAACCCGAAGTGCAGTCAGGGCTCTCGACAACGTAATAGACCTGAACTTCTACCCCCTTCCCTACGCAGCCGTCACCAATAGGGCCTATCGTCCCATAGGTTTGGGAGTCAGCGGTTACCACCACATGCTGGCCAAACTGGGCATACGCTGGGAGAGCGAAGAACACCTTGCGCATGCAGACGCCCTGTTCGAGCAGATCAATTACGCAGCCATTGCTGCCAGTTGCGAAATAGCAGAGCAGAAGGGCAGCTACGCAAAGTATGAGGGGAGCGAATGGCAAAACGGCGAGTACTTCCGACGTCGTGCCTATACGGCACCTCGCTGGCAGCACTTGCAGCAGCGTGTTGCCACTCACGGGCTGAGAAATGCCTGGCTCCTGGCCGTAGCTCCCACCAGCAGTACCGGAACCATAGCCGGTACCACGGCAGGGATTGACCCTGTCATGAAGCTCTTTTTCATGGAAGAGCGCAAAACCGGGCTCATGCCTCGTGTGGCTCCCGATCTTTCACTGAGCACGCTCTGGTTCTACAAAAGTGCTCACCACATCGATCAGCAATGGTCCGTCCGTGCCGCAGGGGTTCGCCAGCGCCACATTGATCAGGCGCAGAGCATGAACCTCTACATCACCAACGACTACACCCTCCGCCAGATCCTCAACCTGTACATCCTCGCCTGGGAAAGCGGGGTCAAAACCGTGTACTACATCCGTTCCCGCAGTCTCGAAATAGAAGAATGTGAATCATGCAGCAGTTAACCCGAAAGCCCCTCTTCAATCCCGGGGGTAACGCCGACATCAGTGCCCGCCGGATCATCGGCGGCGATACCACCAACCTCAACGACTTCAATAACATGAAGTACGCTTGGGTCAGCAAGTGGTACCGACAGGCCATGAACAACTTCTGGATCCCCGAGGAAATCAACCTCGCAGCCGATGTGAAGGACTATCCGCACCTCTCACCGGCAGAGCGGAGAGCCTACGATAAGATTCTCTCCTTCCTCGTGTTCCTGGATAGTATTCAAACGGCCAATCTCCCCTCCATCGGGGAGTACGTCACCGCCAATGAGATCAATCTCTGCCTGTGCATACAAGCCTTCCAGGAGGCTGTACACAGCCAGAGCTACAGCTACATGCTGGACACCATCTGCGAGCCCCAGCAGCGCACAGACGTGCTCTATCAATGGCGCACCGATGAGCACCTACTGCGCCGCAATACCTTCATCGGCAATCTCTACAATGATTTTCAGCAGAACCGCACCCCCCGAGCCTTCGCCCGCACCCTGATCGCAAATTATATCCTTGAAGGCATCTATTTCTACAGCGGCTTCATGTTCTTCTACAACCTTGGTCGCAATAATAAAATGCCGGGGTCGGCTCAGGAGATCCGCTACATCAACCGCGATGAGAATACCCACCTCTGGCTCTTCAGCAATATCATCCGCGAACTTCAGCAGGAGCGCCCTGAGCTCTTCACCCCGGAGCTTATCGATGAGTACCGAGCCATGATTCGCGAAGGTGCCGAACAGGAAATTGCCTGGGGATGCTACGTCATAGGCGATGATATCCCCGGCCTCTCCGGCCGGATGATCACGGCCTACATTCGCTACCTTGCCAACCTTCGTTGCCGCAATCTCGGATTTGCGCCTGTTTACGAAGGTCACGATAAGGAACCCGCCGAGTGTAGCTGGATCAGCCAGTTCAGCAATGCCAATCTGATCAAAACGGATTTCTTCGAGGCTCGCAGTACGGCATACGCCAAGAGTACGGCCCTGGTGGATGATCTCTGATTTCAGTTCCCCATCTCCGACCACCGCAGATATACGGAGTGAAAAAGGGCTCCCCTCCGGGAGCCCTTCTGAATAATTTATATTAGGGAGAACGAGGCGAGGTCCTTCGACCCCGCCTCGCGGATGAAAATCACTTCTTCCAGCCGCCACCAAGCTGAGTGTACAAGGTGGGTATGCAGGCAGCGTATTGATAGCGATAGTTCGCGAGCTGCTTCTGAGCCGGGAAAAGTCGCAGCTGATTATCCAGCACTTCAAAGTAGGCGGAATAACCTTCCTTATAGCGCTGCTTGGCGAGGGTGACAGTCTGTTCGTAGGCGGCAACGGCCTCCTCCTGCTTGGCGATGACATCGCGAAGCTTGCTGCGCTGCGTGAGGGTACTTGCGACCTCGGAAAGAGCACTGAGGACGGCCTGCTCGTAGTCAGCCTTGGCAGCAAGGAAGGCCTCCTTCTTTGCAGCCTCATTGGCAGTCAGGCGTCCGGCCTGGAAGAGCGGTCCGGTCAGGTTGGCACCAATGCCCCATCCGTCTACCTCGCGCTCCAGCCCGGGGAAGGCGTAACCGCCGGCACCGGTCAGGCTGATGGAGGGGAAGTAGCTGGCGATAGCCACACCCACTTCTGCATTCGCAGCTCGCAGAGCCTGCTCCTTGGCACGGATGTCAGGACGACGGGCAAGAAGGTCAGCCGGAATACCGGCTGCAACGGTGGAGGCGTTCATATAGGACTTGAGAGAACCGCTGCGGGCGATGTGACCGGGAGCACGCCCGGCAAGCATGCTCAGGGTATTCTCCAGAGCCGCAATCTGCATTTCAAGCGCGGGAGCCTCTGCCTGTGCAGCTGCAAGCGCGGCCTGGGCACTGGCAACCTGCAGACGATCAACCACACCTTCCTTCAGCTGGTCGTTGAAAAGTTTGAGAGTGTCGCTGTAGGACTCAACACTATTGCGGGTGATGCGAAGCTGCTCATCAAGCATAATAAGCTGAAGATATCCGGTTGCGACCTGACGCATGAGCGAGATGCGAAGGTTGTTGAGCTCTTCCTCAACCTCCATGGCAGAGGCCTCGGCGCTCTCAACAGCCCTGCGGGTCTTGCCCCAGAGATCAATTTCCCAGCTGGCACTCACACCGGCCATACCATTCTTCACGGTTGAGCTGCCGGTATCGACAATGGCACCGCCTGAGGTGTTCACACCATTGCTGGCAGAGCCGGTATATCCCAGACTGGGGAAAAGGGGAGAGGCCGTTATCGTCACATACTGACGGGCTGCCTCAACATTGTGGCTGAGGGCCTCCAGACTGCGGTTGCTGGTGAACACGTCATTGAGCAGAGCCTGCAGGTTCTTGTCCTTCAGGACAGCCTGCCAGGGGAGATCTGCCATGCAGTTCTCTCCAACTGTAGCCCCACGAAACACCGCGGGAACTTCCATCTGGGGTTTTTCCCAGCTCGGGCCAAGCGTACAGGCCGTGGTCAGCACCACCGCGCCGGCAAGGGTCATTAATGCGCTTTTTGTCATATTCTGTTACGGGGTTAAGGATTTTGAGATGATATTAAGTGTAGAGGAAACGGATGTGGCAATCAATTATTTTCATGCTCGACGAGGTAACGACGGGCGCCCTCTTCATCCGGGTCTTCAGCCAGAGTCTTCTTCTCGAAGCGGATGCGGAAGAGACGCATGATGAATACATAGGAACAGGGAATGAGGAACACACCGACCAATGTTGCCACCGTCATTCCGGCCACCACCACCACGCCGATTGCATTGCGGGCGAGAGCGCCGGAACCACTGGAGAGCACCAGGGGGATACAACCGAGAATGAAGGCCAGAGAGGTCATAATGATGGGGCGAAGTCGCAGATTGGCGGCCATAAGTGTAGCTTCCATCAAGCCCTTGCCTCGCTCCATTTCCAAGTTGGCAAACTCAACGATGAGAATGGCATTCTTGGCAGCCAGACCAACGAGCATGATCAGACCGACCTGAGCATAGAGCGTCAGATCCAAGTTCCAGACATACAGCCCCATGTAGGCGCCCAGCACAGCAATCGGAACGGTCATGAATACCGAGATAGGCAAGGTCCACTTCTCATACAAGGCCACAAGAATGAGGAAAGCGAAGAAGCCGGACATGCAGAAGATGGTGCCGAGGCCCGTACTGTTGCGTACTTTGTTCTCCTGGAAGGACATATCTTGGTAGTCCATGCCCACCTTGGTCTTGTCCATGGTCTGATCGAATACCTCTTCCATGGCAACCATGAGCTGCTGTGTGGAGAAACCGGGCTTAGGCATCACGTTTATCTTGGCGGCATTGTAGCCATTGTGGTGCATGACGAACTCGGTGTCTGCCATATCGGAGACGGAGACGATGGCATCCAACGGGACGCGCTCGCCCTTGTTGTTGATGACGAAGAAACCGTTCATCTGCTCCAGGTTCTTGCGGTCCTCACCACGGGCCTGCATGAAGACCTGCCACTGCTGACCGAAGGCGTTGAAGAAGTTGACGAAGCTGGAACCATAGTAGGAAGCGAGCACGCCGTAGGCATCGCTTATGCTCACACCAAACTTCTGGCACTTGGCACGATCGAGGGTGAGGAACTTCTGCGGCACGTCAGCCATCATCATGTCGCGGCACATGGCGACTTCCTCGCGAGAGGATGCGGCTTGGTTGAACTTCTGCACCTGCTGGTAGAGGAACTCCACGCCCTGACCTTCCAAGTCGGTAAGCACCATGGTCACACCATTGGCCGTACCCACGCCCGGAATTGCCGGGGGAATGAGAACCATGGATAAACCATCCAGCCCGGCCTGAGCGCAGCGGGCAGTCAAGCGCTTCTGCACCTGCTCGGCAGACTCATCGCGCTCGCTCCAGTCCTTGAGCTGCACGAAGGCAATGGCAGCGCCGGGGGTCTGCACCATATTGAGAATATTGATGCCGACTACAGACGTGAGGTTCTTGATGGAAGGGTCGGTATTGCCGGCAGGTCCGGCGAGAGCGTCCTCGAACTTCTTGGCCTCGACCATAGAGCGCTGGAGGGAGTTCTCGGGTTTCATCACGAGAGCTGCCAGCAGGAAGCCCTGATCCTCGTCCGGCAGGAACGCACCGGGAACCTTGCTGCTCATGGGAGCGATGGCCGCCCAGAGAAGCAGCAGGATGGGCATGGAAATGATCAGCTTGCGTGCCAGACTGCCACATATACGGGTATAGACGCCGGCCGTGCTGTCGTATGCCTTGTTGAATACCCGGAAGAAGGGCTTGGCAATTCCGTGGTTCAGGCGGAAAACCAAACGGCGCAGAGGATTATTCGGAGGCGTGTTTTCCTCTTCCTTGCTCTTGAGCATGAGGGCACACAGTGCCGGAGAAAGAGTGAGTGCATTGAATGCCGAAATCAGCATGGAAATAGCGATGGTGATGGCGAACTGCTTAAAGAGCGTGCCGGTGATGCCTTCCAGCATGAGGGAAGGAAGGAACACAGCAGCCAGCACCAGAGCAATGGCGATCACGGGACCACTCACTTCCTGCATGGCGGCAAAGGCTGCCATACGGGGGTTGAGCCCCTTTTCAATGTGGTGCTGCACCGCTTCCACCACAACGATGGCATCGTCCACCACCAGACCGATGGCCAGCACCATACCCAGCAGGGAGATGGTGTTGAGCGTGAAGCCCAACAGAGGGAACACACAGAAGGTGGAGATGAGAGAAACGGGAACGGCAATCAGCGGAATAAGCGTTGCGCGCCAGCTCTGCAGGAAGAGGAATACCACGAGTGCCACCAGGATAATAGCCTCGATGAAGGTCTGCTTAATTTCCTCGATGGAGTAGCGGACGGATGTCGTCGTATCGAGAGACACCGTACCTTCAATACCGGGTGGCAGCGCCTTGCTGGCCAGCAGTGCGCTCACACGGTCAACGGTCTGAATAGCATTCGACCCGGGCGACTGGAAGATCACCACACTGGCAGCGGGAAGACGATTCAGGCGACCGGTGACAGAATAGTCCGCCGAGCCCAACTCTATGGTGGCGATATCCTTCAGGAACACGACCTGATCTCCGCGCTGGCGCACAATGATCTGCTCGAACTGCTCCGGTGTGGACAAGCGGCCTTCGGTACGGATGGTGACGGTGGTCTCCTGCCCGTCAGGCACGGGATCAGCACCGACTTTACCACCGGGATTGGTGATATTCTGCTGGCGGATGGCTCCCTGAACCTCGTTGAGGGAGATGCCGAAGTGTGACATCTTTACCGTGTTGAGCCATATACGGATGGAGTAACGCCCTGCCCCGTACACCGTCACCTCACCCACGCCGGGTACTCGCTTGATTTCGTCCAGAAGCTTGACCTGCGCGTAGTTGGAAAGGTCCACCGCATCGTAGGAGCCATCGGGCGAGGTGAGCGAGTAGAGCATGAGCGGCAGACCGGGCTGCTGGCGAATGGTGATGCCGGAGTTGAGTACCTCCGTTGGCACCTGAGATTGTGCCTGTCCATAGCGCATGTTGGTAAGCACTTGGTCAAGATCGGTGTCCGAGCCGGGCTCGAAGACAACCTGTAAATTGTACACGCCATTGTTGGACGAGACCGAAGTCATGTAGTCCATGTGGTTCACGCCGTTCATCTGGCGCTCAATGGGAGTACCAACGGAATCCGCCACAGCCTGAGCGTCCGCGCCCGGATAGACAGCCGTGAGGTTAATGGTGCGAGGGGTAATCTCGGGGTACTGCTCGATGGGAAGGTTCATCATGCAGACCACCCCCAGCACGGTGGTCAGCACGGCGATAACCGTGGCAATTACCGGATGTTTGATGAAATATGCACTCATGTGTATTTCTGATCTACAGCAAGCGGGGTTACTCGGACTTGGCAGTTACCGAGGGAGTGGTTGTCATGGGTTTGGTGTAATCGTAGGCTGCGGGATTTGCGGCGATTTCAGCGAATCCGGCGGGAGCCCCTGCCTTCTTCATACCCATGTTGACGTTGGCATAGATCTGAGCCATCTGAGCGCCCTCAACGATGATGGGAGCCTCCAGAGGATTATCATAACCGATCTTCTTGAGAATAGCGGGAAGATCGCTCAGCATGCCCTCCGGGCTGTTGACGGGACGAGCCTTCACCACCTGCATGGGCATGAGAGCCGTACCTTCCCCACTGGGCATCTCCATCTCAATTTCCTGACCGAGTATCACGTCGATTCCATAAGGCTGATTATCAGTACCCACCACATAGATAAAGCGATGGTTCATAGAGGAAAGAATAGCCCCCTTGGGTACGAGGAAGGCATCCTTCACCTCGCCTACCTTGGCACGAACCTGCACAGAAGCACCGGAGCGCAGTCGGAGCTCGCTGTTAGGGATCTCTCCGATGAAGTTGACGGTACCGGTGGAGGTGTTCACCTCGCTGTCCATGGTCTTGACGATACCATGCTCCGGGTAAAGCGTGCCATCTTCCAGAATAACCTCGAACTCGGTGAAGGGAGAGTCCATATTCTCACCGGCACGGAAGTTAGTCTGAGTAACAATGTCGAGCACATGTTTGCCGGTCACAACGAAGTCAACGCGGATGGGATCGATGGCGCTCATGCGGGTCAGGGTGATAGCGCCGGGCGATACATGATCACCCACACTCACCGTCGCGGCAGAGGCATAGCCATCGAAGGGCGCACAGATGGAGCAACGATCAAGGTTGATCTGAGCATTGGCCAAGGCAGCCTCAGCCTGCTTGACCTGAGCATTGGCAGCCTTGAGAGCTGCGGTGGCACGTTTCTTGGCGTGCTCGGCATCGTGGAATGTTTTGTCCGAGACAGATCCGCTCTTGACCAGCTCGGAGAATCGAGCCAGATCCTGCTGAGCCTGGGCCTCTGCCACCTCGGCCTGTACAACGGCAGCGCGGGCAGCCTCCAGATTAGCAGCAGCCATGTCCACAGCCGCCTTGTACGTCACCTCATCGATCCGGAAAAGCACTTCCCCTTTCTTGCAGGGAGAACCATCAATGTACAATTTCTCTACGATCCGACCACTCACTTCAGGCTTGATGTCAGCCTGTTCAGTACCACGCAGCTGACCGAACCAAGTGGCATAAATCGGCACATTGGCCTGTTGCAGTTTCATGACAGACACCTGCAGCGGCGGCATCGGCTCACGAGCCTGAGCTGTCTCACCTCCCAGGAAGTCCCTGTACACACGCTCAAAGAATCCGGGTTTGCCGTCCTCTTTGTCCCCACAACCGGTCAATCCGGTCACCACTACCCCACTCAGGGCTATCATTGCTATGTGTTTTGCTTTCATTGACAATCAATTAAAATCGTTCACCTTATGTTCCTGTAGACTCGTCGGAGTAGTTCGAACAGTTGCTGTTCCTCTTCATGGGAGAGTCCCGTCATCATCATTTCTGTCAAGGCATTGATATGACATGAGAGCTCGTCCCGGCAACGGCGAGCCTTATCCGTCAGGTAGGCATTTTTCACACGACCATCTGCACTATCAAAGGCCGTCCGTACAAACCCCTTCTCCTCCATGCGCTGCAACAGTCCCTTCGCCGTTGTGTGGGATACGTTGAGGTACTGCTCCAGTTCCCGCTGCGACATGGGACCTCCGCCACTGGCCTCCAAGTACATCAACACCCGGCTTTGCGCTGCGGTTAACGGTAAATCCGCGCGCTGCTGGAACAGACAAGTCACGCGATCCGATATTAACTTCATCAGAAATGATATGGCTTGCCGGTGCTGCATCTCTTGTGACCTTCCCTGTTCCGAAGCATGCTTCATTTTACAGCACAAAGTATACGACCTACCTCGGAAAAGTCAAGAAAAAATGTCAAACTTTTTGCGCTCCTACGCACCATATCAGCACTCGTTGCCGAGACGTCGATAACGATTGAAAATCTCGCCGCGATCTGCATTCTCTCCCGCCAGTTCCTCCAACATGGAGTCCCGCATGGCAACCGCTGCCGCCAAGGACTGCTCCGGCCCCCCGTTCTTCAGATCCGAAAAATATCTCACAAAGCGCACTCCCTCCCGAGTAATGCATAGACGCCACCCCTTGAAGGTGTAGCCCTGTCCCTTTTCCTGCCCATAACGGGTGATGTATTTCTCCTTCATACGTTCCGGGGCTTATTTTATGAAGCATGCTTCATTTGTCAAGCCTTTTCTTATGGTTTTTTAAGTTTCGGAATGTTATTTTTCAAGCCACCCAAAAGCCCTCCTGCAACGCCTGAACCAAACGAAGACAAGAGTACTCAGAGCAAGCAGCAAGAATCAGCAAAGCCTGCTATGTCCTAAGACACAGCAGGCTCAACTAGAAACAACCAAGAAAAACTTTGGTCAGTAAGTAGCTCAGGCCTTGGCAGCGCGAGCCTTCTTGATCATAGAGGCGACAGTCTCGCTGGGCTGGGCACCATTGGAGATCCACTTTTCAACCTTCTCGAGATCAAGGGTGTAGTTCTCACCCTCGGCCATGGGGTTGTAGGTACCCACCTGTTCAATGAAGTCGCCATCACGGCGAGCGCGGCTGTCAACGACAACGATTTTGTAGTAAGGACGGTCCTTGGACCCCTGACGGTTGAGACGGATTGCTACCATAGTAAAAATGAATGAGATTGGTTGTTCCCCGAGCCGCTGATGATGGGCGCCGTTGCGGGCACGGCGGCAAGGTGGGACGCCAAGTTACCACATCGCCCTTACATTGTCAAGAACAAAGTCACAAAAAAATCATTTTTATTATCCGTTGGGTCGCAATTCACCCTTTACAGGGTATGAGAGATAAGGTAAAATGCAGGACATGAAGCCGCACATTCTCATTTGCTTGATCCTCCTGCTGACAGCCTGCGCTCAGCCGCAGCACGCTCCGGCAAGCCCCTCCCGCTCCCGGTCGGCAGCGGTCAGAGAGGTAGATCTCAATACGCTAGGGAAGCGGATATGGAAAAACGAATGTGCCGGCAGTGTACAGGGACTGGTGAGCTGGAACGCCGGGGAGGAGTTCCCCTCGCTGGGAATCGGGCACTTCATCTGGTACCCGGCAGGGTACCGAGGTCCCTTTGATGAGAGCTTCCCCAAGTTCATCCGATTTGCCCTCTCCCGGGGGGTGCAGGTACCATCCTTCTGTACCGGGGCAGCCCCTTGGTCAACCAAGGAGCAATTTCTGACTGACCGCAGCGGAAAGGCCAATGAGCTGCGGCACTGGCTGGCGGATCACGTAACGCTGCAAACGGAGTTCATCGTGCTGCGCTCACGAGCGGCCCTACCCCGCATGTTACAGGCAAGTCGCAGCCCTAAGCTCGTACAGGCGCGCTACAATGCACTGGCCTCCACTACTCAGGGGCTCTACTGCCTGGTGGACTATGTGAACTTCAAGGGAGAAGGACTCAAACCGACTGAGCGTTACAATGGTGAGGGCTGGGGGCTATTGCAGGTGCTGGAGGAGATGAGAGGTACGCCGCAGGGACGGGTCGCCACAGCGGAATTCTCGCGAGCGGCAGCAGTCGTTCTGACGCGGCGCGTAGCGAACTCTCCCGCAGCCAGAGGTGAAAAGCGCTGGCTGGCCGGCTGGCTCAATCGTTGCAACACTTACAAGTAACTCAGATCAGGGGCGGTCCAGCAGCTCATCCACCCGGGTACTCCGGCTGTAATCTGCAGCTGTACGCCCTTGGGCGTCAGTATACGCAGGATCAGCCCCTGCCTGCAACAGCACCCGCACCACAGGAGCGGAATCTGCCAGCACGGCATGAATGAGCGGCGGCATACCATCAGAATCCGCCACATTAGCTCCGGCTCCACCCCTCAGCAGCAGCTCAGCCGTACCTAACTGCCCATTCTGCGCTGCGGCACAAAGCAAGGTTGTGCTGCCAACTACACCATCGACCGACACTCCGGCTCCGAGCAGCAGTTTAAGAACCTCTACCCGACCATTCTCTGCCGCCCTTCGGGCAGCCTCGGCCAGTTGCTCAGTCGGCACCGGTCCCTCGTCCAACAGCTTCTTCACCTCACGGCACCTGCCGATGGAAGCAGCCACCACAAAAAAAGAGTCTCCATTCTCATCCACAGCAAATGCACCGCCCCCCTGCCGCCATGCCTCCTCCATGGTCCTGTAGACAACAAGTTCCTCATCAGAGATGGTTTCATCCCCGCTAAGAACCCACGCACAGCTCCCCAGCAGCAGGTACACCACCGACCAGACCGCACTCATAAGCGCCCGCCGCCTTGATATCGACCGAGCCACCATCAGCGCACCATTCACCAGCAGAGCCGTCACACACAGCACCAGCAGCCACATATCATACACCGCCACATCCCCGGCACCACTCACGCGCAGAGCCAGCAGCACTACAATGACCAACAGCAGAAGCGGATTTATGTAATCTCTCATCAGCCCCTACTTATAGCAAAGCACCCTTGTCCTGTCGAGTAAAAAATCTGACTCAGCTCAGGGGTGCAACATGTGCTCAGGGGTGGGGTCGGTGGACATTTCGCAACAGAAGCCGATTGCTCCGGTGGTACGCAGTTTTCCCCAATCTATGGTGGTGTGAAAACGTCCGAGCAGGGTCGCACTATGTCCCGGCTCAAAGGCAGTAGTGCCGCGCATGAGCTGGTAAAGTACATCGCCAAGCGGAGCAAAGGGCGTGATATTCCATTTCTGCACCATAACTTCCGGTACAGAAATTTCCACCTCAGGCAAACCGTAATCGACCATTCCCTGAGTAGCAAGCAGATAAGCCCCCTCCTCCGTGCGACCAAGTGCTACACCGATGAGATTGAAGGGCATCAGCTCACCCGGTTCCCCCTTGAAAGAAGATCCGATAAAGGATTGGAACTGCACACCCACCACGCCGGGCATGGTTTCGAGCAAACGCAGTGGCACCATAGCTCTCTGCGCAACCGCCACCGGGTCTTCACCATCGCTCCCCTGTACAGCAACCTCCACATAACAGGAATGGCTCAGCAACTGATCGACCACGTCATCCTTAAGGGGGCTCTCTTTCAAGCTCTCACGCAGAGCGACAGGATTCCACGGTTCGGCATGCGGCATGACAGTCACCCCGGCAGACACAGATGCCGCAATAGAGGAAACATCGGGCAACTCCCCCTTTACCAATACGCGCCCGCTATAGCTCGGCACAGGCACGCGCAGATTACGCCCCCGCTTACCTCCGGTCTCGGTCAACAAGCGGCGCAGTTCGTCACTCCCCTCGTAACCAACATGAGTTTCATCGCAGGCAAGGTCAAGCGGGGTATTTCCGGCAATGGATTGAGCGTTAGGATCTTCGCCGCATTCCTGCAACAGATAGCGCAACATGGCAGCAGATTCTGCCGGATTATAGTACCAGCCATATACCACGGCATGGAGCGGAGTCTCCCCCTCCAAATCTTCGAGCTGTTCGGGAGTCATCACATCTCCACCGAACTCTCTGAGAACACGCGCATGCTCAACCGATCCCCGCACATAGCAATGCATCCAGGGGGATTCCGGCTCAGCGGCAGGTTTCATACCGGCGGCGAGCATGGTACGCAGCATCTCGGCAGAGCCATGCTCAACAGCAAGTTGCAGCAATGCCACATCGTCCTCCTCGAGTGTGCGCTCCTGCAAGTGGGCGGCATCTCCCAACTCGAGCAGCACCTTCAGACATTCGTGCTGATTCTCCGCAACCGCTAAAGTCAGAAAGCCGGTGAGGGCCTCGAAATCATCTTCCGTCAACAAGTTGCGGTACTTCTTCACCATCGTTTGCAAGGCTGCAACATCGCCGCCTACTATCGCTTTTGTCAGTTTGCTACCTACCCTCGAGAACTTAAACCAATACCAAACAGCACTCAACGCACAGACCAGCAGCACCAGCCCAATCTTCACCAATGGCTTCATCCAATCAGCGTCTTCCATGACCGACATTCTACCAAATTCATCCCATATCGTCAAGTAACAGCAGACGGGAGTCAGGGCAAACGCATTAGGCAACGAACCTTGTAAGCTCTTTATTTACAATGTACAATTTACCATTTACAATTTTCTAATAAAACATCGGCCTGAGTGCAGTACGATGTTTTATGGCCGCAGCATTGCGCAAAAACATGTTTCTCTCGCTATGTAGCCGGGAAAGGATAATGCCTTAT
>JAZQCA010000019.1:0-4459 GCA_045545975.1 Akkermansia sp.
GGATGAACCGTTACCCTCGACGAATCTTTAAAGGCAAATCAGCACGACACATGGTACGCGCAGAAAAGCTCCATTTTATCAAATTTGCAGCCTAAATAGAAGAAAAATCACTTACTGTCGCATTTGGTCTTGCAATTCAGCACAGTTCATCAGACTTGTAATCAACCGCCTTTCTCCTTGCACCCTCACAATGGATTTCAACACGAACCATGATTTGCTTGACTGAAACATGTAGTTGTGGTATATACGCCCGCGTATGAAGAAAATCCTTCCCATATTCATTCTGGCTCTGACTCTGAGCTCCTGTACAACCAAGACCGTCAGCCGGACTGAACTTTTTACCCCAACCACGGCTACCCTCATCAACTCTGAGGAACTCACCGGCATGATGTACTACGGATCTGACAACCAGTACGATTATTTCACCCGCGGCTGGCAGCGTCTGCGCGTAGCAACCAGCGAGAACGCCGTCCCCTCCTACGCCCGTTTTACCTTCAATAACTGGCAGAACGGCAAAAAATACACAGAATGCCTCAAACAAAGCACCATCAGCAAGCTCCAGAGCTTCCTGACCGATGGACAGACTTTCACGGCATCCCCCGTTACCACACCGGCTGCTCCCACCACAACCGACCAGCGAATTCAGGCCCTCCAGAACTTCCTGCAAACCCTCACACCACAGCAGTAATTCACGCTCCGTTCCATCGGCGCCATGAACAAACACACTCATTTTGCCTCGGTTGACCTCTCAGAGCGGCCTTTCATCCTCTTCTGGGAGGTGACCAGGGCATGCGCCTTGGCCTGTCGGCATTGCCGCGCTATCGCGCAACCCCAGGCACATCCCGATGAGCTGAACCATGAGGAAGCCATGGCGCTTGTGGACAGAATAGCAGAACTGGCTCCCCCCATGCTCGTGCTCACAGGAGGGGATCCCATGATGAGGGGTGATATATACGACATCATCACATGTGCCACGGAAAAGGGTCTCCGGGTCGCACTGAGTCCGGCTGCAACCCATCGCCTCATCAACACCGACTTCCGGCGACTGCGCGCCGCCGGGGTAGTCAGCCTGAGCCTCAGCCTCGATGGTGCCTCGCGCGAAACTCATGACAGATTCCGCGGCGTACCTCACACCTTTGAGCGCACCCTACAAGCTGCCCGCTCAGCCATGGAAGCCGGAATCCAACTCCAGGTAAATACCACTCTTGCCCAATCCACCTTGCCGGAGCTGGAAGGGTTCATTGAGCTCATGCGCGACATCAAGCCCGATGTCTGGAGCGTATTCGTACTGGTTCCCACAGGGAGAGCCTCCCTCCAGGATCTGCCCACAGCCGATCAGCTCGAGGAAGTCTGGCAGCGGCTACGGGATCTCCGCGACGAGCTGCCTTTTGCCATCAAAACAACGGAAGGTCACCACTACCGACGAGTGCTCATGCAAGCAGCCCGCAATGGTTCCACACCTCCCCGGCACATGGTACCCACGCGGGATGGAAAAGGTGTGGTATTCATCTCACACACCGGAGAAATCCAACCCAGCGGCTTCCTCCCCATCACTGCCGGTAATGTACGCCACGATGATCTCGCACACATCTACCGCACCCACCCCATCTTCGTACAACTCCGCGATGACGATGCCTTAGGCGGCAAGTGCGGTCAATGCGAGTACCGCCGTGTATGTGGCGGTTCCCGCGCCCGTGCCTACGGCAGCTGCGGTGACATGATGGCAGCCGAACCTCTCTGCAACTATATCCCCGCAGCCCTCCGAAACTGATCTTCCCCCTCTACAAACCAACTCATGATCAACATCACACGCCTCTGGTGCGGTGCAGACCAGCCGGCCGACCATATTCGCTACGGTCTGGGTCATGGCTCCACCTCCCTTCACGCCAGTACCGCCGCCTGCAGTCCCACCTCCTCGCGCACGCGCAAGCCCATCGTAGTATGGAACATCACCCGCACCTGTAATCTCAGGTGCGTACATTGCTACGCCGATTCTCACGCCCAGATCTACCCGGGAGAACTTACTCCGGAACAATGCCACGCCGTCATTGACAATCTGGCAGATTATCAGGTAAACGCCCTTCTGCTCTCCGGTGGTGAGCCCCTGCTTCATCCGCGACTGCCGGAACTGCTCCGTCACGCCACCGAAAGAGGGCTCAAAGTCACTATCTCCACCAATGGCACACGCATCACCCCCGAATACGCTGCCCTCTTCAAGGAGCTCGGAGTCGCCTACGTCGGCATATCTCTCGATGGTATAGGCGACATTCATGACAAATTCCGCGGCGTCCCCGGTGCATTTGTCGGTGCCATCCGTGGGTTCAAACGCTGCGAGGAAGTCGGGCAGAAAACCGGACTGCGCCTCACCCTCACCCGCAACAACGTCCAGAGCATGGAAGAAATCCTCAACTTCATTGAAAATGAAGGGATACAGCGCGTCTGCTTCTACCATCTTGTCCCCACCGGGCGGGGCGTTGACGTCGCCAGCCTCACCCCCGGAGAGGCCCGAGATGCTCTCGACATGCTCATCGCTCGCGCCGAGGCTTGGCACAAAAGCGACCAGACCCGAGAACTGCTCACAGTCACCCAACCGGCCGATGGCATCTACATCCTGCTGCGGCAGCTGCGTGAAGGCTCCCCCTTGGCAGCCCAAACGCTACGATTGCTCAGTTGGAACGGCGGTGGAGCAAATTCCTCCGGCCGCGGCATCGCCAACATCGATCCCCAAGGCAACATACACCCCGACCAGTTCTGGCAAAGCGTCACCCTCGGCAACGTGAAAACACAAAAGTTCTCCGATGTCTGGGAGGCCAGCGCAGAACCCTCTGCTGCGGAGCTCCGCAAACTCCGCGGCTCAGATGATCCGGAGGAACGTCAGAAAACCCTCTCCGGTCCCTGCGCGACCTGCAAACACTTCGCCCTCTGCGGCGGCGGTTTCCGCACTCGCGCAGCCTTTGCAAACGGACATTGGTTCGGTAGCGATCCCGGCTGTTATCTTACAGAGGAAGAACGTCTCACCCCCATCAACCTCTGAGCCAACTTCTCCAATTTACCGACCGCAGCACACGCTGCGGTCTTTTTTTGAAGAAAAACTGCATTTTTTGCAGTAAAAATCTCCTTTTTGCTTGCATAGCGAGTTACAATGTGCTATCACTATTTACGTCATGAAGCGCTTACTCCTTTCTACACTTCTTCTCGCTATGGTCGGCACGACGTATGCCGACATTCAGGCGCCGCCCGCGTCTGAATATACTGCCACCCGCAAGCTCGGTCGTGCCATCGGTAACATCATCTACGGCATCGAAGAACTGCCCATCACCATGATCCGCTGGAACTCCGAAGAGGGCAACTACGCCGGTTTCTCCGTTGGTCTCGTCGAAGGCTTCACCCGCACCTTCACCCGCATGGGCTATGGTCTCTACGAGCTTGTTACCTTCTGGGCTCCCACTTACAAGTGTACCTATCGCCCCCCCTATCAGGGCAGCTGCGGTCGCAGTGGTCTGAAGGAGTACAATACTTGGTCCGGTTTCTCTGAATTCCCCGAGGAACTTGGCTTCCAGTCCAAGATGCCCTACTGCCGCATCGAGGGCAAGTAAATAATTGTGAGCGGCGAATTGAGGATCGCAACCTGAGTTTGTCGCAGACAAAAACTCTCATCCTTTCTCCCCACCCCTTGGTGCGCACCAAGGGGTGGTTCTTTATTTTCAAGAGAGCAGAAAACAGGCTTCATGTACGAATATACTACACTATATCCTGAAAGGCTCAACCCATATTTTTTACCACCGAGCATGAAGAAGAGAAACTGTTTCTCGCGCTCCGGGGCGACCCTCGCATCTCAGCACATATGACCTCAACATTCCATTCCCTGCTCCTTACCGCCCTTTGCCTCTCTATTCCTATCACACCCGCCGCAGAAGAAAGCTCCCCGCTAAACACCCTCATCAACGCCGGGCGTGAATATGGAGAGTATAAAGCTCGCGAAAAAGAACGTGAAAAGCGACGTGAACACCGCAAACGCGAACACCGGCGTGATGATCGCCACGACAAACATGACAACAAGCACCACCGCCGGGACAAAGACCATCATCGCTCATAATAACGCATTCCCGGTATTCCTCCTACGGCTTTACTGAATGCAGGATTATGGTATATAAGCTTGGTGGAATTCACAACGCGCAATTTACAATTCCCAATTTATGGAGCCTAGCGCCTTCATTGCGGGATCGAGAAAAACTCAATACCATCGTTCACCTTCCTCGCTCTGAAAGCTGAGGGCAACGGCTCATCCGACTTCATCCACCGCTGCGCTTGAAACGGAGAAGCCCGCCAAGCGTTAGCTTAGCGGGCTTCGTGGATCCCGGCAGCTATCTACTCCCGGAGCCGACCTCAGTCGGCGTAGGCCTCGGCGACCTGTCTGGGCGTAGACTGCACAGCAGACGAAGCCTGAAGCAAGCGAGCG
>JAZQCA010000020.1:0-34422 GCA_045545975.1 Akkermansia sp.
GTTCATCCTGTCTGTGTTTCGCCTCCGGCTTCCTTCCCACCCCACATTACTGTGACGCAGTTGCCTTTGGCTATTTGATTCCGCCCTGTCAGCGGCTCATTGGGGACTTTCACCCCAGTTACGTGTCATGCCTGACGTACCCATAAACCTGAGCTCTGCCCGCCTAGCCCCCGGACAGAGCTCAGAACATTTTTCAGCAAGCCGCAGTCGGCCACTCCGGCGGAATATATATACCACATTACACGTCGCGGGCTTGACAGATGGCAAGCCCGGGTGCAGAATGTGAGCCATGAGAAAGACTCTCTCCGAATGCCGCTTGTACGGAATCGTCGACATGGGCTACACCCTCCCCGATGAAGTGGAGTACAAAACCCGGGCTCTGCTGGCGGGAGGTGTACGCATACTCCAGCTCCGCGCCAAGGGTGTGGAATTGACGGAGGTGGAACGCCTGGCCCGACTCATGCAGCCCCTGTGCCGTACAGCCGGGGCCATCTTCGTACTGAACGATTACCCGGAACTGGCCGCAGCCATCGGGGCAGATGCCGTCCACGTCGGTCAGGACGGAGGACCGCTGGAAGATGTGCGGCGCATAGTGGGGAGCAAGATGATCGTGGGTCGCTCCACTCACAGCCCCGAGCAGGCATGGACCGCAAGGAAGGAAGGTGCGGACTACATCGGGTTCGGTCCCCTCTTCCCCACCGGCACCAAACCGGGGCGCCCCGCCATCGGTCTGCAGGACATCGCGACCACACAGAAACAAATTGGGGATATGCCCATGTTCTGCATAGGAGGCATCAACAGTACCACCCTACCCGATGTTCTGGCCGCCGAAGCCCAACGTGTGGTCATCGTCAGCTGGCTCCTCGGGCAATCGGATATTACGGCGACCGCCTCTGACATCATTTCCAAGCTCAACCGCTGATCTCCCATGTCCCATCAATCGGCACCCTCCCATCGACTGACGGAAAGCGCTCCCGGCACCATCCTCGGGGTGATGATGGCGCTGATGTGGATTGCCTCCATGTCGATGGCAGACTCGAACCCCTGCACCATTCTCCCCTTTCTGTGGGGATTCATGGCTGTCATCCTCATCACCATCTGCTGCACCCTCCGGCACTACAAAATCGTCCGATTGCCCCTTACAGCCTGGCTCAGTCTGGCCATCGGCGCTTACTTCCTCGTGCGAGCCATGACCGGGTTCTCCCTGACGGACAACTGGACAGACACCGGACTCATCATCTTCGCTTTCATGTTCTACCTGGTCGGCATCTACACCGGTCAATCAGCCGACACGCGCAGCTACACCATCATCCTGAGCAGTGCCATTGTGCTCAATCTCATCAGCATGTACTTCATGCAGGATCGAAACCTCAGCCTGCACTGGCTGGGACGTGCAGACGTCAGCCTGCTGGGTCCCAATGGGCGCAACGTTACCCTCTTCGCCTACAAAAATTTTGCCGCCCTCTTCCTGGCACTCAGCGGAAGCCTACTGCTCTGGCAGCACCTGTGGTGCAAGGATAAACGCCCCACGAAACTGCTACCCCTCGCGTTGGCACTGGGTGCCATAGTAGCCTCATTCTTCTGTGGCTCGCGCGTTATATGGTTCGTGGTGCCGCTGTTGTTTGCCGGCGGCTGGGTACTTTGGCTGGTACTTTCTCTGTACGATGAAGCCCCTATCGGGTGGGGCATCATAGGAGGAGGCATGCTCATCCTCACCGGAGTCCTCATAGCAGTATACGACTTCATCTTCGGGCACACGCTGGCGCAGGCACTCGTTGATATAGACTCCCACCTGCGCTACCTGATATGGGATAACGTCCTGCGCGCCACACACGAGGCTCCGCTCCATGGATTCGGCGCCGGCGGAGCTCTCTGGGAAATCGTCACCCGGTACAAGGAATGGCAACTACCCAACTACGCACACAATGAATATGTGCAAGTCTGGGCGGATTATGGTCTGATCGGGCTGGTGCTCATGCTCCTCCTCCTCCTGCTGCACACCATCTGTGGTTTCCGCGCACTGGCAGATGACAATATTCCCCGTGGTCGCCGCACGAAAACAGCCATGGCACTGCTGACTCTCGCCGCTCTCGCCGGTTGTGCCATATCGGACTACGTCTGGCACAGTCATGCCCTGCTCGCCATGGGAGCCTACGCCTGCGGAGTACTTGCCAGTCCCATTCCGGGAAGCTCCGGGCACATCTTCTCCAGGCACAACTGGGCGCCGGGACATCAGCCGAGAAACCACAGAGTACATGCCGAACCTGCCTGTCGCAGGGTCATCCTCAGCGCACTGGCCCTCGCCCTGGCAGCCCTGATGGGTAAGCTTTGCTGCACCTTTTACCGCCCCTGGATCACCCAGTGGAAATACGATGGTATGGTAGCCGCCGGAGCCGACACCGCGCAACGAAGAGAGCTCCTGCAGGAGATCACTCCCCTCTACCCCCATTCCCGCATAGCTGATCATTACATCTCACTCGCCCCCACCACCGCCCCGGACTGGCAGAACTACGAAAAAATGCTGCGACATATCCTGCAGGCAAATCCCCGCCAGCTCTTCACCGCCAGCATCCTCGCTCAAACCCTGGGTAAACAGCAACGCTACGAGGAGGCCGAAATCGTCTTCCGCCGCTACTACCCCGGCGATGGCCCGGATAATCTGCCGCTTTCCAGCTGGGCCACCTTCTATACTGCCAACATGCAGAAATGGGGACAAGCTGAACTGGCCCGGGGCAATCTCGGAAAAGCTCTCTCTCTGCTCAACTACGCCGACCAAATCGCCCGCAGAACCGGCTATCTTCCCGGCGCACGATATCGCAGCGGCATCCGCACCTGGACCCAAGACGGAACCCCCGAACAAAGACTCTTCCTGAAGCGCTGCAGAAATGACCTCGCCACCCTTCGAGCCATCAATCCGGAACAGGATCATTCCTGGAAATATCCCTTCCCCGGAACGGACAAACCCGCACTTTATCAGCGCTATCAGAAAAAGCAAAAATAAGACCCCTTCTCTCATTTTCTTAACACAATCTCACGATTTTTCAAAAAAAAACAACATCCGCGCGTTTTCAGCTTGCAATAATGAAAAAAAAGTGCAATATAGAGGAAGTCCGCATTGCGGTTATAGACTTTACTGACTGATATGAGCACACCTCCTCCGCCTCCCTCACCTGTCCGTCCGACGCCTCCTGCTGCGCCGCTTCCTCCTTCTGTGCCCCGTCCGCCGGCACCTGTACCGCCTCTTGGTGCTGCCGCTACTCGTCCTGTGCCGCCCCGTCCGGCAGGTGCGCCCATGGCTCCCGTCCCCCCTTCACGTCCGGCTGCTACCATTCCGCTTAGCGCCCCGGTGCCTCCCACTCGTCCGGGAGCCCCCATGCCGCCCCGTCCGGCAGCCCCCGTACCGCCGACAGCTCCTGCTCGTCCTGCAGCTCCGGCCGCACCCGCTGCCACCATTCCGCTGACAGCTCCCGGCGCCCCGGCTCGTCCCGGTGCTCCCGTACCCCCCGCAGCCCCGGCTCGCCCCGCCGCTCCTGCTGCACCCGCAGCTCCTTCCGCACCGGCTGCACCGACCACTCCGGCAGCTGCACCCGCAGCCAAGCCGGCCCCCTCCATGCCCGCAGCTACAGCCCCCGTAGGTAAACCCTCCGGCTTCACCAAGCCTGCCGGTTTCACTAAGCCCGCCGGCTTCAGCAAGAAGAAGGAAACCGAGGAGCCCGAGGAAGATGAGCCCACGAAGGACAGCCCCGTCATGATCGTCCTTGCCGCGCTCACGGTAGTCATCATGCTGCTGGTGTGCTGGGTACAGTACCAGACGGATCAGGTACCCGGTCGCGTGACTGACTCTGAGCGAGTATTCGGCTCTCCGGCAGCAGCCTCGTCCGATGAAGGCGACAGCGGCTACACCGAGGAAGAAAGCTCCTCCGAGGAAGAAGGCGAGGATTATTCCGATGAAGAAGAGTAATTGAACAAAGCTGACAGTTCCTGCATCCAATCAAGCACTATGGCACTACAGATTACAGAAAGCAACTTCGAGACTGAAGTCCTCAATTCCCCCGTTCCGGTTCTGATCGACTTCTGGGCAACGTGGTGCGGTCCCTGCCGCATGATCTCCCCCATCGTTGACCAAGTGGCAACAGAGATGGCGGGGGTAGCCAAAGTCGGCAAGATCAATGTCGATGAGGCCGGTGCGCTCGCCACTCGTTACGGCGTGAAGAACATCCCCACGCTCATCTTTATCAAAGGTGGTGAGGAGGTAGATCGTATAACCGGCGCCACTTCCAAGGACAATATCATCGCCAGGCTCAAGGCCTGTCTCTGATATACTCCACCCTCTGATCATTTTCGAAGAGCAAGCTGAGTTTCAGCTTGCTCTTCGACTTTCAAGCAGGGAGCAACGGCAGCAACTCAACATTCCATGACTCATCGTTACGCACACGCACTTTCAAATTGACTTGGGCAAAGTTAGATTTTACAATACCCGCCAACGAATGCCCCCGATCGGCAACATATAACTCAGAACAATTGCCGGCGAGTCATTCCATCTTAACAATATATAGCCATACCATATTATGATGACTCAACAAGTACCCATCACCACCGGTGCGACCGATTCCCCCATCACCCATTACGACTACATCTATGTCGATGCTTGCAGCTGGATGTCAGCAGAGATGGAATCCTTCCTCCAGCAAGTGGCTCCCATTCTGCAAAGTTGTAATCGACAGCTGATCATGACCGGGAGTGTACAGCGCGAACTGGAAAACTGTGCGCCACTGAAATATGCAGCCCAGACTGCCCTGCAGCTGAAGGTACAATATTCCGACATCATCCGTACCGAAGACACCCCCTCCGTCGGGGCCACGGCAGATGGCGAATTCGTACGTCTTTTTTTCTTCAACCACCGCAAGCGCCGCCAGTTGCTCATCACCCACGATCAACAGCTTGTTGCAGATATTCAGAACATCTGCTCCGTCTCACCCGATGAGAATCCCCCCTCCACGGCCATCATGACATTGTGGTCAGATGGAGAGTTGATCACTTTCAGCGAATCCATGCGCCGCAAGGAACATATTGCACGCATGCGACTGGCAGAAATGGTCGGCAACAGCCCCATTTACCTCGATGGTTCAGCCCTCATGAATGAGCTCGCAAGGCACTTCCTGCACAATATATCCTACCCCATGCAATCTCAGGATAAACAGCTCGGCATCCTGGCAAATTCCCTCACTCCCGAGCTGCGTGCAATGGTTGCCCCCCTCCTCTCAGAGCACCGGGAGCTGCTCCGTGAAATTCCCTGCGACCCCACTCTGACCGAGACGGATGCCCTGCTGGGTGAGCTCTATCTCAACCCGGATCATATCGAAATCGATCGTCTCATACTCGTGACAGATGATGTAGCAAGAGCCAATGAGCTGAGAAATCGCCGTCCCAAGTGCGATAAATTCCCCTACATTGACTTCATGACGATCAACAAATACGGCTACCTGAGCTACCTCAAGCTCTCAGAGCCCGCCGCGCAACCCACCCCCTCACGTCCGCGCACCCGGCAGATGCAACCTCGCTACCATGAGAAAAACTACCGACGCAACGAGCGCAACACCACCCAGGAGCGCAAGCCCGCAGCCTATGTACCCCAGCTCATCGGAGCCATCAAGAGCGGAGATGTCGAAGTCATGCGCTCCTACATAGCTAAGGGAGCCAACCTGCGCAACGGCATCATCACCTCACTCTGCCAAAAGCAGAATGCCTGCCTGCGCGCCCTGCTGGAGGACTCCGAAGGCGGTATCGACCCGAGCTGCTTCGACTGGTGGGTTAACTGCTACAATTCCTTCGAAGATCCCCTGTACCTTGAAGAGAATGATGATCATTTCGAACTGCTCTGTCTTCTCATCAAGAAGTCCGCACCCATGCACCAACTGACGGAAGCCATGACCACGCTCGCCGAGCGGCTCAGTGAGCCCGAAGGCGCCCATGACAGGCTCTGGACCATCATCCGTCTGGCTCTCCGCAATGGAGCCCCGTCCGCAGTCTACTCCCACAACAGCGGCGAGACCCTTCCGGAAATCGCACTCCGTCAGGGCAACGAGGAAATGCTGCGCTTCCTGCAGTCCCGCTGATCCCGTGCCAACCTCAAAGTAGCGCCCGGTCTCTTCTCAGAGACCGGGCGCACTTGTTAATGAAAATGACGGAACAACGATTTACGCCTTCTTCTTGTTGGGCAGGAAGAAGAACATAAGACCGCAGACCACCATCAGAGCACCGGCCACGCTCAGCGGAATGCCAAGCGCAATGTTGGCATCCTTCAAGTAGCCACCCAGCCAACTGATGAGTGCACCGGCACCTACAGAGGTGAGATTGAGCAAGCCGTAACCCGTAGCGGAGAATCGCTCATCGATCTGAGAGCGCAACACAGGCATGAGCGTAGCATCCAAAGACCCCTGAGCCACACCCTGCATGGCTACCAGACCAAGTGTCATAGCCAAGCCGAACTCGATGGGCAGTCCCAGCGCAGGCAGCATGGCAATCACCACGCAGGGACCGGCCAAGCAGAAGCCGATACCGGGTACATAGGCACGGGCATTCGGGTTGTTGGTACGAGCGTACCACATATCAGCCACTACGGCAGCAATAAGCACAGCACCATACTTGGCGAAGTTAATCCAGCTGGTAGCCTGGGGTCCGGCCTCTGCCTCGGGGATATTGAACATGTCGATGAGCAGACGGGGGTACCACCCCATGAGGAACCAGTTGGCAAATCCTGCAATGGCATAGGCAATCAGCAGCATGGGGAACGCACGACCGCTGAAGAGGTTCCGCAGCACATCCATGATGGTGAAATCGTTGCCGGCAGCAGCGGCCAGCTTCTCCTTCCCCTCGGCAGCAGCAGCTTCGGCAGCAAGCTCCTCGGGAGTAGCCCCCTCGGGATCACGCAGGAAGAAGATAACGATGAGAGCGTATGCCACGCCGATGAAACCGAAAGTCTCGAAGGTGAGACGCCAGCCCAGTTGGCAGGGATCACCCGCCATCATGGCACCGCAACCGGCCAGCACCTGCCCGGCGTAGATACCGCTCATGTGGATACCCGTAGCCATGGAGCGGGTCTTGCCGCGGTGGTAGTCGGAGATAAGAGCGAGAGCAGCAGGAATGTAGAAAGCCTCACTCACACCCATGAGGGCGCGCCAGAAAATAAGCTCTTCGTACGAACCGGCTTTACCGGTCATATACGTCACAGCAGACCACACCACCAGCGAACAGAGAATGATGAACTTGCGGCTGAAACGGTCAGCCAGGAAACCACCCACCGGGCTCAACGCCGCGTACACGATGAGGAAGGCAGAGGTGACCATACCGAAATCAGCCTGTGACATCTGAATGCCGTCAGCACCTTCGGTGATGGACTGGTTAAGCACTGCAAGCAGCTGGCGGTCGAAGTAATTGAGCATCACCACAACCCACAGCACAGCCACACAGATCCAGGCCCACTTACCGGGACCACCGGCGGGAGCAGACTTGGCAACAGGCTTATTCTTGAAGCCGTTCTTCATGCCGATTACGATGGCTGCTGCGGCAATGACCAAAGCGCCCCACAGAGTTACCCCCACCGCCTCGGAGCAGGCACGCAGGGCATCAACGAGCCAGGTCCAGCTCGATTCTATTGTTTCGTTCATGTTATTTCGTTATTTGTATGTTGGAGATAAGAGGGGTACGGATGCCGGGATGCGTCTCACCGGAGATGATGTAAATGCTGTCATCCCACTGCACGGCGGGGCAGGTAGCCACGCCGGTAGCGTTGGCACCTTCCTTGGTCCACTGCAACGTGCCGGGAGCAAATGAATACACCGTGAAGTTCTGACCGGGGTGTTGAGCGGGTGCCTTGCCGGTAAGGGATGCGCGGTAGTAATTACCGGGATCACCGGCGACAACGTAAAGCTTACCGCCATGGGAAGGCAGCGGATTGGCTGCACCTACGAGCGGCTCGGGCATGGGGCTGGCCACAGTGCTCCAGGTATCCGTCTCGGGGTCATAGCTCATCACGCTGTGCAGGTAGGTGCGCTCGGCTGCACCCTTGGCATCCGGGTGCAGGGAGCAGCCCCCCATCACGAAGATACGGTCATTCACCACACCGGCAGCAGCCAACATGCGCGCTTCGGGCATGCGGGCAATTTCCTTCCATCCCTCTTGGGGAACCGCCATATCCAGCACAAAGCAGCGGGAGAGCGCTGTCACACTGTCGGTCTTCTCCTGCCCGCCCATCACATAGAGCTTGCTACCCACCACGGCAAAGGCGGGATATGCCACCGTAACAGGCAGCTCAGGCCACATGGCGGTGGAAGCACCCTCGGCGCCCAGCTCAGTACAGGTGACGGTAGCGACATGGCCGCCATCATTGCAGCCGCCGGCTATCACCATGCTGTTGCCGTATGCGGCAAACGCGGCGTAGCCGATGGGGGCAGGCAGCTCGCCCACCACCTTAGCCTGCGGGGTGGTGCATCCCTGCCCGAGATTCAGGAAAGAAACATCACTATAATATGCCTTGGCTCCGCGCTCTGCGGGAGTTTTGGCACCCGGCTTGGCATTCGGGAAATTCGCACCACCGGTCATAATGATACCGCCCTGCTGCTCCAGCAGCACCGCAGCCATTCCGGCGCGCCCCACCTTGTCACCTATCTGCAACCAAGTGTCCGAAGCAACAGAACTCACCTCAGCCTGCACAGCAGCGGCAAGCGCAACGAGAAAAATGAGAGAACGTTTCATAGTCTACGAAAGAGAACTCCTACTCCATGCAAGCACCCCATACCTGATTGGAACGCTTACCGGGGCGCTGCTCACCATTCACGATAACTGCCAGACCATTCCATTCTGCACAGGGCAGCACGGCACGAGCAACAGCCATCTCTCCGGCCGAGGCCCACTCATTACAGCAGGGACAGTAACAGAGCGTATAGTTATGGAACCCGGGATGGTTCTGAGGAGTGTAGCCCTTTACAGTAGCATCATCCCCGCCCAGCAGGTAAATACGCCCACCGATCACCGGAGCAGGGGTCGGACCTGCCGCGCAGAAGTGAGGCAGATCAGCAAGCCGCTCCCAACCGGCTGCCTCGCTATAGCTCCAAGCCTCGGTCAGCATGTCACGCACCTTGCGACCGTCCTCACCATCTTTCAGACCAATTCCTCCAAGCACATAGATCTTGTCCCCCTTGGCAGCCATCTGCTGCAGGAAACGACCGCGAGCAGGCATGGGAGCCCCCTCGCTCCAGGAATCTGCTGCAGGATCATAAACCCACAGACGGCTCTCAGCATCCTGCTCACCGGGGGCTATACTACCACCCTGCACATAAACTCTACCGCCCATCACCACAGCGGCATGGCCGGTCAGCGTCACAGGCAGAGGGGCAAGAGCCTTGCAGCTCAGAACCGTTCCATCCCAGTTCAGAAGATAGCAATCAGCAACAGCCCCATCGGCATTGCTGCCACCAATCAGCATAACACCCTGCGGAAGAGATACCGTGGCACCATACCCCAATGGTTTGGGCAGCGCAGCCCCCTCCTGCCAGGAACCTTCGGGAGCATTCAACACAAACATGCGATCCGTCCAGCGCTTGGGACCTCCCTCCCAGAGCGGTTTCTCCGGGAAATTGGCTCCACCGCCCACAATCAACGCGCCATTGCTCACGCCGGCGTACATCCCGGCCCACCCCTCAGCATCCGGCAAGTCTGCCAACTGCTGCCAGCGAAGAGAAAGATCTGCTGTATTCATCACACTCTATATTTACAGCAAAATCCCACTATATGCAAGCAAAAAAAGTCTTGATATTCATCGATAAAAACGCCGATCTCGCGCGTGCGAGAAATTTAGGTTATCTGATATTGCTCTTGCAATAAAGAAAAAGTTCTGCTACACTATGCCCCACTTTATCATGGAGGAGTACTCACCATATCTGAACCCCAACTGGCCGGATGCTGTATGGGATGTCTCAGGCGCGTTCGCAAATGACCGCGAACTGATCGCCTTCCATGATTTTTGTACCCAACTGCTGAACTTTTCCCCCTTCTCCATTGTACATGGCGCACCACTTTGTACATGGAACAGCGGACGGGTACTCAAACATCTCCTGCGCGAAGGAATGGAAATCCGGGCGGCCGGACTGGAGTATGAGAAGCGCAAGATCGCTCTTTACCTCACCTTCACCAACCTCCATCTGAAAGAGGAACATCTCTCAGATTCTCTGGGCAACGCCCTACTCACCTTCGCCGCCAATCACAATCCTACCGGCAGCAACGCCGCCATTCTGGCAAGTGATATCCTCCGCGATTACATCAAGAGCAATTACCCCACCCTGCGGACGGTTTCCAGCATCCTCAAGATCACCAATGGCGGCGGCAAAGGCAAGCTCGATGTCTACAAACGCCTGACCGACGAGTACGATGAAGTCATGGTTCACCCCGATGACGTGCTGAACTATGACCTGCTGGAAAAACTAGAGGAAAAAGATCGCTACATACTCTTGGTGAATGAGTACTGCATTCGCAACTGTCCACTGCGCCCCTACCATTACCACTCACTCTCCGAGATGTCGCTCAACTTCCTGGGCTTCGACAACAGCGAACTCGACTCCAGACAAAACCGTAACGGCTGCAAGGATATCGGCACCCTGCTCACCCATCCCAAACACAGCGTACTCGCTCTCAATACTCCCGAAATTTCCCGGCTTCGTCAGCTCGGATTCCGCCACTTCAAAATGCAGGGTCGGGGACATGCCAACGCCTCCTCCATCCTCTTCGACCTCCTGCGCCTCGTCCTGCGCAACGACTCGCCTTCCGAGAATGCCATGCACGCCCTCGGACAGCGCTTCTGGGAATCCATCCTACCCCATAGCATGCCATGAGTTCCCCGATCGTACCAGTCACCACAAAAGACATCCGATTCCTGACAGATGGCTACCTTCCGGAAGCCGTCTGGACCTACGGAGGCGCTCTGAAGTTCGACACCTCATTACTCACCATCTGTCAGCAAATCGGGCAGATGCTTCCCATGCGCAAGCCCCTGCGCGTGGTCGGATGTCCCGCCTGCAAATGGTCGCTGGACTGGTACACCGAGCGGCGCCCCATGTCCCTGCAGACCTTCAACGGCAAGCTAGAGGCCTACGCGGCCCAGAGCATAGGTGTAGCGCTCAGCTTCGACAATCCCTTCATCACCGCAGACATGCTGAGCGACAGCTACGCGAATACCCTGCTGACCGAGCTCTACAAGCGAGACCGCGTACATCGGAACGCCGTATACACCGCCAGTGACTTGCTGGCTGATCACATCCGCAGTAAATTCCCCAAACTGCCTGTTTTCTGCCACTCCAACAGGCTGATTGCCGAGCGCAACAAGCGTACTCCCAAACTGTACAACGACCTGTTGACCCGCTACAACCGCGTATGTCTGCACCCGGCGGACTCCACCAAGCCTGCCATCACCTCCACCCTCTCGGCACCTGAGCGCTGCGACATCATCATCAACGATCCCCTTCCCCGCACCAGTGCCCTGCGCCGTGAACATCTCCGCCTCCTTGCCGACATCCGGCTCGACCCTTACAACGCGGACCTCTTCCGCAGAAGAACCGCCCTAGTCGAGCGCGACGGCTGGCACCTCGTTCACCCCGGAGCTCTCCGCCAGAAAGCCACCTGCAACCTCACCCGCGATGAGAGCCACGCCCTCTATCAAGCGGGCTTCCGCTCCTTCATCATTCAGGGTAGTCAATTCCGCAATGAAATGACCCTACTCTGGGACATCTTCACCTGCGTGCTCGACACCAGCCCCACCCTCAACAACAAAGCCGCCCTCATCGCCAGTGCCATAATGTCTGCCTTTGCAGCCCCCAAATTCGAGCTACCCAGCGGCCTGAAGTCCTTTTCTTTCACCAATTACGAATAAGATCATTTTATGAACAGACTCCATATCTTCAGCTCTGAATCCGTAGGCGAAGGTCATCCCGACAAAGTGGCAGATCTCATCTCCGATACCGTGGTGGACGCCTGTCTGGCACAAGACCCCGCCAGCCGTGTTGCCTGTGAGACCTTGGTGAAAGACAATCACGTCATCCTAGCCGGAGAAATCACCACTAAGGCTCAAGTGGACTACGAGCAACTCGTGCGCGATACCGTGCGAGCCATCGGCTATGCAACCCCTGCCGATGACCCCGTTTTCAACGCCGCTACCCTCATCGTTACCAATCTCCTCTCCACCCAGAGCCCCGACATCGCTCAGGGTGTGGATGCCCGCGAAGCCGAAGGCAAGGAAGGTGCAGAACAGGGAGCAGGTGATCAGGGGATCATGTTCGGCTATGCCGCAAACGAAACCCCCGAGCTCATGCCCGCGCCCATCATGTTCGCCCACCGCATCATGATCGAGCTCGCACGCGTACGTCACAGCGGGCAAGTCTCCTGGCTGCGCCCCGACAGCAAGAGCCAGGTAGCCGTGGAGTACGGCACGAACGGCAAGCCGGTCCGTATCCTCAACGTGGTTCTGAGCACCCAGCACTCAGAAGACGTCACCATCGAGACCATTCGCAACTTCTGCGCCGACCTCATCCGCCGCGTGCTGCCTGCTGAGCTCATCACCCCCGAAACCGAATTCTTCATCAACCCCACAGGCCGTTTCGTCATTGGTGGTCCACATGGCGACTCCGGGCTTACCGGTCGTAAAATCATAGTCGACACCTACGGAGGCATGGGACGCCATGGTGGTGGAGCCTTCTCCGGCAAGGATTGCAGCAAGGTCGATCGCTCCGGAGCCTACATGTGCCGCTGGGTAGCCAAGCACATCGTTGCCGCCGGACTGGCAGAGCGTTGTGAACTTCAGGTAGCCTACGCCATCGGAAAGGCGAGCCCCGTCTCCATCATGGTAGATGTAGACAGTTTCGGCACGGCCAAAGTCAGCGAGGATGTCATCATCGAGCGCGTACTCAAGGCATTCTCCTTCAAACCTGCTGACATGGAGAGAGCTCTGGGTCTGCGCCGACCGATCTTCGCCCGCTCCACGAACTATGGTCACTTCTCCCGCAACGATCTTCCCTGGGAGCAGCTCGATCCTGCTCGCCTCGCCATACTCAAAGGAGAGTAACATCCTCAGCAACTCTCAACCCTCCACGCGCTCCCGTGCTTGACATCTGCTTACTCGGAACAGGCGGCACCCAGCCCCTCATCAACAGGTGGCTAACCTCTCTGATGGTGCGCTACAAGGGGCATGCCGTCCTCATCGACTGCGGAGAAGGCACACAGATTGCAGCACAGAAAGCCGGACTGAGCCTCAAACCGGTAGACAAGATCCTCATCACCCACCTGCATGCAGATCACATAAGCGGTCTACCCGGTCTGCTACTCACCATGGGCAACATGGGTCGTACAGAGCCAATCTCCATCATCGGTCCTGCGGGAACGGAACGGGTCGTGAGCGCACTCCGCAGCATAGCAACCACCCTCCCCTTCGAGGTGAAGGTGAGCGAACTGATCTGTGACGATGAGCTCATGTACTTCTTGGAGTGTGACATCCGCGCCTTCGCGGTACAGCACGGCATGCCCTGCTATGGTTACAGTTTCACCCTGCCCAGAGCCGGCAAGTTCGATGCCGTGCGCGCCAGGGAACTCAATATCCCACTCGAATACTGGAAAAGTCTGCAGAAAGGTGAAGTCGTAGAGCACGATGGACAAACCTACACCCCCGATATGGTACTGGGTCCCTCCCGCCGGGGGCTCAAGCTCACCTACTGTACGGACACTCGCCCCACCCCGGCCATAGCCGCTGCTGCGGCAGACTCCGACTTGTTCATTTGCGAAGGAATGTATGGTGAGGATGTCAATCTGCCCAAGGCTCGAGAAAACAAGCACATGCTCTTCTCAGAGGCAGCCACCCTCGCCGCACAGGCAGGTGGTGTGAAAGAACTGTGGCTCACCCACTACAGCCCCTCCCTCCCGAACCCGAAAGCCTACAGGGACATAGCGCGCGCCATCTTCCCGAACACCCACACCCCGCGAGACGGCTGGTTCAAGTCTCTCACCTTTGACGACAACTGACCAACTATTCTGCCGCGAAAAAAGACAAGCACTCTATTGACCGGTCTGCCAAAACATGCTACTATGTGCATGTCATGAAGAAACTCATTCTCACCGCAGCCGTTCTCACCCTGCTCACCGCGGTTCTTCCCGGCACCACCCCGGCAGCCGACTCAGCCGACGCCCCTCCAATGTCCCCGGCTCAGCGTGAGAAGGCCATGAAAGCCCACGCCAAAAAAGCAGCCAAAGCAGCAGCCAAGGAAGAAAAAAAGAAATCCACCAAGCACAAGTCCGTACCCGCCGCCATTGAAGAACTCGAATTCCTCAATGGAACACCGAACAAAAAAGCCAAATTCTTCATCTACCTGCACTCTGCCAGCTGGTGTACCTACTGTGGCATGGTCATGCCCAAATTCGTGGAGCAGTACGGGGACATGAAGAAGGCAAAGGTGGAAATCATCCTCATCGGCCACGACTCCACGGACGAAGAAGTCACCCAGTACATCGAGGGTTACGAGGCTGAGTTCGCCGCTATCCGCTACAAGAACGAGGATACTGCCACCCTTCCCGGCTTCAACAAACCGGCAAAGGGAATCCCCCACGCCACCATCGTCAACCGCAAGGGCAAAGTCCTCTACGATGGCCATGCCAATGGAGCCCTCCAGTGGGAAACCCTCATCAAGAGCAAGAAAAAGTAACCCACTTTCCCCCACCCCGGCAGCCGGATAGGCTGCCGCTTTTCCTCTCGGCCATGACCACCCCCGCTCCGGCAGACACATCCGAATGGCTGCGGCAAGCCAAGCGTCTGCTGCGGGGGCGAGGTTGTACCCGCAATTACGAACAGGCAGTAGACCTGCTCGATCTCGCGGTCCGCGCCGGAGATGTTGATGCCCTCTACCTGCTCGGCAAGTGCTACCTCAAGGGCATAGGTTGCCCCCGCGACCCCTCAGGTGGAGTTTCCTGTCTGGAGCGGGCAGCTCTCGCCGGGCATGCTGCAGCAGCCTACCGACTGGGGGAATGTTTCCGGCACGGACAGGGCGCTCCACGCAGCTCAGAACTGGCTGCTTATTGGTACCGGAAAGCTGCAGCCCTGCACCACCCGCAGGCATACACCGCCCTCCTTGCCATGGCGGGTCTGCCATCTGCCGCACTCCCAAGCGCGAGAAAAATCGCAAACACTGAGAGTTGACAACTTAGAGCTTGCTCTCAGAGTAATTATCTGCTACTATGGAGGGCGTGCCGGATTGCCGGCACCCAGGAAGGAGAGCAAGCATGTACATCAACCGTGAAATATCGTGGCTGGAGTTCAACCAGCGGGTACTTGATCAAGCCTATCGGCGCGAGTTACCTCTGTTGGAACGTGTGAAATTCCTATCCATCACAGCAAGCAATCTCGATGAGTTCTTCCAAGTCCGAGTGGGCGGGCTCATGCTGCTGCAGCAAAGCGGCAAGAGCAGCACCGATCTCACCGGGCTTTCTCCGAGCGAGCAACTGGAGATGGTGCGCCTACGGGCGGCTCGCATGGTAGCGGACCAGTACCAGCTGATGAACAATGAGCTGCTACCCTTGCTGCGCCAGGCACGTCTCTCCCCCATGAGCCCGGATGAACTGAGTGAAGCCCAGTATAGTGCTCTCGAGGATCACTTCCTGACGAATATCGCCCCCCTGCTTACCCCACTGGCCCTGGAAGTAGAGTACCCGCCGGTTCTTCCCAGTCTGAGCATCGTGCTGGGCGTGGAGTTGCAGGATTTCTCCACGGGGAACACTCGTTTCGTCGCCGTGGTACTGCCCGAAGTGCTCCCCCGCTGTGTACATGCCGCCACCTTGGGGAAGGATGGGTATATTTTGCTGGAAGATCTGGTAGCCGAGTTCATCGGGCATATCTTCCCCGGGGAAAAAATCATACAGAGCAGTCCGCTGCGTGTGACCCGCAATGGCGACATCGCTGTTGCAGAACAGGAAGGCGGCAACTTTGCCCAGGAAATGGAAGCCGCGCTCGTGGCTCGCAAGTTCTCTGACTGCGTGCGACTGGAACTTCCGGCTACAACGAACAAAGCCTTTGCCCGCCGCATAGCTGATCTGGTGGGAGCTGAGGAATTCTCCACCTACAAGGTACCGGGTCCGCTCCGTCTGGTCGATTTCGGCAAACTGGCCAGCGAACCCGGTCACGAACACCTCAAGGTCGAAAGCTGGGCGCCTTCCTACCCCGCAGGAGTGGACCCGAACATGACGATGTTCGAAAACATCGCGGGCGGCGACATCCTCATCCACAACCCTTTCGAAAGCTACGAGCCCGTCGTGAAGTTCGTGGAGGAAGCCGCGGCCGATCCCGATGTATTGGCCATCAAGCAAGTGCTCTATCGCACCGCCCGGAACTCACGCTTCATCACTGCGCTCTGTCGCGCTGCCGAGGGCGGCAAGCAAGTGACGGTACTTGTGGAGCTTAAGGCCAGGTTCGATGAAAGCCACAATCTCGATCAGGCCGAGCGCCTGCAACGAGCCGGAGTGCAGGTCGTATATGGTGTGAAGGGCTTCAAAACCCACGCCAAGGTCACCCTTGTCGTACGCCGAGAGAATGGCACCCTGCGCCGCTATTGCCACTTCGGCACCGGCAATTACAATGAGGACACCGCCCGACTCTACAGCGACCTCTCTCTGCTCACCTGCGATGAGCACCTCGGAGCAGATGCCTCCCAGTTCTTCAACTCCGTCACCGGGCTCACCCGCCTCATGCACTTCCGCCGCCTCTACCCCAGCCCGGCCATGATGAAAGAGCGCCTGCTGGAGCTCATCGCAGCGGAGGAACAACGAGCACGCCGGGGAGAGCGGGCCGAAATCCGCGCCAAAATGAACTCTCTGAACGATCCGGAGATGATGGCTGCGCTCGAAAGCGCCTCTGCGGCTGGAGTACGCATCTTCCTCAATGTACGAGGAATTTGCTGTTGGGTACCCGGCACCCGGGAAGGGCAAGAGGGTACACGGATCGTCAGCATAGTGGATCGTTACCTGGAGCATGCTCGCATCTTCAGCTTCAGCAACGGGGGCAGTCCATTGGTCTACATAGCCAGCGCCGACTGGATGAGGCGCAATCTGGACAGGCGCGTGGAACTCATGATCCCCATCCGGGATCGAACCCTTGTCAAGCGCGTGATGGACATTCTCGATGCCTGCTTCCGCGACAATGTGCAGGCCTGCCTCATGCAGCCGGATGGCAGCTCAGCCCCGATCAAGCGCAGCAGTACAGAAGCCCCCTTCGCCATGCAGGCTCACCTGCATGCGCAGGCAAGACGAAGCGCCCGCTCCAGACTTCAGAACGGGCGGCAAACCCTGCAGCCACATATCCCCCGCAGTAATATGTAAAGCTCCGGGCAGGACAACAGCCCGGACAAAGCCGGGCTGTGCCGCTGCTCCGATGGCTCAGAACCGTAGTCTGTAGCCAATGGCACCATTGAACTCCGACTGCCGGGAACGAAGGAGAATAGAGCCATCGAAGAAAAGGCTACCGCTGCTCGCACCAATGGGAACGATCAATCCGGCACCCATCTCCACTCCGAACCGCCCGGGCTCAGCACTCTTCACCTTGGCAGCACCTGTGCCGTTGACGAGAGCCACCTCCGGCTCGCCGGCCCCATCCCCCAGGTCCACCCCGCACAACAGGCGGCACTCCAGGAGTGTGCTGCGGTTAAAGAAGTTCTCACCCAGCTCGGACAACAAGCGGGCGCCCACGCTCAGCCTCATGGCATCCATACTTTGAGAAGAAGCATGGAGGGCGGCATCGCTCCCGTGCTCGGTATAGCCCTTGACCTGTGCATGGCGATAGCTGAGCTGAAAAAGCGGCTGGAAAGTCAGCGAGGTATCATCCGGGCGCGGGTGCCAGCTATATGCCAGCTCGTAAAGAAAGCCCAGAGCATAACCATCCGTACTACCATAGGTACTGTAGCCGAAGTCCCCCATCCTCACATAACGATCCACATCCGCCGACATCCGCCCGAAAGTAGCCACAAAAGTGTGTACCCAAGAGCGCATGACCCCGCGAGCATACAGGCTCATGTACCAAGTGCTCACATCTCCCTCCAGACGATCAGGCTTACTCGTGGTAAGATCCCCGTACAATCCGGTGAAGGCCAGACCGGCTGTCAGCGAGGGGTTCACATCGACATCCACACCGGCACTGGCTCCCCAGCGTTCAAATTTATAACCCGGGGCAGTACCGGAATCGCTCAGGTGCCTGTAATCCCCCTCTGCCTGAGCCCAGAAGTTGTAATAAGGCATATCGCGATGAACCACACAGGGATCAACGCCCATGGTGGCAGTGCGGTTGCGGATAGTCCTCAGCTGGCGCTGGACGTCATCGAGAAGCGCCGGTCCCAAGGTGGCTATGGAGCTACCGGCCACAGCCGCCATGGCGCGGCGAGCCGCAGCGGTCTCACCTTCCGACAACAACTGCTGAAGAGCAGCATAAGCCTCCGTCAAATCACCGGGACCTGCCGGCGTGGCATCCCACATCAAACGGGCTCCGGCGGCAGAATTCTCCGAATCCGCATAGCTGAGCAGCACATTATTCCGGCTACGCACCGCATGCAGAATTATGCTGCCGCTGCTGTCAGTGTAAAGGTAACTGGCGCCGGGCTCCAGCTGAGAGAAGGCAAAGCCCGTCAGGGTGAGCTCCACCCGACCATCGATCCGGATGGCCGTGGCATCCTGAACCTGTCCCAGCACATAATCACCATCGCGCAACATACGTCCCCCCGTGGAGACCAGCTCTACCTCGCTGCTCCCGGGGTCCGTCACCAGCCCCCCCAGGGTCAGCCCGTCGGCACCTACCACGTCACTATCGAACACCCACCTGCTCACCGAACCCGCACCCAGCGTGAGGGTTCCCAGAGTCAGCGAGGCAGACTTCGTCACATCAGCCGTCAGGCGCCCCTCATTACGGATATTCCAGCCGGAGGAGGCAGAAATGTTGTCCAACACAACCTCTCCCGGACCGGCAGCCAGCAGCAGGTCGGCACGCCCGGTCAGGGTACCGCTGAAGGTGGAGTCCGCCCTGTTTGTCACTCTGATTTCCGAGCCACTCCCCCGCAAAACACCCTGACCATTGAACGAGCTGAGCACCACTCCGCTTGCCGTTCCGAAGTCTACCTGTGCGCTTGCCGGCACGATGGAAAGAGCCACCTGCGAAAGCGAGGAGCCTCCATCCAGGCTCAGTGAGCCATCAACAGCGAGCACGGAACTGCCATCCCCGCTGCCCTTCAGGCTGCCATTCCCCATCACCGACGGTCCGGCAAGACAGAGCTCGCTGCCCTGCCCCAGCACTACAGAGCCACCCTCCACCTGAAGAGCACTCACTTCATTCTGCTCGCCACTCAACAGCAATACACCCTCTCTCACCTGCAAACTGTCGGCTTGCAGACCGCCCCGGATCTCCAACTGCCCGGTACCGTACTTGAGCAGTTCCGTACCATCACCGGCACTTATACTGCCCTGCATGAGCGAATTCGCAGGCAGCGAGGGCAAACTACCATCCCCCGTATCCGCCACGGCCTGATTGCTCAGCACAATCGTCACCATTCCGCTCCCACTCGTATTGCTCACCGCGAGGGAACTTCCGGCCCCACCCATCAGGTTATTCACCACAGCACGGGTGGATGGGTTAGAGTCGCCGGGAAGTTGCAGCGAAAGCTCCTGCCCCGCATCGATAATCACCCCCGTATATAGCCCCAGAGTACGATAGGCCGTCACCTCGTGCGGTAACGTTGTGGAAGGATCTCCGGTGACGTAGTACAACCCCTCGGCAGATCCATTCACGAGAAGGCTTCCCCCCGATGCCCCGACAACACGCAGCCCGTAGGCATTGAGCGTGGTGTTGATCGCCAGCTGCGACAGGTCCTCACAATGGAGGGTACCATCCACGAGGGTCAGATAGCTCGTCACCTGCGGCAAAGCCTCCTGATGAGCCAGCAAGAGCTCCAGTATACCCTCTCCGCTTATATCCAGACTGATATCGGTCGTTCCGGCAATGGACAGGTCAGCGCCTGCGCTCTCCGTTCCGAAGATAATGGGCGTAGCCGCAGCGCCTGCCCCTATGTTGCCTGTAGTGAGAGCCAACGAAAGAGCAGTTGCACTACCGGTACCGGCAGTGATTGTTCCGCTGAGCCCGGTGAGCGTACTACCGGCAGCTATCTGCAAGTTGGTGAGAGAGCTCCCCTCCACTCCGTCCTGCAAGGTAAGGTGACCTCCGGAAATCGTCAGATTGGTGAAATCCGAGTGCGAATCCAGGGTCAGATTACCGCCGCCGGACTTAGTGAGAGCCTCGCGGTCTGAGCTGAACGAGCTCAACTGCACTTCGCCACCGGCAGCCACCATCACCTGATCGAAGTTTGCGAAGTTCACCCCGGCAATCATATCGTAAACGCTCCCGGAGGTGAAACTCAGAGCACGCAGCCCGCTTACTGTGGAGCTGACGGCCGTGCCGCCATAAGTGCCGGAGACAACTGCCCCGGAGCTCATCTGCACATCCGCACCGATATTAACCGCAGTTGAGGACGTCTGCATGGAAGTGGAGCCATCCTGAAGCCCGGCTGCGTAAACATCTCCGGAAATGGAGCCCGAGAGCAAATTGAGCGTGATATCTCCCTGCGATATGACTGTGGCAGGAGCATTCCGCTGCGTGAAACAGCCCCCCGTGACGGAAGTTACCGCAGCACTATCTGCAAGAGTAAGCTCAACATCACCGAGCGAACCGCTCATCTCCACCGTTCCGGTACCGGTTATGTAATGACCGCCAATGAGCGCGCCATTGAGCTGCGCCCCGCCTGTCACCGCCACACTCACATCGCCACAGTTGAACGTGGCCGTACCCTGCGCCAGATAGCTCCCCCCCAGAACAGTCCCGTTGAACGTACCACCGCTCAGCGACATCTCCACCCCTCCGAGCGAAGTAGTCGTACCGGAATTATCCGTCCAGCAACCACCTACCACCCAACTACCGAAAGTACCGCTGCTTATATTCAAAGCAGCTGTTCCGTTGATCTCACCGCTTCCGGCATTCACCCAGTGACCGCCGACCACCCTGGCCGTAGAGCTCAGGCTCATCTGCGCAAGGTTGACATTCACCGTTGTTCCACCGCTGATGGTCTGTCTGTTGGCACTGTCTCCACTGAACCCGCCACCCACGATATGCTTGGCAAACTCCGCCGACTCACCCTGATAATTGCTCAGATCGACAGTCACCCGGGTACTGCCGTCCAGGGTCTGAGTTTTCCAGGTATTCGTCGACCAGCCAAAGCCACCCAGGATCATATTGGCAGGCAGTTGGTTAATGGCGGGACCGCTGTTGGAACTGAGCGGAACGTAGACAAAAATGTTCGTATTGCCCCGGAACGCACAATCACGATTGTGAGTCACCACCCCGGCACCTACCACAGCCCCGGTGACATTCCCGCTTGCTATACTGATGTAGGAGTCGCCGGTAAAGGAAGCCCCCAGCCCATCCTTGAAGTTACCTCCCATCACATTGGCCACCGTGGCACCATCGATCATGATATGAGAGTTACCGATGAAGTCGAACACCGCTCCCCCCTGCCAGTTGTCGGCATAGCTACCGCCCACCAGCATGGAGTAAGTGCCACTCTCCGCAGCTATCCAGCTGTTGCGAGTGACAGCTCCGGTGGCAGTACTCTGAGAGGAAGCCGCCCCACCGACTATGATGGCTTGTGCATTTCCCTGACCTTTAAGGGTGATGGCCGTATAGGTACCGAAATCGTACTGGCTACTCTGTTCAGGTGGTGCGACCAAAGCCGTTACTCCCTCCGTGCTTATATCAGCACTATAGAGAGGATCAGCGGCATCGGGCGCGTTGGTCAGCCCTTCAGCGCCCCAGTTGGGATCCCAGGTGCTCCCGACTGCCGCACTCAGCGGCAGAGTAAAGGTCGGCACCAGAGCACCACATATCAGACAACGTAATCGTATGGGTAGATGGAGTCTCATAACCCGTCCATTATAGCAATACGGACGGGGAAAAAGTCAACCGCAAAGCACCAACTATTATACTGACATCCCTGACTTACTGAGCATAGCTGTGGACAGATACGATGTCCGGCAACAAGTTCACCACGAAGAAGGTCACCAGAACCGCAGCAAACCCCAGCAACAGCAGCGCCCGCCGCCACCCGGCGCTCACCGTGGTCGGCAGATGAAAATTGAGCAGGTAGATCACCCAGGTTATGAGCGCCCAGACCTCCTTTATATCCCAGGCCCAGTAACGAGCCCAGGCGGCATCCGCCCACAAAGCACCGCTCCACAGACCGAATGTCAGGAAGGGAAAGGCCAGGCGCACCACCTCATCGGCAGCCCGCAAAGCTCCCTCCTGCCCCCGGCGGTACGAGCGGATAACCTCCACGACCGACACCGCCAGCAGCCCATACGCCACCACATAGCTCGTCACATGCGGTGCAAACCACGGGGACTGCAGCGCGGGCATCTGGCGCCAAGTCGCCTGCATGGGCATGCACAGAGCACCCACCATCGCCACCGCAGCCACTCCCGCAAAACAAGCCGTCAGTTCCACCCCACGACAGCGCCGCATATATAGTGCCGCAGGCCCCAGCACCAGTGGAAAGAAGCACAGTACATGCCGCATATTCCCGAATGGCATCGATTCGGCCAAGGCGGCATTCGCCCCAAAAAGAGCCAGTGCCACCCCCCACACGGCAACCTCCAGCGAGCGGGCAACCACCATGCGCCCCAGCACGGAGCACACAACCGTTCCCACTGCCAGCAACAGGATAAATACTGTCAGCAATGTGATGAACATCGTCATACCGCCATCTCCTTCCCATGCTCCTCCGCACCGGACCCGACAGATGCACCCTCTCGGCGCCACCAGCACCAACACGCGGTACAGAGGATAAGCCCCACCATACCGCTCAGTGCCGCCACCCGCCCCGGAGCACGGCGCAACTGGAGCGTGACCAGAGTACTGCGCCCCATGGGGGTGTACGAATTGAGATAAATGAGCCAACCCTTGCACTCTATGGGCTCGTTCACCCGCACGACTTCATCGCGCAACTCACGGCGCCCTCGATAATCTGTCTCGATATGACAAGCAGCGCTGTAGCTCCTGACGGGGCGGGCATCGCGCAGGATCAAACGCTCCGGTTCGCCCGGAAGTAACAGGTAGGGCTGCGGCATGCCCTCGGATATCCGCAAATCCTCAAGCGCCCACAGCTCATCACCATAGCGCAGACAGTCCACCTCATTAACCGGGTGCCCTATCAGTTCCCACCCGGTGCCTTCCCGGCGGTACAGGCTATAGGTATCTTCCCCATAATAAGACGTAGTAAAGGAATCTACCCGCAGCGTGAAAGGCAGTTGCACCTTCTCCCCCTCCGGAGTCATCACTTCGCAAACAGTTACCCGCCCATTGGACGGCAACTGAGCCGCCGCTGTCACCTCGCCGCAATAGTCCGTGCATACCCCGGCAGCCAACAGTACCAAGCTCCAGTGTGTACCGGCCAGCCACAAACGCCGGTTCATCAACCTCAGCACAAAATATCCGAAAATCGTTGTGAACAATCCTCCTACCACCGCCGTGCAGGCCATCCCAACCGCCCCGAACCACATCGCTCCGCCATGACCGGCATACTCCACCGCTCGACATCCATAGCGCCATACCACGACCAGTCCCACCATCGCAAAAAACGTACTCACCAGCCCGAAGACAAACTGAGCCCGCTGCCCCGCTGCCAGGTACCAGCCACCCCACAGCGCCAGCACCGCCGCTGCTATACCCAGCAGCAACATGATCCCGCTGCGGTACACCTCGGGGGTTCCCAGCAGGGGAAAACCACCTGCCACCAGCAACAAACAAACCCCACCCAGCACAATCAGGGTCGTTCGCAGCAACATTTCTTTCTTCATCACAGCTCTCGGCCTCAGGTCAATCACCAGTCCTTACCAGTGCCAAGTAGCACAGAATGTTCCGTACACAGACTCCGTCTTCTGGTTGCTATATGTCGGACTGTGGTACACACCACCGGCAAAATAATCTATACCACCGTAAGACACCCCCACGCCCAGCTGAGCCTCCATCTGCCACGGCTGGCGACTGCATGTCTTCTCAAAATGGTGGAACACGCCGCCATCAATCGAAATATCGCGGGCTACATACTCCGCATAGACCGAGGCAACCAGGAAATAGGAAATCTCATCGCGCCGATAGACCGATTTTTCCAACAGCCCCAGCCCATAATTTGCTGCCCCATTGCCATTCACCTGCATGGATGGAGGAAGGTTCACTCCATAGCGGAAACTCAGACCGGCCCCACCGCGAATAAAAGCGGTTCCCACCTCCTCACGAGTGAACAATACGGCATCTGTCATCCAACCATTACCACAGTCGAACTCCAACCAAGGCAGACGAAAATCCTGCCGCATGGAGAGCTGCACCGTAGCCTCGGCCGGCACCTGGTCAGTCCAGCCATCCCACGTTTCCATCCCCAGCGCCTCGTGCAGCCCATTCTGTGCATAGCGGGCGAACGAGGCATTGCCCGTCGTCCCCACCTGCAACTCGAAGGCAGACCCGAAATCCTCCCCGCGCAACAAATAGGCGGCACCCACAGCCAGATAACCGGCGTACGGGTGTTCCCCCTGCAGGTCATAGCGGCGATGAGTCTCGGGCGTGTAGATATTCTGCACCAGCGATATCCCCCAAGCATCGCCATTCTCCAGCCCCTGTGCATAGTCTATGCGGGTTCCGTGCGAATAATTACCATCATTGCCGAAAGCAGAGTCATTTTCAAACATGATCCGCAAGTGGTTCTGAGGCAAGGTTGTATAGCCCGGCTCGCCCGGCTGAGGAATCGGATTGTAAGTACCTGCCAGCCAAGAAGCCCCGGCCATCACCGCCCATGGAATCATACTCATGTGGTAGGTCATACTCCTTTTTGCCCCATCTGTCAAGCCCAAATAGACAATATTTGATAACATTTCACATATTTGCACAAACACAATCCCCCCCTTTACGCGCGCAAAACGCGCCCGATGTGTGCGCGCGCGAAAAATGTTTTTTGCTTGCCATGCCACTTACATTCTGGTAGTATAGGCGGCGTATGAACATACTCAAGACCATAACAGCCACGGTAGCCCTTGCGGGCGCGATGGCTGCAGGACAAGAGCCCTACACCCCTCACCCGGACTGGGAGAACCCGCAAAATCTCAGCCACGGTCGCGAGGAATCCCGCGCCTTCTTTGTACCCTTTGCCGACAGGGCGGAGGCCCTCCGGGGTAAGCGCAGCGACTCATCTCTGGTGAAACTGCTCAACGGCGACTGGAAGTTCCGCTGGGCTCCCAGCCCGGACAAACGCCCGCTGGACTTCTACAAGCCCGAGACCGATGTGAGCGACTGGGCCAACATTGATGTCCCCAGCAACTGGCAGATGCGCGGCTACGGCATACCCATCTACAGCAACCAGCGCTACACCTTCGTGCGTGACTGGCCACGCGTCATGACTGCTCCCCGCAACAAGGACGAGCAGCGCTACTCCTGCCCTGCCCATGAGCCCAACGCCGTCGGCTCCTACCGCCGCAACGTAGAACTGCCTGCCGACTGGAATGGTCGCCGCATCTTCCTGCAGTTCGATGGTGTGGACTCCTTCTTCTACCTCTATGTGAACGGCCACAAGGTAGGCTTCTCCAAGGACAGCCGTACTGCCGCCATCTTCGATGTAACCGACTACATGCAGCCCGGTAACAACGTCATCGCCGCCGAAGTCTACCGCTACAGCGACGGCTCCTACCTCGAGTGCCAAGACATGTGGCGCCTCTCGGGCATATTCCGTGATGTCCTCATGTACAGCACCCCGCAAGTGCTTGTGCGCGACTTCTTCGTACACACCGACTTCGAGCAGCGCCCGGACGGCTCCAGCAATTACGACAACAGCACCCTGCGCGTAGAGGTCGATGTGAACAACCGCAGCACCGCAGACGCCGTCGCTACTGTCGAGGGTGAACTCATCGATGCCGCCGGACAAACCATCGCCACCTTGAAGTCCGAGTCCCTCAACATCCAACCCGGTCAGGAAACCCGGACCACCCTGCAAACCCGGATCAACAACCCCGCCCTCTGGAGCGCAGAGAAGCCCAACCTCTACCGCCTGCTGCTCACCCTGCGCGACAACCAAGGCAACATCACCGAGACCATCTCGCGCAAGATCGGCTTCCGCGACATCAAGCTCCTCAACGGTCGCTTCCTCGTCAACGGCATGCCCGTCAAGCTCAAGGGAGTGAACCGCCACGAGAGCCAGCACGCCAATGGTCATACCGTCACCGAGGAGGAGTGCCGCCAGGAACTTCACATCATGAAGCGTGGCAACATCAACCACATCCGCAACTCCCACTACCCGCAGCCTTCCTTCTTCTATGAACTTTGCGACGAGCTCGGCATCTACGTCTGCGACGAGGCCAACATCGAGTCCCACGGCTACTACTACGGCGAGGATTCCCTCTCCCACCCCGCTGAGTGGAAAGCTCAGCACGTCTGGCGCAACAAGAATATGGTCGAGCAGAGCAAGAACCACCCCTGCGTAGTCATCTGGTCCTATGGTAACGAGGCCGGTCCCGGTGCCAACTTCGAGGCCGTGCGCGACTGGATCAAGCAGCGCGACCCCTCTCGCCTGACCCAGTACGAGCGCAACAACGACCTGGCCGACCTCTGCTCCAACCAGTACCCCAGCGTGAACTGGACCCGCGAAATCGCAGGTCGTAAGCTCCTCAAGCCTTGGTACATCTCCGAGTACGCCCACATCCTGTGCAACTCCATGGGCAACCTGGCGGACTACTGGGAGGCCATAGACTCGAGCGACTCGATCATAGGCGGCGGCATCTGGGAATGGATCCACCAAAGCTACGACCAGAAAGTCACCCTCCCCGATGGTCGCACCATAGTGCGCCAGAGCTACGGCGGAGACCATGGCGACTACCCGAATGATGGTATCTTCTGCATCAAGGGTGTCATCTACAGCGATCGTACTGTCACCCCCCTCTACAGCGAAATCCGCAAGGTACAGCAGAACGTCGAGTTCAAGCTGCTGGGGCTCACCGAGGATGGCAAGGGCATGCGCGTGAGCGTGAAAAACAAGCACCTCTTCACCAACCTCAACGAGTTCAACGGCAACTGGCAACTCACCGAAGAGGGCAATCACGTTCTGACAGCCGGTAACTTCCGGATCAACCTGGAGCCGCTGTCCACCACAGAGCTCACCATCCCCGCCGAGCAGATCCCCACGGACAAGCTCCGGCCCGACCGCGTGTACTACCTCACCCTCAACCTCTGCCTGCGCGAGCGCACAGAGTGGGCTCATGCCGGCTATGAAATCGCCACCGAACAACTCCAACTTCCCAAGGCCTTCAACAACTTCTCGGACAAGGCACAGATCATGAAGCTGGAGAGCAGTGCAGCCCCCACCGTGCGCAACACCGACGACAGCATCATCATCATCGGTCGTAACTTCACCGTTACCATCGACAAATCCACAGGCGGTCTGCGCAACTACATAGTCAACGGCCAGCAGCTCATCGGTGAGAAGAGCACCGTACACCTCAACTCCTTCCGCGCACCCCTCGCCAATGACAAGTGGGCCATGAACCAGTGGCTCACCAACGGCATGCGCAACATGGTACACAGCTCCGGCCCCATGATGGTCGACATCCTGCCCGGTGGCGCTGTGCGCGTGGGCTGCGACATCACCTCCAGGGGTCTGCGCAAGGAAAGCCTTGACAGCCGCGACTACGACAACGGCGCCTTCAAGCTCACCGACAATGGCCCCATCACTGCCAAGGACTTCCACTACACCACCCAGATGGTCTACACCATCCTGCCCAACGGCTACATCAGCGTGGCAGCCGGCATCATCCCCAGTGAGAACAACATCGTCCTGCCCCGCCTCGGCTTCTCCATCAACCTACCCGAGCGCTTCAACCAAGTGCGCTGGTTCGGTCGTGGTCCCGGTGAGAACTACCCCGACCGCAAGGCCGGCTCTCCCATGGGCGTATACTCCCAGTCCGTGGAGAACATGTTCGAGCGCTACCCCCTGCCCATGGAAATGGGCAACCGCATGGACACCGAGTGGGTAGCCGTGACCGATGGCAACGGCGTGGGACTACTCATCGCCAGCACCCAGGGCGAATCCTTCAACTTCTCCGCCCTGCCCGCCACACCCCAAGCCATCTTCGATGCCCCCCACCCCGAAGAACTCAAGCGAGCCGGAGCCACCGTGCTCAACATCGACAAGCTCACTCTCGGTCTGGGTGGTGCAGCCTGTGGTCCCCGTCCCATCAACCGGGACATCCCGCTCACTCGCCCCACAACCTTCTCCTTCTCCCTGCGCCCGCTGCTCTCCAGCGACAAGCCCGAGGAGATCGGTCGCAAAGGACTGCCGCTGGTCAGCGCTGTCACCATCTCCCGCGACGAGCTCGGCTATGTGCACGCCTCCACCTCCACGATGGATGCCACCATCCACCTCACCATGCCCGATGGCTCACAGACTGTTTACAAGGAGCCCTTCCTGCAGCGTGAGGACGGCACGGTACGCGCCTTCGCCACAGCCGAGGACTGCCTGGACTCCCCCCTCACCTTCCAGCACCTCAGGAGCTGGCGCCCGGCCAACCTCCTGCGCGTGGCGGACTACTCCAGCACATCCGGTCGCACAGAATCCGCCTGGAGCCTCATCGATGGTCGCCGCGACACCTACTGGCACTCCCGCTGGCACGAACCCTGCGCCGAGTACCCCCACCATGTCGTCATCGACCTCGGCACAGCCAGTGAGCTCGCCGGCATATCCGTCACCCCGCGACAGGCTCGCAGCAGCTCCCGCGTGCGCAAGGTTGCCTTCTACCTGAGCGATGACGGCACCAACTGGCCCGCCGAACCCGCCGCCACGCTGGAAATGCCCGACTCCGACGATGAACAGACCGCTCTCTTCCCCGAGAAACTGGTCGCCAAGTTCATCAAGATGGTCTGCCTGGAGCCCATGACCCCCGGAGAGAAATACGCCTCCATGGCCGAGCTCCAGCCCATCGTCACCAACATCGTTGGTGAATATCCCGCCCACGCCTTCTTCTCCGTGAACTATGTGAGCAGCGACCTCCCCGAAGGCGGCGCCGCCCGCAACGTACTCGACGGCAACCCGGACACCTACTGGCACACCCTCAAGGGCGTAACCCTCGCCAGTTACCCGCATGAGATCCGGATAGACCTCGGCGGCGAGCGCAACCTCCGCGGCATCACCTACCAAGGTGCTCCCGTCACCGAGGCTCGCGTACGCGACTATGAAGTCTACGCGAGCATGGACGGCGTGAACTGGGGCTATCCCGTCGTAAGCGGCACCATGGAGGACAACGTGAACGTGCAGCAGGCTCTCTTCTACAGCACCGTTCGCGCCAAATACCTCCGCTTTGTGGCCAAGAGCTCGCATAGCGGCGGCGATAGCGCCGCCATCTCCGAGCTGAACATCATCGAAGCTCGCTGATATTGCCCAAGCTCCGCATTCCCTCCCCCCCCTGCACCACCCGGTGCAGGGGGATGACTTTTCTCCCCGCAAGAGCCATGTGGAACCATGCCACAATCCACACTTGTCATCCCCCCCTCCCTATAGTAAGATTCGCGGCATGAACAAGCTGTTCCGGCTCATCCTCATCCTGCTGACCACCTCACTTGCCCAAGCCTGGCAGCAAGTGAATGAGAACGCTGCCGAGCCCCCCCGCGAATTCCGCGCCGTATGGGTCTCCACCGTCTACAACCTCGATTGGCCCTCCCGCGCCGGGCTCTCCGCCGCTCAACAAAAGCAGGAACTACTCACCATCCTCAACAAAGCCGTACAGCTCAAGCTCAACGCCATCATCCTGCAAATCCGCCCCAATGGCGATGCCCTCTACAAATCCTCCATTGAGCCCTGGAGCGCCTGGCTGAGCGGCCCCGGCGTGAACCCCGGGTACGATCCGCTCGCCTTCGCCATAGCCGAGGCTCACAAGCGCGGACTGGAGCTTCACGCCTGGTTCAACCCCTTCCGCGCCACCATCAGCGGTCGCCCCGTTGGTCGCAACCACATCGCCAAACGTCAGCCCTCCCTGCTCAAGAAAGCCGGCTCCACCACCATACTGAACCCCTCCAGCACCACCGCCCGGCAGCACGTCCTCAACGTCATCCTCGACGTCGTCCGCCGTTACGACATCGATGGCGTACACCTCGATGACTACTTCTACCCCTACCCCCCGCACAACAACATAGCCGATGGCAAAAGCCCCTCTCAGCGCCGCGCCGCAATCGACTCCTTCGTCCGCAGCCTCTACTCCGGGGTCAAGCAGATCAAGCCCTGGGTCCGCGTGGGCATAAGCCCCTTCGGCATATGGCAACCCGGTTACCCCAGCGGCGTACAAGCCGGGGTGAACGCCTACGAGCACCTCGCATGCGACGCCCGTAAGTGGCTCGCCAACGGCTGGGTAGACTACCTCGCACCACAGCTCTACTGGCGCATCGACAGCGACCAGAGCTTCCCCGCCCTCATGCGCTGGTGGTCCGCCATCAACCCCGGCCGCCCCGTCTGGCCGGGAATCGCCACCGCACGCATCAACAGCAAAGAAGATCCCGGCCGCCCCGCCTCCGAAATAGACGCCCAAATCGACTACTCCCGCCGACTCGCCCGACAGAGCGCAGGACAACTCTTCTGGAGCTGGAGATCCATCGGCAGCAACGCCGGCGGCATCCAGAACTATCTGGCTCGCCGCTACACCTCCTATGCCCTCCCCCCCGCCATGCCCTGGTGCGGCCGCACATGCCCCGCACGCCCTGCCGTGCAAGCCGCCGACAACGGGCGCACCATCCGCCTCTCCTGGGTTCCCGCTGCCAACAATGCGCGCAAGTGGGTCATCCAAGCCGGGAATGGTCGTGCCTGGCGCACCATCTGCATACTCCCCGGCAGCCAGCGCAAAGTCACCCTTCCGGCCACCCTCTTCAATGGCGCCACCCGCATAGCCGTACGCCCCATCTCCGCTTGTGGCAACAGCGGCCAACCGGCCGTCCTCGCCCGCTAAACTCATCCCCCCTCCCAGCAAGACCATGCACAACAACCCCAACATCTCCCCACTCAGCCGCACCACAGCCCTGATGCTCTCCTTCCTCTGCCTCTTCCTCTGCTGCGGCCTCCATCGCATATACGCCGGCAAAATCATCACCGGCATCATCCAGCTGCTCACCGGTGGCCTCTTCGGTATATGGCAGTTCATCGACATCATCCGCCTCATCTTCGGCTCCTTCACCGACAAACAAGGCAGAGTAATCGCCATTTGACCATTATCGACAATCGACTATTTTCTGAGTGCGGCACCTCTCTCGCCTTAAGACCGAAAGCAGCGGCAAGCTTGGCCCGGGCATTGCCCGCCCCGCTTCATAGCCGACCGACTGATAAATCGTCAATCCCAAAATCCATGAACCACCTCATCATCCCCCTCGAAGAATTCCCCGAAGAAGGTCTCCACATCCGCGGTGAGCTCAGCGGCGACATCTTCGGCATCGACTCCACCGGAGCCGTCAGCACCGGCCCCCTCCGCTATGAACTCGAGGCCCGCCTCTACGACACGGAACTCCTCGTACAAGGCAACATCACCGCTCCCTTCCGCATGCGCTGTGACCGCTGCCTGCGCGAATTCGACTACTCCGTCACCATCGACAACCTCACCATCTCCTTTGACGTGAAGGGAAAAATCGCCATCGATATCACCCAGGAGCTTCGCGAAGAGCTTCTCCTCGAGCTCCCCGTATACCCAAAATGTGAAATTTCAGGCCTTGAATGTGAAATAAATGACACATTTTGTGATTTTAGGCTGGACAAAGACCCCCATTCGGGTGTAAACTCTGCCACCCCGAGTGGCAATAGCGTCTGGGATGCCTTAGATAATTTCCCGGGTAAGTGACGCGCAAGCTCCACTCTCACTCACAGCTAATCTTAACCACAATACACAACTATGGCAGCTCCGAAACGCAGAACGTCCAAGATGAAGCAGCGCTCCCGCCTGGCCGCCCAGGCCTGGAAGGCACCCAAACTCGGCAAGTGCCCCAAGTGCGGTGCAGCCGTTCCCGGTCACACTGCCTGTGGCCAGTGCGGAACCTACAAGACCCAGAGTGGGGCTGAGGTGATCGTCAAGCTGGTAGACTGATTCCGCTTGCCGAATAGAACCCCTGCTTAAAAATTACTTCAATCGCCCTGCAGAAATCTCTGCCGGGCGGTTTTTGTGTTGACAAAGATGGGTAAAGTGTGTTAGAGTGTACACGAACATTCCATTTTACATATATGAAATTAGCTATCGATGCTATGGGGGGCGACAATGCACCCGACGTGAATGTCGAAGGAGCCGTACAGGTTCTTTCCAAGATGAATTTCCTCAAAAAACTTTTTCTGGTCGGCGATGAAAGCACCCTGAAGAAACAGTGCGATGCCGCCGGCATTGGCTCTGACAGCAGGGTCGAAATCGTCCACGCCCCCGAAGTCGTCGGCATGGACGAAAGCGGGCTGGCAGCCGTGCGACAGAAGAAAAATTCCTCCATGAGCATATCTGTCGATATGGTGAAGAAAGGCGAGGCAGACGCCGTTGTCTCTGCCGGCAACACCGGTGCAGCCGTAGCAGCCAGCACCATCAAACTGCGCCTACTCGAAGGCGTGGAGCGCGCCGGTATCATCTCCCCCCTTCCCAGCGTGCATGGTTATGTCCTCGTGAGCGACACCGGCGCCAACCCCGATGCCAAGCCCAGCCACCTCGTGGGCTACGCCGTCATGTCCGCCCTGATGGCCCGCTACGTCTACAACCGCCAACAGCCCAATGTAGCCGTCATGAGCAACGGAACCGAGGACTGCAAGGGCAGCGAGTTCTCACTCAAGACCTACGCCCTCCTGCGCGCACTTGCCGACAAGGGGCTTCTGCCCTTCAACTTCACCGGCAACTGCGAGGGTCACGACCTCTTTGAAACCGAGCTCGATGTCGCCGTCACGGACGGGTTCACCGGCAATATCCTCCTCAAGAGTGTGGAGGCTACTGCACACGCCTACACGAACTGGATCAAGTCCGGCATCATGTCCAGCACTCTCGCCAAAATGGGCGCACTCTGCATGCGCTCCGTCTTCCGCAGCCTCAAGGCCCGCATGAGCGCCGACGCCATCGGCGGTTGCCCCCTCATGGGCGTCAACGGTGTCTCCATCATCGCCCACGGCTCGGCAAATGCCACCGCCATCCTCAACGCCTGCCGCATGGCAGCCGGCATGGTGCAGAACAACGTCAACGACAGAATCATCGAGACCATGTCCGTCATCAATCCCGTCCTCCGGGAAATGGAAGCCTGATCGGAACAATCCCCCACCCCCCACCACGGTCCGGCTCGCTTCGCCAACCTGCACCCGCAGGCACGGCACAAGCGGGCCGCTCGCCATTCCACCATCCGCTGCCGTGCCATCCCGACGTGACTTCCTGAAAGGCTTGGGAGCCTTGGTACTCACCGCCCTACCCGCCTGCCGCAGAGCGCAGCAGTTCGCCATCGAGCCGGAGTCCTGTCCCGAGTGGCAGCTCCCCGGCGAGGCCACCTGCCTGGCCACTTCCATGCCCTGGGCCACCGGCGCCCTTCCCCTGCTGGCAGTCTGCCACGACGGGCTACCCACCATGCTGCAGCCCAACCCGCACTACTCCGCCGTACGGCGCGGTCTGCCGGCCTTTGCCCAGGCCACCCTCCTCGACCTATACAACCCCGCACGCCCCGACTCCCCCACCTTCAACAACTCCCCTTACCCGGAACAGGCACTCCAGGGAGCCTTCCGCGCCTGGTCCACCGCCCTGAAGAGCGGCAAGCGCCGCATCGCATTCCTCTTCCCCGTCGGCTACAGCCCCTTGCGCGCAGCCCAAGTCAACGAGCTCAGCCGCTACTGCGGCACCGCATTCTACGAGTACGACCCCCTCACCGCCCCACGGCACAGCACCTGCCCCGAGCTCGATGAGCTCATCGCCTCCACCCTCGGCCCCGCCTGCCGCTACCCCTCCGGCTACCGTACCCTCAGCGACCTCACCGAGGATCTCCCCAAGCTCGACATCCTCTTCATCTTCACCCCGGCCGATCCCGCCGCCCTCGAGCCAAACTTCGCCGCTGCCCTGCACAACTCCCCGGCCGAAACCATCCGCCTCTGCCCCCTCGCACCCGATCATACCGCCCGGCTCTGTCGGTACACCATCCCCCTCACCCACTTCCTCGAAGAATGGGGAGCCGAAGCCGACTCCTGCGGCAATCTCTGCCTACGGCAGCCCGTCACCCACCCCCTCCGACCTGCGGTAAGCGAGGCCGAGCTGCTGCAG
>JAZQCA010000021.1:0-2063 GCA_045545975.1 Akkermansia sp.
CCAAGCCCTACACCTTCACCGGCAGCGGCAACACCCTCACCGCCACGACACTCACCGCGGTCGATGGGGGAGCCTCCACCTTCATCGGCATGACCCTCAAAACCACACAAACCGATGTACGCAACTACATCGTCCGCATGGGGAATGCCGCGACCTGGAAAGGTAGTGCCACGATCGGAGAGGGCGGAACCATCTCGCTGGAAGGCGGCACCATCAACCTGACGAGCCTGACGCTGAACTCCGGCGCCCTACTCGCCACCACGGCCCCGGTCACTATGACTGCTACGACCCTCAACCTCGCCGGTGCAGCCGAGCTGTACATCAGCGAGGGACTCAGCTCCACTCCCTACATCACCTTCAATGGTTCCATTGTCAGCAATGGGGGTAACCTGGACATTGAGCTGTGGTCGGAATCCCTGACAGACGGCAGCAAATACGCGCTCATCCGTTTCGGCACAGCCCACAGCAACTGGGAAAGTCTCTTCTCCACAACCCATGGTACGCTGAGCTATGCCAACAACATTCTCTACCTGACCTTCGATCCCATCCCCGGTCATACCTGGGATGGTCAAGGGAGCATCTGGAGCAATAATCAGCTGGGCAATGATAGTGTGGCAACCGATGGCAAGCGTGTGATTTTCAAGGGCAGCGCCACAAAAACCATCACAGTCAGCGGAACGGTTGCGCCACACTCTCTGCTCGTAAGCAATACCGGATCCCTCACTCTGACCGGAGGGTGCATCGGCGGCAACGCCACCCTAACGAAATCAGGCGCCGGAAGTCTTGCTCTCAATGGGAGCAACAGTTATACCGGGGGCAGCACGCTCACCGCAGGTGTCCTGTCCGCGGGGAATGTTTCCGCCTTCGGCACCGGAGCCATTACCCTGAAAGGCGGCACCCTCAACCTCAACGGCAAGGCTATTCCGAACACCATCAACGTCCAAGGCACGGCCACCATCAACAACGGTTCCTCCTACGCCGGTCAGCTCACTCTCACAAGCGGTAGTCTGGCAGGTAGCGCCCTCAACCTCACAAAGACAGCTCAACTCAGCTCCGGCAGCATTGCCAATGTCCTGACAGGCAGCGCCGGAGTGCGTAAGATCGGCACGGGGACAGTCACTCTCAGCGGGGTCAACACCTACTCCGGCACCACAACTCTCGCAGCAGGTACGCTCAAGGCAGGCAGCGCCTCTGCCTTCGGCAACAGCACCATTGCCCTCACCGGTGGCACCCTCAACCTGAACAGCACGGCCGTTTCCAACACCATCGCCATCAGCTCCGGCTCCTCCGGCATTACCGGCGCGACTCGCTACGCCGGTCATATCAAGCTCACCGGGGGAACTCTCAAGGTCACATCCGGGTACACATCCTGCGCAAACCTCACTCTGGGAGGAGGTACCCTCCACCTGAACCTGAGCGAGAATGCAGCAACGGTCCCCGCCATAAACATCAGCGGTGCGCTGAATATCACGGCCCCCACCACGATCCGACTGAGCGAGGAATTCAGCCTCGGTACCCGAACCCTGGCAACAGCGGCAACACTCAACGGAAGCCTCTCCGGCTTAACACTCTACAATCCGGAAAATCTTCGCGTGAAGTACAGCATCACCCGGAGCGAGAACGATATCCAACTCAACATTGCCTCGTTGGGAGCCAACCTTCAGTGGAAAGGCAATGCCGTGTGGGCTCAGGGGGGAACTTCCGGCTGGTATATTAATTCGATGGCAGATACCCATGGCTTCAGTCGTCTGGATCGCGCCTATTTCCAAAATGGCGGCACGGCCACCATCTCGGGAGCCGTCCGACCGGCAGACATTCAGGTCAACGGCTCGCAGGCAACCACATTTGCCGGTTCCACAGTCACCCCCGGCTCCATCATCGGCACCACAGCCCTCACCAAAAAAGGCAGCGGTAGCCTGACCATCAATACGGCCAACAGTTACTCCGGCGGCACCAATATCCATGCCGGTACAGTCAAGACCGGTACCGCCACCGCTCTCGGTACAGGCAAGATCAATCTCTACGGCGGCACGCTCCACCTCAACAAGCAGGCCGTGGCGAAC